>NZ_CP132360.1:15466-315466 GCF_030758955.1 Agrococcus beijingensis | reverse complement strand
TGGCCGCGGGCTTGAGGACCCGCGACAGCGTCGGACCGTCGGGGCGACAGGATTCGAACCCGCGTCGCACCGCGACGCGCTGGCCGCGGGCTTGAGGACCCGCGACAGCGTCGGACCGTCGGGGCGACAGGATTCGAACCCGCGTCGCACCGCGACGCGCTGGCCGCGGGCGTGAGGACCCGCGACAGCGTCGGACCGTCGGGGCGACAGTATTCGACCCCGCTGCGCCCCGCGACGCGCTGGCCGCGGGCGTGAGGACCCGCGACAGCGTCGGACCGGCGGGGCGACAGGATTCGAACCCGCGTCGCACCGCGACGCGCTGCCCGCCGGGCCGAAGGACCTGCGACAGCAGCCGACTCGTCGGGGCGACAGGATTCGAACCTGCGACTTCCCGCCCCCAAAGCGGGCACTCTAGCCAAGCTGAGCTACGCCCCGTAAGGGATCGCTCCCATACGAATGGCGAGTCTATCGGCGCTGCCAGCAGGTGATCGCACGCCCGCTCGACCCCTTCCACCAATGGCGACCTGGTGCACCAGGTCGAATTTGGCGGAAGGGGTCCGCGGAGCGCTCGGCCGGCGCTCCCGCCCGATCACCCGAACGTGAACGAGTAGGCCTCGACGCCCGCGGGCACCGTTACCTCGATCACTCCCTGCTGCGACGCATCCGCCCCGAGCAGCTGGTACGAGCGGGGCGTGCCCGACACCTCGAGCTCCACCCGCTCGCCATCGACGTCGGCGACGACCGTGCCCGAGCCGGCCAGCACCAGTCGCACCTCCTGCCCGCGGTACTCGAGACGGATCCGCGCCTCGCCGTCCCGCGGCGTCACGAACTGCGTCTCGAGGCGCCAGGCGCCGTCGAGCGCGAAGGTGTCGGGCGCCTGCTCCGCCGGGTACGCGAACGCCTCGGTGAGCGTCGAGTAGCGCTCCTCTCCGCCGAAGTTCTGCATCTTGGTGGTGCCGAGGTACGACTCGGGGGTGATGGATGCGTTCTCGGGCGTCTCGTCCGAGAGCTCGGTGGCCGGCGGCAGCGAGACGTCGGGGTTCGCCTGCTGCAGCAGCTCGCGGATCATCTGCTCGCCCTCCCGGTACGAGCCCTCGCCGAAGTGCACGTTGCGCACGGTGCCGTCGGCGTCGACCAGGTAGCGGGCGGGCCAGTAGGCGTTGCGGTAGTTGGTCCAGGTCGAGAGCGAGTTGTCGATCGCCACCGGGTACTCGATGCCGAGCGCGGCCGCGCCGTCGACGACGTTCTGCCGCACCTTCTCGAACGCATACTCGGGGCTGTGCACGCCGATCACCTGCAGCCCCGCGTCGGCGTAGGCGTCCTGCCAGGCGTTCATGTGGGGCGCCGACCGCTGGCAGTTGATGCAGGAGTAGGCCCAGAAGTCGATGAGCACGACCTGCCCGCGCAGCTCGGCCAGGTCGATCGGCTGGTCGCCCTCGGTGTTGAACCACGACTCGATGCCGCGGATGCTCGGGGCCGTGCCGCACTCCTGCAGCTGGGTCGCGCCCGGGTCGCAGAGGTCGAGATCCTTGTTCTCCTCGGTCTCGAGGCCGCCGATCGCGATCGCGTCCTGCACCTCCTCGTTGTCGGCGATGAAGCCCTGGATCGCCGAGGTGTAGTCGGGCACGAGGCGCTGCAGCCTGGCCGGCACGTCGAAGACGAGGCCGAGCGCGAGCAGGATCATGAGCGCGCCGGAGACCATGCGGATCACGCCCTGGCGCTTGCGGAACGCCGCGATGCGCTCGGCGAGGCCGCGGCCCGCGAGCGCGAAGAACAGCAGCGGCAGCGCCGCGCCGATCGCGAACGAGACGGTGAGCACGATCGTGTCGGGGCCGATCTGGCCCGTGGATCCGGCGACGGTGATGGCGGCCAGCACGGGGCCGGCGCACGGCACGTAGACGGCGCCGAGCGCGAGGCCGAGCGGGAAGCCCTGCAGCTTGCCCGACCTCTCGCTGGCCGCGTTCAGCCACGGGATCTTCTGGAACGGCTTCTCGAGCAGGTGCTGCAAGCGGGGCACGATGAGGCCGATGCCGATCAGGCTCAGCACGATGATGCCGGCCCAGCGCAGCACATCCTGCGGCAGCCCCAGCAGGCTCAGCAACAGGCTGCCCGCGAGCGTCATGAGCGTGAAGCTCACGACGATGCCCGCGATCACCAGGTACGGGCGCCAGCGCGAGACGGTGCGGATGCGTCGGGTCCGCACCGCGGTCGCGGTCGCCACCGCGCTCTCGCCCGAGGCCTCCGTGCCCGCGTCGGCAGGCGCATCCGTCGTCTGCCCGCCGCGCGCGGACTGCATGCCGCCCGAGAAGAGGATGACCGGCAGCACCGGGATGATGCAGGGCGAGATGCCGGTGATGAAACCACCGAGCAATCCGATGAGGGCGAGCATGGTGCCTCCTAGGCAGGTTGCACAGGGTTCGGCACGGAGGCGTTCGCGGATGGGGTTCGCGGTCGGCGCGACTCGTCCAATCCGGTCTGCAGGAGGCTCCGAACCCCTGGCATCACCGGCTCGCACGGGCCGGCTACCCCACAGGGAAGGAGAGCAGCGATGCTCACCAAGAAGAACCCCACCATGGCAGGGCTCGTGCTCGTCGGCGCGGCGACGCTCGCGCTCGCCGGCTGCTCGATGGGCGGCAGCACCGCTGCGGCACCCGAGGCCTCGGAGCCGACCGGCATGACGCAGGCGCCGATGGAGTCGGACGCCGCGATGGACCCGGCCTACGACAGCCTCGTCGGCGCCGGCTGCGCGATGTACGACGAGCAGGTGCCAGACGGCGCCGGCTCGATCGTCGGCATGTCGCAGGACCCGGTCGCGGTCGCGGCCTCGAACAACCCGATCCTCACGACGCTCGTCGCCGCGGTCTCTGGCCAGCTGAACCCCGAGGTCGACCTGGTCGACACGCTCAACGGCTCCGAGTTCACGGTCTTCGCGCCGGTCGACGACGCCTTCGCGGCGCTGCCCGCCGAGACCGTCGAGGCGCTCGGCACCCCCGAGGGCGCCGAGACGCTCAGCTCGGTGCTGACCTACCACGTGGTGCCCGGACAGATCGCGCCTGACGCGATCGTGGGCGAGCAGACGACCGTGCAGGGCGAGACGCTCATGGTCGAGGGCTCGGGCGACGAGCTGATGGTCAACGGCGCCACCGTCGTCTGCGGCGGCGTGCAGACCGCCAACGCCACGGTCTACCTGATCGACACGGTGCTGATGCCGCCGTCGATGGGCTGATCACCGCACGATCAGGGCACACAAGCTCGAAGGGCCGGCCGGGTGGGCCGGCCCTTCGTCTGTGCAGGGGCGGATGCGCGACGCGGCCCGGGTGCGCCCGTCCGGTCGCAGCGTGCGCCCGCCCGCCCGCCCGCTACAGCGTGCGCTCGCGGATCATGCGCGCGAGCTCGAGCCCGGAGTCCTTCACGGTGCGCTCCTGCGTGTCGTAGTCGACCCGCACGATGCCGAATCGCTTGTGGTAGCCCCAGGCCCACTCGTAGTTGTCCATCAGCGACCAGTACATGTAGCCCTTGACGGGCACCCCCGCGTCGATCGCGTCGAGCACGGCGCCCACGTGCGCGCGGAGGAAGTCCACCCTCTCGGGGTCGTGGATGCGCGGTGCGAGCGTGCCCGCCTGATCCGTGGACGCATCCGCACCGTCTGCCTCCGTCGCGGCATCCTCCGCGACCCACGGCGTCTCGAGCACCACCTCGTCGTCGTAGGCGGCGCCGTTCTCGGTGACCCAGAGCTCGACGCCCTTCGGCCCCGCGTACTCCTCGTGCAGCCGGGTGAGCAGTCGGGTGAGGCCGTCGGGCTGCACCTCCCAGCCCATCGTCGTCACGGGCAGGCCGCGCGGGTGGATCTGCACGCCGTCGGCCGCCGGGAACGGGCTGCGGATCGCGCGATCGGTCGGCGCATCCTGCAGCATCGGCTCGGCCGGCGGCTCGAACGAGCAGGCGTCGCCGTGGTAGTAGTTGACGCCCAG
Source organism: Agrococcus beijingensis (assembly GCF_030758955.1). Taxonomy (NCBI): domain Bacteria; kingdom Bacillati; phylum Actinomycetota; class Actinomycetes; order Micrococcales; family Microbacteriaceae; genus Agrococcus; species Agrococcus beijingensis. The sequence continues at coordinate 311,495 of NZ_CP132360.1, read as the reverse complement.
CACGTCGATGGGGCTCGCGATGATCGCGAGGTCGCCCTCCTGCACCACCGCGTCGAGGCCCAGGTGGCCGACGTCGGCGAGCAGCGTCTCGGGGTAGCAGCCGCGCAGGATCGGGTCGACGAAGAACCGGTTGTACTGCTCGTCGATGCGCCGGGCGGCATCGAGGTCGGATGCGCTGCTCGGGTCGACGGGGTCGGCGACGGTGAAGTTCAGGGTGATGCCGAGGCGCTCGGCGCCCGCATCGCGCAGCGCCTGCACGGCCATGCCGTGGGCGAGCAGCAGGTGGTGGCCCGCCTGCAGGCCGGCCTCGACGCTCTGCCGACCCGGCGCGTGCGCGCCGGCGATGTAGGAGAGGAACGACGAGCACCAGGGCTCGTTGAGGGTGGTCCAGTTCTGCACCCGGTCGCCGAGCCGCTCGTGCACCGCGAGCGCGTAGTCGACGAAGCGGTGGGCGGTGTCGCGGCTCGGCCAGCCGCCGGCCTCCTCGAGCGTCTGCGGCAGGTCCCAGTGGTAGAGCGTCAGCCACGGCAGGATGTCGGCGTCGAGCAGCTCGTCGACGAGCCGCGAGTAGAAGTCGAGGCCCTTGGCGTTCGGGGCGCCGCCGTCGGGGCAGACGCGTGCCCAGCTGGTCGAGAAGCGGTAGGTCTGCAGCCCGAGCTCGCGCATCATCGCGACGTCCTCGGGCATGCGGTGGTAGTGGTCGCAGGCGACATCGCCGTTGTGCGCGTCGATCACCGCCCCGGGGACGCGACTGAACGCATCCCAGATGCTGGGCGTGCGGCCGTCCTCGGCCGCTGCGCCCTCGATCTGGTAGGCCGCCGTGGCGGCGCCGAGCACGAGGTCGTGGGGGATGCTTCGCTGCACGCCATGAGCGTAGCGGGGCGGATGGTGCCGGTGGATGCGGTAGATTCGTCCAGTCCCGCCGCTCACGCGAGTGCGGGGCACGCGGGCGTAGCTCAATGGTAGAGCCTCAGTCTTCCAAACTGATTACGCGGGTTCGATTCCCGTCGCCCGCTCCAATGGGTCGCGATCGCCGGCAATCGAACAGACGCGCGGCCTTCGGCCGCACTGGCAGGATCACGCGGAGGTCCACCGGACCTCCGCGCCCGTCGCCCGCTCCCCTGGGTCGCGATCGCCGGCAATCGAACAGACGCGCGGCCTTCGGCCGCACTGGCAGGATCACGCGGAGGCCCACCGGACCTCCGCGCCCGTCGCCCGCTCCCCTGGGTCGCGATCGCCGGCAATCGAACAGACGCGCGGCCTTCGGCCGCACTGGCAGGATCACGCGGAGGCCCACCGGCCCTCCGCGCCCGTCGCCCGCTCCCCTGGGTCGCGAGCGCCGGCAATCGAACAGACGCGCGGCCTTCGGCCGCACTGGCAGGATCACGCGGAGGCCCACCGGCCCTCCGCGCCCGTCGCCCGCTCCCCTGGGTCGCGAGCGCCGGCAATCGAACAGACGCGCGGCCTTCGGCCGCACTGGCAGGATCACGCGGAGGCCCACCGGACCTCCGCGCCCGACGCCCGCTCCCCTGGGTCGCGATCGCCGGCAATCGAACAGACGCGCGGCCTTCGGCCGCACTGGCAGGATCACGCGGAGGCCCACCGGACCTCCGCGCCCGTCGCCCGCTCCACTCCGGTCGCGGTCGATGTCCCAGCTACTCGATCTGGCCGAGCACGCGCAGCACAGCGTCGACCGCCGTCTGCTGCTGATCGCGATGCACGTAGTGCCCGGCGCCCGGCACCTCCGTCACGACGCCCGAGGGCGCCAGCGACGCGAAGTCGGCCTGGCCGACGATCCACGCGACTTCGACCTGGGCATCCCACATCCCCTGCTCGGCGTAGACCGCGGAGTCGTGGCGCAGGATCTCGAAGGGGATGTCGGGCCAGACGGTGATCTCGTCGACCTCGTGCGCGCTGCCCGCGCCGTCCCAGCTCGGCTGGAACGACTTGAGGTCATAGCGGTGGGCGAACGACGAGACGGTCGGGTCGAACAGCACCACGCCGGCCACGTCGTCAGGATGCTGCCCGACGAAGAGGCGCACGGTGAGGCCGGCGATGGAGTGGCCGACGAGCATGACCGGCCGGTCGACACCGGCCGCAGTGAGCGTCGCGTCGAGCGAGGCAGCTGCGACGCCCGCCGTCATCGGCGCGGCCGAGCCGGTCGATCCGCCGACGCCGGGGTAGTCCCACGCGCAGGTCCTGACGTTCGGCCCGAGCGCGTCCCGCAGCGGGCGCCACGTCGACGCGTCGTCTCCCATGCCCGCCAGGAGCACGACCGTGGTCGCGCCGTCGCCCTCGCAGTCGAGGCTCGCCTGCCCGTCGGCCAGGTCGAAGGGGCTGTTCGCTGCGCACCCGGAGAGCATCAGTGCGGCGGCCAGAGCGCCGACGAGCCACGCGCGCTTCATCGGTGCGCCCGTCGGGTGCTCGCGAAGACGAGCGCGGCAGCGGCGGAGCAGACGACAGCGACGAGCACCGCTGCCGTCTCGATCGGCAGGAGCGTCTCGTACACGGGCCGCTCCGGCAGCACGAGCACGGCGATCAGGCCGGCGATCGCCAGCGCGGCAAGCGATCCTCGGATCGCGATGCGCGGCGCCGGGTGCCGCGACCGCCAGAGCCATCGGCGTCGGCGTCGGCCCACCAGCGCCTGCACGAGCGCGACCACGAGCAGCGCCCCCGCCAGTGCCAGCAGCAGTCCGGCGCCCACGAGCATGATCGTGCTGGTCTCGTCGAGGGCGACCATCGAAGCCTGCGTCGTGAAGGTGTCGGAGACGCCGAGCCACTGCGTCCATGCCCGCAGGCCGAGCCCTGTCGTCTCGACGTCGCTGTTGGTCAGGATCACGATGCCCTCCCCCAGTTCAGGGACGATCACCATGTTGGTGATCCATCCGATGTTGTGGCCGTTGTTTCCCGTCGTGGTGAAGCCGTCGTCGAGCTGGTCGTTCAGGTGGCCGAGGCTGACGACGGATCCGTCGGGCATCTGCTGCGGCGCCATCATCGTGCGCACCGATTCGCTCGTGAGCACCCCGCGCCCGACCGGTTCCCCGGCCGGCCCGGCCATGCTGGCGGCCACGAGCAGCGCCAGGTCGTTCGCGGTCGAGTAGAGGCCGCCTGCGGCCTGCTCGGTCAAGCGGTAGTGCGGCAGCGGCTGACCGCTCGCGTAGTGGCCGGTGGCCTGAGCCGTCACCCGTGTCGGGTCGTAGGTGCTGTCGGTCATGCCGAGCGGGTCGAGGATCGCCGCCTGCATGTAGTCGGAGAAGCGCTCGCCCGTCACCTCCTCGATCATGAGCTGGAGCAGCGTGTAGCCCGCGTTCGAGTAGTGGAAGCCCCGCCCCGGTTCGAACTCGATCCGCAGGCTCTGACCGCCCCCGTTGTCTCCGGAGAGCGACTCCTCGAGGGTCGGCAGCTGCTCACCCACCGGCAGGGGGTGGCCGTCGACGCGGTTGAACCCGGCGGTGTGGCTCATGACGCGGGCGACGGTGACGCCGCTCGCGTCGTGGTCGGAAGGCGGCAGCGACCATCGGGTGACGTAGTCGGCGATCGGAGCCTCCAAGGAGACCTGCCCCGACTCGACCAGGCGCATCACACCCCACGCGGTCAGCGTCTTCGAGATCGATGCCACCTGGAACACCGTGTCTGCCGTCATGGGCTCGCCCGCGGCGGCGTCGCCGTACCCGGTCGACCACACCGCCTCGCCCTGCCGCACGACCGCGACCGCGGCGCCGGGCACGCCGTACTCGCCCATGATCAGCGGCTGCTCTCGGTCGAGCCGCTCGGTCAGCTGCCTCAGCGTAGGCGGTTCACCGTCGGCCTGAGCGGCCGTGAGGCCAACGATCGAGGTCGTCGCCACGACGACGCTGACTGCGATGACGCCGAGGCGTCTGGAAACCGACAAAGTTGGCACGAGCATCTCGTTCCGTTCGGGGATACATTCACCGTAGGCTCCGACCTCCGGGGCCCCTAGGACACGTCGTTGACGATCTCGGCCACCCGCGCCCCAGCAGCCTCGCCAGTGGAGCCGCCGTGATCGAGCCGCACATCGTGATCGTGGCGTTCCCGTCCGCCCAGATCCTCGACGTGACGGGCCCGCTCGAGGTGTTCTCGACTGCGTCGCGCATGCTGCCCGAGCCGCGTTACCGCACCGAGGTCGTCAGTGCTCACGGCGGACCGGTGCTCTCCACCAGCGGGCTCGAGTTCGGCTCCACGCCGATCGCCGACGTGCGCGGTGAGATCGACACCCTCGTGGTCTCCGGCGGTCGCGACATGGACGCAGCCATCGCCGACGAGCACCTCGTGCACCACGTGCGGCTGCTCGGCGAACGGGCTCGCAGGATCACCTCTGTGTGCTCCGGGGCGTTCCTCCTCGCCGCGACAGGGCTCCTCGACGGCAGGCGGGCGACGACCCACTGGGCCGAGTGCGCCATGCTGGCGCGCGACTTCCCCCGCGTGGCCGTCGAGACCGACGCGATCTATGTGCGCGACGGCAACCTCTGGACCTCGGCCGGCGTCACCGCCGGGATCGATCTCGCCCTCGCGCTCGTCTCCGAGGACCGCGGTCGGCGAGCGGCTGCCGCAGTGGCCCGTCAGCTGGTCGTCTACCTCAGGCGGTCTGGCGGGCAGCGCCAGTTCTCCGCCGCGCTCGCCGCGCAGTCGGAGGAGCACGAGCCGGTGCGCGAGGTGCTCGAGTGGCTGACGGCCAACCTCGCCGCAGACCTCTCGATCCCGGCGCTGGCGATGCGCGCGAACCTCTCCGAGCGCCAGTTCAGCCGAGTGTTCAAGGCCGCAGTCGGCGTCACGCCTGCGGAGCAGGTCGAGGCCCTGCGCATCGACGCTGCCTGCGGGTTGCTCGAGACGACATCGAGGACGACCGAGCAGATCGCGGCGGCCTGCGGGTTCGGCGTGCCCGAGACCATGCACCGTGCCTTCCGCAGGCGACTGCGCACGACGCCCGGCCAGCACCGGCAGCACTTCGGATCGGGCTAGCTGCCGTTCTCCACAGCCCAGCCGGTCGTGTCAGTGGTGCGGTGTTCACTTGCCGCATGGACGAGATGGGCATCGACGCCGACGGCTACATCGCCGCCGTGCGCGCCGGTGCGGTCGATCCGTTCGGCGCGACCGCAGCCGAGCTCGACGAGTCGCTGATCGCCTTCGAGCAGGAGCAGAGCGCGCTGATGGCGTCGCTCTCCGACGCCGAGATCGACGAGCTCGTCCGCACCGGCCGCAGCCTGCCGTCGCGGCCGCCCCTCGACGACGATGCCGCCACCCGACGGCTCCAGCTCGACCGCGAGTTCGCCGCCCGCATGCGTGCCCTCGAGCGCCAGTCGGCCCGCATCGCGGGCGAGCAGCGCGCGCTGATGGCCGAGCACCTGCAGCGCGTGCTCGAGCAGCCGGGCGACAGCGGGGTCGGCGTGCGCGAGCTCGCCTCGATCGCCGCCGTCGACATCGGCGTCTCCCATCGTGGGCTCGAGAAGCAGATGACGGATGCGTGGAGCCTCGTCCGCGAGCTGCCGGCGGCGCACGAGTCGGCGAAGGCCGGCCGCATCACGGTCGGCCACCTCCGCGTCATCGAGGCCGAGACCCGCGCGGTGCGGCTCGACCAGCGCGTCACGCCCGAGGACCGGGCTGCCGTCGAGGCCGAGCTGGTCGCCATCGCCGAGACGACGACACCCGGCCGGCTGCGGCGACGTGCCAAGCGCATCGTCGATGCGGCGCTCACCGAGCCGCTGCAGCAGCGGCACGATGCCGCACGGGATCGCCGCCGGGTCGAGCTGTTCGACGCCGGCGACGGCATGTGCGACGTGGTCGCGCGAGTGCCTGCGGTGCTCGCCGTCGGGCTCTACGACCGCCTGACGCAGGCGGCACGCGCCAAGCCGAAGGACGACCCTCGCACCTTCGACCAGTTCCGGGCCGACGCGCTCTGCGAGCTGCTGCTCGGCGGCTCGGTGCCGGAGGACCTGCACGGCACCTCGCTGTTCAAGGCGCACGTTGCCATCACGATGCCGGCCACCGAGCTGCTGCACGATGGCGAGACGTCGCAGCTCCGCTTCCCCGCCGCGCTCGACGGCCGGGTGCTGATCGACGGCGAGACCGCACGCCGCCTCGCCGGCGGCGTCGCGATGTGGGAGCGGCTGTTCACCGATCCCGTCACCGGCGTGGCCGTCACCGTCGACACCTACCGGCCCGCAGCCGAGCAGCAGCGATGGCTGCACGCGCGCGACGGCGGATGCCGCTTCCCCGGCTGCGCGTGCGGCGGCAGACGCGCCGACCTCGACCACACGCTCGACTGGGCGAAGGGCGGCACCACGTCGCTCGACAACCTCGCCGTGCTGTGCCGCGGCGACCACACGCTCAAGCACGCCTCCCGCTGGAGCATGCGGCAGCTCGACCACGGCGTCATCGAGTGGACGACGCCGCTCGGCGACGTCGTCAGCACCGTGCCCGAGCCCATCGGGCCGACGTTCGCCGACATCGAGCGCGCACTGCCGCCCGATCGATGGGGAGCCGCGCTTCCGCCGCCCGAGCCGCCGCCCGACCTGCCGTACTGACGACCGAGCGCGAGGACGGCACGACAGCAGCGTCGTCACCGCGCGACCAGAGGCCCCGCTCACAGCCCCTCGCGGTAGCGTGCTTGCCGTGTCCCCGATCGTCACCCGGCGCCCCGCGCGCGGCTCCAACCGCCTCGGCGCCGCCCTCGTGGCCGGCACCGTCGCGGCCCTGACGCTCGCCGCCTGCGTCGCCCTGCCGCCGTCGACGCCCGACGACCCGGCGATCCCCGCGTCGCAGGGTCCCGTCTTCACCGACCTCAACCCGCCGCCCACGACGAACGGGCCGACAACGCCGCCGGTGCCGACGACGGCCCCCGGCGAGTTCTCCTACGGCGACACCGTCACGATCCACACGGATCGCGGCTCGACGTGGGAGATCACGGCGCTGCGCAGCATCGACCCCGCCGACGGCCTCGCCGCGCAGACGGGAGGGATCCCGCGCGCCGGGGAGCGCTTCGTCATCCTCGAGCTCGAGATCGAGAACGTCGGGGTCGTGACGACGCATCCGATGTTCGACATGACCTTCGCCTACCAGCCCGACGGCGGCCCCTTCTCCGACCAGAACTCCGCCTCGACCGCAGCCGCGCCCAACGACCTCGGCTACGTCTTCGAGATGGCTCCCGGCGGCCGCGAGACGGCGCAGGTGATCGTCGCCGTCCGCGAGGACGACCCCACCGGATCGTGGGTCGTCAGCCCGTCGGCCACCGGCATCGACGGCGCGACGCTCTACCGCTGGCGCTGAACCGCTTCGGCAGCGCGCTCAGCGGTGGCGCTGCACCGCTTCGGCAGCGCACTCAGAGCTGGCAGCCCGGGCACCAGTAGAGCTTGCGCCCCTGCATCGTCTCGAGCGCGACCGGCGTGCCGCAGCGGTGGCACGGCAGCCCCTCGCGCTTGTAGACCCAGTGCCGATCGGCGCGGTTCGCGAGCGCCGCAGCCCGCCGGGCACCGCGCAGCCCGTCGATCGTGAGCATCTGCCCCGTCTCGACGCCGATGCGCAGCAGCTTCACCCAATCGCGCCAGAGCGCCCGCAGCTCGTCGACGGTCAGCTGCGCGCCCGGGCGGAGCGGATCGATCGCCGCCCTGAACAGCAGCTCGGCCCGATAGACGTTGCCGATCCCGGCGACCACCGACTGATCCATGAGCAGCTGCCCGATCGGCTGCTTCGAGCGCGACGCCCGCTCGACGAAGCGATCCTCCGCCTGCTGCTTCGTCTCCCCCAGCGGGCCGGTCGCGCCGAGCGCCTGCGGGTCGGGCCCCAGCCGCTGCGCGAGCGCCACCACCTCGGCGGGCTCGAGCACCTCGCAGACCGTCGGCCCCCGCAGGTCGGCGACGGCGCGGTCGGTGAGGATGCGCACGCGCACCTGACCGACCGAGTCCGGCGGGAAGGCGGTCGCCGTCGCAGCCGTCGTCGCCGTCTCCCGCTCCCCCGCCCGCAGACGGGCGAGCCGCGGCGCCCCGATCGAGGCGATCGAGGCCTCGTTCTCGCCCTCGGTGCCGGCGCCGCCCAACGGCACCCCGAGCATCCCCGTCTGCCCCATCCGCCCGTCGGCCGCGGCGATCGTCGGGTCGACCGAGATGGCGCCAGCGAAGTCCCACGCGCCGTAGATGCCCAGGTGCACGTGCAGCACCCGATCGGGGTGCGTCGCGGTGCCGTCGAAGCCGAGCAGCAGGTGCTTGCCGATCGCCTCCGACGAGGTGATGAGCCGGCCGTCGAGCTCGGCGGCGCCGACGTCGAAGCGCCCCTGCGGGCTCGTCACGGCCGCCGTCGAGCCGACGAAGTTCGCGCCGAACTGGCGGGCGATGCGATGGACGGAGTGGCCCTCAGGCATCGGGTGAGCTCTCAAGCATCAGCGCAGGCGCTCCGGCATCAGGCAGGCCCTCCGGCATCAGGCACGACCGGGCATCAGCGGATCTCGTGGCCCGCGATGCCGCCCGTCGTCTCGTACTCGCCGAGCTGCGCGATGCGCCGCGCGTGCCGCTCCACGCCGGTGAACGGGGTCGCGATGAAGGCGTCGATGATCGCGAGCATCTCCTCCTCGGTGTGCTGGCGCGCACCCACGGCGACGACGTTGGCGTCGTTGTGCTCGCGGGCGAGCTCCGCGGTCGTGAGGCTCCAGGCGAGCGCCGCGCGCACGCCCTCCACCTTGTTCGCCGCCATCTGCTCGCCGTTGCCGGAGCCGCCGAACACGACGCCGAGCGCGTCGACGCCCGCACGCTGGTCGCGCACCACGGCGCGGGCAGCGTTGATGCAGAACGAGGGGTAGTCGTCCTCGGCGTCGTAGAGGCTCGGCCCGTGGTCGACGCAGTCGTGGCCGCGGTCGGTGAGGTGCTCGATGAGCCGCTTCGACATCTCGAAGCCGGCGTGGTCGGTCGCGACGTGGATGCGCATCATGCCTCCTGCGGTCCTGCGGCCAGGACCGCGTCGGTGGCGAAGACGGGCCCGCGCGTGCGGGAGCGCTTCAGCTCGAAGAAGCCGTCGACCGAGGCCGCGGCCACCACGCCGTCGAACAGGCGCAGGGCCTCCTCGCCTGTGGGTGCGGGGCTGACGACCGGGCCGAAGAACGCGACGTCGTCGACCGCGACCACCGGGGTGCCCACGTCGTCGCCGACGAGGTCGATCGCCGCCTGGTGCGTCGACCGCAGCGTCGCGTCGTGAGCGTCGTGCTCGACCGCCAGCGACGCATCCAGGCCGACCGCGTCGAGCGCCTCGGCGATGATGGCGTCGTCGTCCTTGCGGCGCTGGTGGTGGATGCGCTCCCCCAGCGCGTCGTACAGGGGCTTCACGACCTGGTCGCCGCCCGCCGCGCGAGCAGCGGTGACCAGTCGCGTCATGCGCATGGAGCGCGGCATGCGCGCGAGATAGGCCTCGGGCAGGTCGCGGCCCTCGTTGAGCACGGCCAGGCTCATCACCTGCCAGTCGACCTCGAACCCGCGCACCTCGGCGACCTCGCCGAGCCAGCGGGAGGTCATCCATGCCCAGGGGCAGGTCGGGTCGAACCACATGCGCACGCGCTGCTGAGTCATGCCTCGATGCTATCCGCGCGCTGGAGCGAAGAGCGGAGGCCCTTGCGGACCTCCGCCGCGACGCCAGCGCCGGGGACCGTCTCGGGCCCCGGTGCCCCGGCCGTCGCCCTGGCGCGCGGCACTACGCTGGTCGCACCAGTCACACCATGACCACAAGGAGTCCCGCGTGCCCGGAGAGAACCTCACCCGCGCCGAAGCGCAGGAGCGTGCCGCGCTCGTCGACGTCGACAGCTACGACATCGCGCTCGACCTGACGACCGGCGACGAGACGTTCCGCTCGACCACCACCGTGAAGTTCCGCGCCGACGAGGGCGCGTCGACCTTCATCGACCACATCTCGCGCACCGTGCACGCCGTCACCCTCAACGGCACCGAGCTCGACGCATCCGCCGTGAACGACGGCGTGCGCATCCAGCTCGACGGCCTCGCCGCCGAGAACGAGCTGACCGTCGTCTCCGACGCGCTCTACGGCAACACCGGCGAGGGCTTGCACCGCTTCGTCGACCCGGTCGACGGCGAGGTCTACCTCTACTCGCAGTTCGAGGTGCCCGACTCGCGCCGCGTCTTCGCGGTCTTCGAGCAGCCCGACCTGAAGGCCACGTTCCGCTTCACCGTGACTGCGCCCGCCGCCTGGCAGGTCGTGTCGAACCAGCCGACCCCCGAGCCCGTCGTCGACGGCGAGACGGCCACGTGGAGCTTCGAGCCCACGCCGCGCATCTCGAGCTACATCACCGCACTCGTCGCCGGCCCGTACACGGTCACCCGCTCCGAGCTCACCTCGAGCGACGGCCGCACGATCCCGCTCGGCATCTTCTGCCGCGCCTCGCTCGCCGAGCACATGGACGCCGACTACATCTTCGACACCACCCGCAAGGGCTTCGCGTTCTTCGAGTCGCAGTTCGGCGTCGCCTACCCGTTCGAGAAGTACGACCAGCTGTTCGTGCCGGAGTTCAACGCGGGCGCGATGGAGAACGCGGGAGCCGTCACCTTCACCGAGTCGTACGTGTTCCGCGCGCAGGTGACCGACGCCATCCGTGAGCGCCGCGTCGTGACCGTGCTGCACGAGCTGGCCCACATGTGGTTCGGCGACCTCGTCACGATGCGCTGGTGGAACGACCTGTGGCTCAACGAGTCGTTCGCCGAGTGGGCGTCGACCCTCGCGACCGCCGAGGCCACCGAGTGGACCGGCGCCTGGACCACCTTCCAGGCGATGGAGAAGACCTGGGCGTACCGCCAGGACCAGCTGCCGTCGACGCACCCGATCGTCGCCGAGATCCGCGACCTCGAGGACGTGCAGGTCAACTTCGACGGCATCACCTACGCCAAGGGCGGCTCGGTGCTGAAGCAGCTCGTCGCGTGGGTGGGCATCGAGGCCTTCATGCAGGGCGTCGGCGCCTACTTCCGCAAGCACGCGTGGGGCAGCACCGAGCTCAGCGACCTGCTGTCGGAGCTCGAGGCCGCCAGCGGCCGCGACCTGAGCCAGTGGAGCCAGAAGTGGCTCGAGACCGCCGGCGTCAACACGCTGCGCCCCCGCATGGAGCTGACCGCCGACGGCATCATCTCGGCCTTCGCGATCGAGCAGTCGGCCCCCGCCGAGTGGCCGACGCTGCGCCCGCACCGCATCGCGGTGGGCTTCTACGAGCTCGACGACGATCTGCTGCGCCGCATCCACCGGGTCGAGCTCGACATCGACGGCGAGAGCACCGACGTGCCGCAGCTGCTCGGCCACATCCGCCCTGCGCTCATCCTGCTCAACGACGACGACCTCGCCTACGCGAAGATCCGCCTCGACGAGCAGTCGATGAGCACCGCCATCACCAGCCTCAGCGCCATCGAGGATCCGCTGGCCCGCGCCCTCGTCTGGGGCGCAGCCTGGGACGCCACGCGCGACGGCGAGACGCCGGCGAGCGACTACGTCGACCTCGTGCTCGCCAACATCGGCGCCGAGACCGAGTCGACCACGATCCGCCTCGCGCTCGCGCAGCTGGCGCTGTCGGCCCGCACCTACGTGCACCCGTCGCGACGCGCCGCCACGATCGACAAGGCGGCGGATGCGCTGTGGACGCTGGCAGAGCAGGCGGAGGCCGGCTCCGACGCGCAGTTCCAGTTCATCGGCGCGTTCGCCGGGCTCGCCTCGACGCCCGACCACGTCACGATCCTGCAGTCGCTGCTCGACGGCTCGCGCACGCTCGAGGGGCTCGCGATCGACGCCGACCTGCGCTGGCAGCTGCTCGACGGCCTGGTGCTGAACGGCGCCGCCGGCCCGGCCGAGATCGACGCGGAGCTCGCGACCGACGACACCGCCACCGGCCGGCAGTTCGCCGCCCGCGCCCGCGCGACCATCCCCACGCCCGAGGCCAAGGAGGCCGCGTTCGCGTCGGTCGTCGACCAGGCCGGCGCCTCGAACATGATCGTGCGCTACACGGGCCTCGGCCTCGTGCACGTCAACGACCCCGCATCGCTCGACGCGATCGTGGGCCGCTACCACGAGGCCATCGTCGGGCTCTGGGAGTCGCGCACCTACCAGGTGGCCGAGGGGCTGCTCGTGGGGCTCTACCCGGCCGTGGCCGCGAGCCCGCAGCTCGCCGAGGCGACCCGCGGGTGGCTGGCCGCCAACGAGTCGGCGTCGCCGGCGCTGCGCCGCATCATGGTCGAGCACCTCGCCGGCGTCGAGCGGGCGCTGGCCGCACAGGAGCGGGACGCCTGATCGGCTCAACGATGGCGTCGATGAGCACCCTGATGGCGACGAGCGCCGAGTCCGCCCCCGACTCGCCGGGCGTGGACTGGCTCGCCGTCGGCGTCTGGTGGCAGTCCTGGGGTCAGCCGATCGGCGTGCTCCTGGTGATCGTCAGCGCCTTCATCGCCTTCTGGGTGATCAGGCAGCTGATCGGCCGCGTGGTCGGCGGTGTCGTGAGCGGCGTGAAGCGCCGCGCCGACGCCGCCGACACCGAGGCGCTGTCGAACTCGCCGCTCGCCCAGGTGCGGGTCGTGCAGCGCACCCGCGCGATCGGCAGCGTGCTCAACACGATGCTCGCCTGGGTGATCGGCGCGCTCGCGCTGATCCTCATCCTGAGCATCCTCGGCGTCGAGCCCGCGTCGCTCGTCGCGATGGCAGGCTTCCTCGGCGCGGCAGCCGGCATCGGCGCCCAGGGCGTCATCAAGGACTTCCTCAACGGCCTCTTCATGGTGTTCGAGGATCAGATGGGCATCGGCGACGTGGTCGACCTCGGCGAGGCATCGGGCGTCGTCGAGTCGGTGGGCATCCGCGTCACCCAGGTGCGCGACGTGCACGGCACCCTCTGGTACGTGCGCAACGGCGAGATCATCCGCGTCGGCAACAGGTCGCAGGGCTGGGCGCGCGTGATCATCGATCAGGCGGTGCCCTACAGCGCCGACGTCGACGTCATCGAGCAGCGGCTGCTCGACGTCGCGACCGACATGAGCGAGGCGCCCGAGTGGCTCGGCCGCATCATCGACAAGCCCGAGACGTGGGGCATCGAGTCGGTCTCGGCCGAAGCGGTCGTCATCCGACTCGTCGTGAAGACCCGAGCCAGCGCGAAGGACGACGTGGCCCGCGAGCTGCGCCGCCGCATCAAGACGGGCCTCGACGACCTGGGGGTCGTGCTGCCGTCGCTGCAGAAGGTGGTCGTGCAGGGCATGGGCGAGCAGCAGGCCTCCGGAGCAAAGCGATGACGCATCAGACCCTCTACGACGCCGTCGGCGGCGAGGCCTTCTTCACCGACCTCGTGCGCGAGTTCTACGACCGCATCTGGGCCGACGAGGTCGTGCGGCCGATGTACCCGCAGGACGACCGCGCCGGCGCCGAGGAGCGGTTCCGCCGGTTCCTCGAGCAGTACTGGGGCGGGCCGACGACCTACAGCGAGCAGCGCGGCCACCCCCGGCTGCGCATGCGCCACGCGGCCTTCCCGATCGACCCCGACGCCCGCGACCGCTGGCTCGCCTGCATGCACGGCGCGCTCGACGCGCTCGACCCTGCACCGCTGCACCGCGCGGAGCTCGACGACTACTTCGAGCGCGCCGCCACGGCGATGCTCAACCGCAACCCCCTCTTCCGGTAGGCAAGGAGCGCACCATGGCCGCATCCGACGACCACGACGTCATCGTGATCGGAGCCGGCCTGGCCGGGCTCGTGACCGCCTGCACGGCCCTCGACCGCGGCCGCAGGGTGCGCATCGTCGAGCAGGAGGGCCGGCACTCCATCGGCGGCCAGGCCTTCTGGTCGTTCGGCGGCCTGCTGCTCGTCGACTCCCCCGAGCAGCGCCGGCTCGGCATCGACGACTCGCTCGAGCTCGCCCGCGCCGACTGGGCGGCCTCCGCCGGCTTCGACCGCGACGACGAGGATGCGTGGGGTCGCCAGTGGGCCGAGGCCTACCTCGCGTTCGCCCACCGGGATCTGCGGCCGTGGCTGCGCGCGCTGGGCGTGCGGCTGTTCCCGATCGTCGGCCACGCCGAGCGCGGCGCCCGCACGGCCGGCGGGCACGGCAACACGGTGCCCCGCTTCCACATCGTCTGGGGCACCGGCCCCGGCCTCGTCGCACCCTTCACCCGGCAGCTGCGCGACGCCGTCGCCGACGGCCGTGCGACGCTCTCGTTCCGCCACCGCGTCACCCGGCTGCTGGTGGAGGACGGCCGGGTCGTCGGGGTGGCCGGCGACCGCCTCGCGGACGACCTGACCGTGCGCGGCGAGCCCTCGAGCCGCGAGGCCGTTGGCGAGTTCTCGCTGCGCGCCGAGAGCGTCGTGGTCGCCACCGGCGGCATCGGCGGCGAGCTCGAGCGGGTGCGCGAGCTGTGGCCGGCGCGCCTGGGCGAGGCGCCTCGCACGGCCGTGCGCGGCGTGCCCCTGCACGTCGACGGCTCCGGGCTCGCGATCGCCAACGACGCGGGCGCCCGCCTCGTCAACGGCGACCGCATGTGGCACTACACCGAGGGCATCCGCAACTGGGATCCGATCTGGCCCGACCACGGCATCCGCATCCTCCCGGGCCCGTCGAGCCTCTGGCTCGACCACCTGGGCCGCCGGCTCCCCTCCCCCAACTACCCCGGCTTCGACACCCTCTCGACGCTCGAGCACCTGCGCCAGGTCGGGGCCGAGCACTCGTGGTTCGTGCTCACCCAGTCGATCGTCGAGAAGGAGTTCACGCTCTCGGGCTCCGAGCAGAACCCCGACCTCACCGGCCGCAGCATTCCCAAGCTCGCCCAGCGCGTGCTGCCGGGGGCTCCCGCCCCCGTGCAGGCGTTCCTCGACCACGGCGACGACTTCGTGGTGGCGCACTCGCTCACCGAGCTGCTCGACGGCATGGAGCGCCTGAGCGCCGAGTCGGGCGGCCCGGGCATCGACCGGGCCGCGGTCGTCGCCGCCATCGACGAGCGCGACGCCGCCGTCGCCGACCCCGACTCCACCGACCCGCAGGCGGTCGAGATCCGGCGCGCCCGCGAGTACGTCGGCGATCGCCTCGTGCGCACCGCGGCGCCGCACCGCATCCTCGACGAGCGCCACTGGCCGCTCATCGCCGTGCGCCTGCACACGCTCACCCGAAAGACGCTGGGCGGCATCCA
Source organism: Agrococcus beijingensis (assembly GCF_030758955.1). NCBI lineage: Bacteria > Bacillati > Actinomycetota > Actinomycetes > Micrococcales > Microbacteriaceae > Agrococcus > Agrococcus beijingensis. The sequence continues at coordinate 296,352 of NZ_CP132360.1, read as the reverse complement.
GACCGACCTCGACTCGCGCGCCCTCGGCGCTGACGGCCGCCCGGTGCCGGGGCTGTTCGCCGTCGGCGAGGCGGCCGGCTTCGGCGGCGGTGGCGTGCACGGCTACCGCGCGCTCGAGGGCACGTTCCTGGGCGGATGCCTGCACACGGGGCTGCGCGCGGGACGCTCGGCCTGACACGACGAAGGCCCCATCCTCGCGGACGGGGCCTTCGGTCGTTGCGCAGAGCTCAGTGACTCTGAGGCTCAGCGGCTGAAGTTGCCGCGGTAGTGCTCGTACACCCAGCCGACCATCATGATCGCGAACAGACCGGCGCTGATGGGGATGAGGAACGTCGGGCCCGCGAGCGAGAGGAACATCAGCGCGAAGGCGACGGCGAGGCCGATCGGCCACCAGCTCCACGGGGAGAAGTGCCCCTCCTCGGGGTCGGCGTCGTCGATCTCGGCGTCGAGGCGGTCGGACGGGTGCTCGTGGCCGTGCTGGCCGCGACGGATCAGCACCAGGTAGAAGCCGATGAGCACCGCCATGACGCCGGTGAGCGCCATGCCGAGCGTGCCGGCCCACTCGATGCGGCCGTCGTACGTCGCCATGTGGCTCAGCGTGTAGGCCGCGGCGCACAGGAAGAAGAACGCGGCGAGGACGGCCATCAGGATGATGTTCGCGCGCATGTCAGCGCACCTCCTCGTCGGTCAGGTCGACCACCGGGCGGTCCGGGGCGTCCTTGAGCCCGCCCAGGCCGACGCCGTACTGCATGCCGGCACGCGGGTGGTGCAGGTCGAACGCGGGCGACTCCGAGCGGATGCGCGGGATCGACACGAAGTTGTGCCGCGGCGGCGGGCAGCTGGTCGCCCACTCGAGCGAGCGGCCGGTGCCCCACGGGTCGTCGACCGTGACCTTGGGCGCGGTGCGCGCGGTGATCCACACGTTCCAGAGGAACGGGATCATCGAGGCAGCCAGGACGACCGAGCCGACCGTCGAGAGCTGGTTCATCCAGGTGAAGCCGTCCTCCTCCAGGTACGAGTAGTACCGGCGGGGCATGCCCATGACGCCCAGCCAGTGCTGCACCAGGAACGTCATGTGGAAGCCGATGAACAGCAGCCAGAAGTGCACGTGACCGAGGCGGTCGTTGAGCATCTTGCCCGTCCACTTCGGCCACCAGAAGTAGAAGCCGGCGAACATCGCGAACACGACGGTGCCGAACACCACGTAGTGGAAGTGCGCGACCACGAAGTACGTGTCGGAGATGGCGAAGTCGAGCGGCGGCGACGCGAGGATGACGCCGGTCAGGCCGCCGAAGGTGAACGTCACGAGGAAGCCCAGCGACCACAGCATGGGCGACTCCCACGTGATCGAGCCGCGCCACATCGTGCCGATCCAGTTGAAGATCTTCACGCCGGTGGGCACCGCGATGAGCATCGTCATCAGCGAGAACCAGGGCAGCAGCACCGTGCCGGTGACGTACATGTGGTGCGCCCACACCGTGACCGACAGCGCCGCGATCGCGATCGTCGCGCCGACCAGCGTGTTGTAGCCGAAGATGGGCTTCCGCGAGAAGACCGGGATGACCTCGGAGATGATGCCGAAGAACGGCAGCGCGATGATGTAGACCTCTGGGTGGCCGAAGAACCAGAAGAGGTGCTGCCAGAGCACGGCCCCGCCATTGGCCGGATCGTAGATGTGGCCGCCGAAGATGCGGTCCATCACCAGCCCGAAGATCGCCGCTGCGAGCACCGGGAACACCACGATCACGAGGATCGACGTGATGAGGATGTTCCAGGTGAAGATCGACATGCGGAACATCGTCATGCCGGGCGCGCGCATCGTGATGATCGTGGTGACGAAGTTGACGCCACCCATGATCGTGCCGAAGCCCGACAGCCCGAGGCCCAGGGCCCAGAGGTTGCCGCCGATGCCGGGCGAGAACGCGTTGTCGCTGAGCGGCGTGTAGGCGAACCAGCCGAACGAGGCAGCACCCTGGGGCGTGAGGAAGCCACCGACCGCGATGAGGGAGCCGAACAGGAACATCCAGAACGCGAGCGCGTTGAGGCGCGGGAACGCCACGTCGGCGGCGCCGATGTGCAGCGGCATCATCACGTTGCCGAAGCCGACGAACAGCGGCGTCGCGAACATCAGCAGCATGATCGTGCCGTGCATGGTGAAGAGCTGGTTGTACTGCTCCTCCGTCGGCACGATCTCCAGGCCCGGCGCGAACAGCTGGGCGCGGATCAGCAGTGCCATGACGCCGGCGATCAGGAAGAACAGGAACGACGTGATCAGGTACAGGTACCCGATCGTCTTGTGGTCGGTGGTGGTGAGCCACTTGACCAGGACATTGCCCTTGGCCTCAGCCGAGCGGCTGATCGCCGGCCGGGTCTGCGTCGTTGGCGTGACCGTGGCAGTCATCAGTTGCCCTCGCCTTCCTGGGACCCCGGCTCGGTTCCGGGAACGGGATCGGGGTTGAGCGTGTCGGGGATCTCGCCGACGAAGCCCTGCGACTCGAGGTCCTCGAGGTACGCATCGTACTCCTCGGGGCTGACCAGCTCGACGTTGAAGAGCATGGCCGAGTGGTACTCGCCGCAGAGCTCCGCGCACTTGCCGCGCAGGATGCCCTCCTGGTCGCCCGTCTCGAAGTACATGTGGTTCGTGACGCCGGGGAGCATGTCCTTCTTGTAGAGGAACTCCACGACCCAGAACGAGTGCGCGACGTCGCGCGACTCGAGCGTGATCTCGATCGACGAGTTGGTCGGCAGCACCAGCGTGGGCAGCGAGCTCGCGTCCATCTGGTTCGTCTCCGGGTCGTCCTGCACCTGGATGCCCTGATAGTAGACCGGGTCCTGGTTCTCGCGCTCGTAGAGGAAGTCCCATGCCCAGCGCTTGCCGTAGACGGTGAGCGAGTAGTCGGGGTCCTCGATCGGCTCCTCGATGATCGCCTGGTCACGCGCGGTGAAGGCGAAGAAGCCCGCGACGAGGATGACCGGCACGATCGTGAAGAAGATCTCCATCGGCATGTGGTAGCGCAGCTGCACCGGCAGGCCGGTCTGGCCGCGGCGGCGGCGGTAGGCGATGGCGGCCCAGATCATGAGGCCCCACGTGACGAGGCCGACGGCCAGCAGCACGATCCAGGACGTCGTCCACAGGCCCATGATGCGGTCGACGTGGTTCGTGAGCCCCGAGGTGCTCGGCATCCAGCCCTGCAGCTGTGCCTGAGTGCATCCGGCCAGCGCAAGAGCGACGACGACCGCGACCGGGGCCGCGATCCAACGAGATCGACGATTGCGCAATGTCTTCCTCCGAGTCGATGAGCAGTCACCTCCGATCCTAGTACCCACAGAACGCGCTCAGGCTCCTGCGACGCCCCGCACAGATGGCTCTGAACGACGACACGCCGCCGACCCCTGAGGGTCGGCGGCGTGTCGTCCTGAAGGTGGTAGCCGCGTCAGTGGAACGAGTCTCCGCAGGCGCAGCTGCCCCCCGCGTTGGGGTTGTCCATCGTGAAGCCCTGCTTCTGGATGGTGTCCTCGAAGTCGATCGTCGAGCCGTCGAGATAGGGCACGCTCATGCGGTCGACGATGACCTCGACGCCGTCGAAGTCGCGGGTCACGTCGCCGTCGAGCATCCGCTCGTCGAAGTAGAGCTGGTAGATGAGGCCCGAGCAGCCGCCGGGCTGCACGGCGACGCGCAGGCGCAGGTCGTCGCGGCCCTCCTGGTCGAGCAGGCGGCGCACCTTGTCGGCGGCCGTGTCGGTCAGCATCACGCCGTGGGTAGCCAGATCGGTCATCTGGGGCTCCTCTCGCTCATCGTCGGGGCACGCCCGACTCCTGCATTCTACGCGATCGACCCCGGATCACGCCGTACGGTCGCCGGCCCGCGCGAGCAGCAGCGCCTCGGCGCCGATCGCGCGGCGCAGCACGCCCAGGTGCTGCGACTCGTTCGGGCTGTGCGCCATCGTGCCCGGGTCCTCGACGCCCGTCACCAGGATCTGCGCGCCCGGGAACTGCTGCACCAGGTCGGCGATGAACGGGATGGACCCGCCGATGCCGGCCTCGACCGCCTCCGCACCCCACGCATCCGCCATCGCCCGCTTGGCCTCGGTGGCGCCCCAGCCGGTCGCGTCGACCAGGAAGGGGTCGCCGAGGTCGACGCTGTCGAGCTCGACCCTCGCGCCGAAGGGGGCGTTCGCGCGCAGGTGGCGCTCGATCGCGGCGAACGCGTCGGCCGCCGACTGCCCCGGCGCGATGCGCGTCGACAGGCGGAACCGCACCGTCGGGAGGATCGTGTTGGATGCGTCGGCGACGGTGGGCGCGTCGACACCGGTGATCGTCGCGGCCGGCTTGGCCCAGAGGCGCTCCAGCAGCGGGCCGGTGCCGATGAGGTCGACGCCGTCGAGCACGCCCGCCTCGTCGCGCAGCTGCTGCTCGGACTGCTCGGGCACGTCGAGCGAGGCGCCCGTGAGGCCCTCGATCGCGACCGAGCCCTCGTCGTCCCACAGCGTCGCGGCGAGCTTCGCGAAGGCGAGCATCGCATCGGGCACGGCGCCGCCGTACATGCCGGAGTGGCTGGCGTGCTCGAGCGTCGTGACGCGCACGTTCAGCGCGACGTTGCCGCGCAGCGCCACCGTCAGCGAGGGCGTCTCGGTCGACCAGTTGTCGCTGTCGGCGACGACGATGACGTCGGCGCGCAGGGCGTCCTCGTGCAGCTGCAGGAAGCGCTGGAAGGAGCGGGAGCCGTGCTCCTCCTCCCCCTCGATGAACAGCGCGAGCCCGATCTCGGGGTCGACGACCTCGGCGAGCGCCCGGATCGCGGCGATGTGGGTGACCACGCCCGCCTTGTCGTCGGAGGCGCCGCGGCCGTAGAGGCGGCCGTCGATCTCGGTGGGCTCGAACGGCGGCGTGCGCCACAGCGCCTCGTCGCCCCACGGCTGCACGTCGTGGTGCGCGTAGAGCAGCACGGTGGGCCTGCCGCCGCGGGCGGGGCGCGACGCGAGCACCGCGGGCTGCCCGAGCTCGTCGGTGTCGCCGATCGGCGCCCGCTCGATCGACACCGTCTCGAACACGCCGGTGGCCTCGGCGAGCGCGGCGACCGCCTCGGCGCTCGCCTGCACCTGCGCCGGGTCGTACGCGTCCCACGCGACGCTCGGGATGCGCACGAGCGCCTTCAGGTCGTCGAGGGCCGCCGCGAAGCCGGCGTCGACGGCGGCGAGGATGGCGCGGTCGCGGTCGGAGAGCTCGCGCTCCGAGAGCGCGCGGGAGTCAGCGAGAGAGTCGGTCATGCGCACGATCCTAGGCCGCGAGCGGCACCGCTCCGGCGGTACGATGGGACGATCCCCCGCGACCGACTCGAGAAGGACCTCCCTGTGGCGCTGTTCAGCCGTTCTGCCGACGACAAGGCCTCCTCGCTGCCCAAGCCCCAAGGGTCGGAGGCACCGGTGCGCCGCACGCCCAAGCAGTCGGAGCAGGTCGCCCGCAATCGCCGCCCGCTCGTGCCCGAGGACCGCAAGGAGGCGCGTCGTCAGGTGCAGGAGAAGATGCGCGGCGAGCGCGAGAAGGCCCGCCGCGGCATGGAGGCCGGTGACGAGAAGTACCTGCCCGCACGCGACAAGGGCCCGGTGCGCCGCTGGGTGCGCGACTGGGTCGACGCCCGCCTGTCGATCGGCACCGCCGCGATGCCGATGATGATCGTCGTGCTCGTGCTCACGTTCCTCAACGACCCGCAGTGGCGCCTGGTCGCCAACCTGGTGCTGTGGGGCTTCGTCGCCGTCGTCGTGCTCGACTCCGTCTTCATGGCCTGGCAGCTGCGTCGCGCGCTGCGCGCGAAGTTCGGCCAGAAGGATGCGAAGGGGCACGGCTGGTACGCGACCATGCGGTCGGTGCAGCTGCCGTTCATGCGCATGCCGAAGCCGCAGACCAAGCTCTTCAAGTACCCGGCGTAGCCAGCCCCCGGTTGACCTCGCGGGCCCAGCCCGGACCGCGGTAGACGAAGCCGGTGTAGCCCTGCACGAGCGCGGCACCGGCGGCGAGCCGCTCGCACACGTCGTCGGCCGTCTCGACACCGCCGACCGAGATGACGTCGATGCCGTCCGGCAGGGCCGCGACGAGCAGCCGCAGCACCTCGAGCGAGCGCTGCGCGACCGGCGGGCCCGACAGGCCGCCCGCACCCGCGCGCGCCACCGCATCCGCCCCCGTCCGCAGCCCGTCGCGGCGGATCGTCGTGTTCGTGGCGATCACGCCCGCCAGCTCGAGGCGCCCGGCGAGCGCGGCGATGCCCTCCACCTGCTCGTCGTCGAGGTCGGGCGCGATCTTCACGAGCACCGGCACGTCGCCCGCGGCCCCACGGATCGCGGCGAGCAGCGGCTCGAGCAGGCGCTCGTCCTGCAGGCCGCGCAGGCCCGGCGTGTTCGGCGACGAGACGTTCACGGCCAGGTAGTCGGCGACCGGCGCGAGCAGCCGGGTGGAGGCGAGGTAGTCGGCCTCGACGGCGGCCGCGTCGTCGGCGTCGACGACCCGGCTCTTGCCGATGTTGACGCCGATCACCGGGCGCGAGCGCGCCTCGCGGGCGGCGGCGATGCGCTCGGCCGCCGCGGCCGCTCCCCCGTTGTTGAAGCCCATGCGGTTGACGAGCGCCCGGTCGTCGAGGAGGCGGAAGAGCCGCGGCCGGTCGTTGCCCGGCTGCGGCAGCGCCGTGAGCGTGCCCACCTCGACGTGGCCGAAGCCGAGCGCGCCGAGGCCGGCGATCATCGTCGCGTCCTTGTCGAAGCCCGCCGCCATGCCGAAGGGCGTCGCGAGCTCGCGGCCGAGCGCGCGGGTGCGCAGGCTCGGATCGGTGCGGACGCCGGGCCGGGCCGCGCCGATCGCGCGGACCACCGAGGCCCCGAGGTGGTGGGCGCGCTCGGGGTCGAGGTGCGTGAAGCCGTGCTGGAACAGCAGGTCGTAGGCGGTCATCGCTCATCCCCTTCGCTCGAGGCCCGCTCGCGCTCCTCGCGGAGCGTGCGGATCGCCGCCTCGAAGTCGTCGAGCGAGTCGAAGGCGTTGTAGACGCTCGCGAACCGCAGGTAGGCGACCTCGTCGAGGTCGCGCAGCGGCGGCAGCACCGCCAGGCCGATCTCGTTCGCGTCGATCTGGCTCGCGCCCGTCGCCCGGATCGTCTCCTCGACGCTCTGCGCCACCGAGGCGAGATCGGCGTCGGTCACGGGGCGCCCGCGCACCGCCTTGCGCACGCCCTCGATCACCTTCTCGCGGCGGAACGGCTCGAGCACGCCCGAGCGCTTCACCACCGACAGGCTCGCGGTCTCGGTGGTCGTGAAGCGCCTGCCGCACTCGGTGCACTGGCGGCGCCGACGGATCGAGGTGCCGTCGTCGGTCGTGCGCGAGTCGACGACGCGCGAGTCGGGGTTGCGGCAGAAGGGGCAGTGCATCAGGACTCTTCCTCCATGCGCGGCGCGGCGGCGGGGTCGATGCGCGGCGCGGCCGTGGGCGCGAAGCGCGCCTCGATCGCCTCGGCGTGGGCGGGCAGGCCCTCGGCGCCCGCGATCGCGGTGACGTCGGCCCGCACGGCCTCGAGCGCTGCCCGGTCGTAGCGCACCACCTGCTGCGGCCGCAGGAAGGTGGCGGCGCCGAGCCCCGCCACCCGCCGGGCCTGCCCGCCGGTCGGCAGCACGTGGTTGGAGCCTGCGGCGTAGTCGCCGAGGCTGACGGGCGCGTGGGCACCGAGGAAGACGGCGCCCGCGTGCCGGACGGTGGCGAGCACGGCGTCGTCGTCGGCGGTCATGATCTCGAGGTGCTCGGGCGCGTAGGCGTCGCTCACCCGAGCCGCGGCGGCGAGGTCGGCGACCAGCACGATCGCCGACTGCTCCCCCGTCAGCGACGCCGCCACCCGCTCGGCGGCGGGCGTCGCGGCCGCCCGGCGGGCGACGGATGCGTCGACGCGGTCGGCGAGGTCGGTGCTGTCGGTCACGAGCACCGCGGAGGCGAGCTCGTCGTGCTCGGCCTGGCTCACCAGGTCGGCCGCGACCAGCTCGGCGTCGGCGGTGGCGTCGGCGATCACCAGGATCTCGGTCGGGCCGGCCTCGGCGTCGACGCGCACGAGGCCTGCGACGGCGCGCTTGGCGGCGGCGACGAACACGTTGCCGGGCCCGGTGACGACGTCGACCGGCTCGAGGCCGATGTCGGGCACGCCGTGCGCCAGGGCGCCGATGGCTCCGGCTCCGCCCATCGCGTAGACCTCGTCGACGCCCAGCAGCGCGCAGGCGGCGAGGATCGTCGGGTGCGGCAGCCCGCCGTTCGCGGCCTGCGCGGGGCTCGCGACAGCGATCGAGCGCACCCCGGCGGCCTGCGCGGCGACCACGTTCATGACGACGCTCGACGGGTAGACGGCCTTGCCTCCCGGCACGTAGAGGCCGACCCGGTCGACCGGCTGCCAGCGCAGCTCGATGATCGCGCCGGGTGCGACCTCGACCCGGCTGGGTGGCGGCACCTGGGCCTGGGAGCCGACGCGCACGCGAGCGATGGCCGTCTCGAGCGCCGACCGCACCTGCGGGTCGAGCGCGACCAGCGCATCCGTGATCGCCTGCTGCGGCACCCGCAGCGTCGCGGGACGCACGCGGTCGAAGCGCTCGGCCTGGTCGAGGAGCGCGTCGCCGCCGCGCTCGCGCACATCGGCGATGAGGTCCTGCACGACCGGCAGCGCGTGCGCCACGTCGATCGCCGGGCGCGGCAGCAGGCTGCGCAGCTCCAGATCGTCGGGCAGCGTCGTGAGATCGAGTCGTCGGAGCATGGCCTCCATCGTACGGCGGCCGGGGCCGCCGCCAGGGCCTCAGGCGATGGAGGCCGGGCCCAGCAGGCTCTTGATCTCGCCGAACAGATCGCTCGACACCTTCACCCGCTGCGGCAGCGCGAAGACCCGCTCGACCTCGGGCCGCTCGAGCGCGAGCCGCACGTCGGTCGGCCCGTGGTGACGCTCGAGCAGCCCCCGCAGCTCGCGCATCGCGGTCATCGACGCGCGCCGCTCGGGGATCCGCAGCTCGAGCGGGCGCGACTCGTCGACCGGCTGCACATCAGGCGTGTCGATGCTGTTCGCGTGCACGGTGAAGCTGTCGTCGCGGGTGCGCACCCTGCCCCGCACGACGACCACCTGGTCGGCGACGAGCGCATGCCGGAACTCGGTGTAGCTCTTGCCGAGCACCATGATCTCGATCTCGCCGCCGAAGTCCTCGAGCGCGATGATGCCGTACTGGTTGCCCGAGTTGCGGGCGACGCGGTGCTGCACGCTCGTGATGAGCCCGGCGAGCATGACGGTGTCGCCGTCCTCCGCGGTCTCGGCGAGCTCCTGGATCTGGTGCGTCGAGTGCTTCGCGAGCTCGAGCTCGAGGCCAGAGAGCGGATGGTCGGAGACGTAGAGGCCGAGCATCTCGCGCTCGAACGCCAGCTTGTCGCGCTTGCCCCACTCGGGGCGCTCCGGCACCCGGTCGGCGACGGTGTCGAGGTCGTCGAAGATGTCGCCGAAGAGGTCGACCTGGCCGTTGGCCTCGTTGCGCTTGATGGAGACGGCGCCGTCCACCGCATCCTCATGGATCTCGAGCATGCCGCGACGCGTCGCGCCGAGGCTGTCGAACGCGCCCGACTTGATGAGCGACTCGACGGTGCGCTTGTTGGCGACGCCCAGCGGCACCTTCTTCAGGAAGTCGTGGAACGAGCCGTACGCGCCCTCGCGCTGCCGGGCGGCCATGATGCCGTCGACGACGCCCTCGCCGACGTTGCGCACCGCGCCCAGGCCGAAGCGGATGTCGTCGCCGACCGCCGTGAAGTACAGCGTCGACTCGTTGACGTCGGGCGGCAGCACGGTGATGCCCATCCGCCTGCACTCCGACAGGTAGATGGCCATCTTGTCCTTGGAGTCGCCGACGCTCGTGAGCAGCGCCGCCATGTACTCGGCCGGGTAGTGGGCCTTGAGGAACGCGGTCCAGTAGGAGATGACGCCGTACGCCGCCGAGTGGGCCTTGTTGAAGGCGTAGTCGGAGAAGGGCAGCAGCACATCCCACAGCGCCTTCACCGCCGCGGCGGAGAAGCCGCGCTCGAGCATGCCGCCGGAGAAGGCCGCGAACTGCTTGTCGAGCTCCTCCTTCTTCTTCTTGCCCATCGCGCGCCGCAGGATGTCGGCCTGGCCCAGCGAGTAGCCGGCCACCTTCTGCGCGACGGCCATCACCTGCTCCTGGTAGATGATCAGGCCGTACGACTCGCCCAGGATCTCGGCGAGCGGCTCCTCGAGCTCGGGGTGGATGGGTGTGATCGGCTGCAGGCCGTTCTTGCGCAGCGCGTAGTTGGTGTGCGAGTCGGCACCCATGGGGCCGGGCCGGTACAGCGCGATGACGGCCGAGATGTCGCCGAACGAGTCGGGCTTCATCAGCCGCAGCAGCGAGCGCAGCGGCCCGCCGTCGAGCTGGAAGACGCCGAGCGTGTCGCCGCGCTGCAGCAGCTCGTAGGCGCCGCGGTCGTCGAGCGGCAGGGTCTCGAGGTCGAGCTCCTCGCCGCGGTTCGCGCGGATGTTGTCGAGCGCGTCGGAGACGATCGTGAGGTTGCGCAGCCCCAGGAAGTCCATCTTGATCAGGCCGAGCGACTCGCACGCGGGGTAGTCGAACTGCGTGATGATCGCGCCGTCCTGCTCGCGCTTCATGATCGGGATGATGTCGATCAGCGGGTCGGAGGACATGATCACGCCCGCGGCGTGCACGCCCCACTGGCGCTTCAGGTTCTCGAGGCCGAGCGCCGTCTCGTAGACGGTCTTCGCGTCGGGGTCGGTCTCGATCAGCGCGCGGAAGTCGCCCGCCTCCTTGTAGCGCTCGTGCTCGGGGTCGGTGATCCCGCCGAGCGGGATGTCCTTCGCCATGATGGCCGGCGGCATCGCCTTCGTGAGCCTGTCGCCCATGCCGAAGGGGAAGCCCAGCACGCGGCTGGCGTCCTTGAGCGCCTGCTTCTGCTTGATCGTGCCGTAGGTGACGATCTGGGCGACCCGCTCGGTGCCGTACTTCTGCGTCACGTAGCGGATGACCTCGCCGCGGCGCCGATCGTCGAAGTCGATGTCGAAGTCGGGCATCGAGACGCGGTCGGGGTTCAGGAACCGCTCGAAGATGAGGCCGTGCTCGAGCGGGTCGAGATCGGTGATGCGCATCGCATAGGCGGCCATGGAGCCGGCGCCCGAGCCGCGGCCGGGGCCGACGCGGATGCCGTTGTCCTTCGCCCAGTTGATGAAGTCGGCGACCACCAGGAAGTAGCCGGGGAAGCCCATGTTCGAGATGACGCCGATCTCGTACTCGGCCTGCGCCTGCACCTTCTCCGGGATGCCGGCCGGGTAGCGGCGCTCGAGGCCGACCTGCACCTCGTGGCGGAACCACGAGTGCTCGTCGTGACCCTCGGGCACCGGGTAGCGCGGCATGTAGTTGGCGTCGGTGTCGAACTGCACGTCGCAGCGCTCGGCGATGAGCAGCGTGTTGTCGCACGCCTCGGGCATGTCGCGGAACAGGTGCCGCATCTCGGCGGCCGACTTCACGTAGTAGCCGCCGCCCTCGAGCCGGAAGCGGTTCGGGTCGTCCATCGTCGAGCCCGACTGCACGCACAGCAGCGCCTCGTGGCTCTTGGCGTCCTCGGCGTGCGTGTAGTGCAGGTCGTTCGTCGCCAGCAGCGGCAGGCCGAGCTGCTTGCCGATGGTCAGCAGCCCGTCGCGCACCCGGCGCTCGATCTCGAGCCCGTGGTCCATCAGCTCGAGGAAGTAGTTCTCGGCGCCCAACAGGTCGCGGTAGGAGGCGGCCGCGGCGATCGCCTCGTCGAACTGGCCGAGCCGCAGGCGCGTCTGCACCTCGCCGGAGGGGCAGCCGGTGGTGGCGATGAGGCCCGTCGAGTAGCGCTCGAGCAGCTCGCGGTCCATGCGGGGCTTGAAGTAGTAGCCCTCCATCGACGCGTAGGACGAGAGCCGGAAGAGGTTGTGCATCCCCTCGTTGTTCTCGGCCAGCAGCGTCATGTGGGTGTACGCGCCACCGCCAGAGACGTCGTCGCCGGGGGCCGAGCTCTGGTCGCCCCACTTCACGCGGGTGCGCTCAGAGCGGTGGGTGCCGGGCGTGATGTAGGCCTCGGTGCCGATGATCGGCTTCACGCCGCGGGCCTTCGCCGCCTTCCAGAACTCGAAGGCGCCGAAGACGTTGCCGTGGTCGGTCATGCCGACCGCCGGCATGCCCTCCTGCTCCACCGCCCCCATCAGGTCGTTGATGCGGGCCGCACCGTCGAGCATCGAGTACTCGGTGTGGACGTGGAGGTGCGCGAAGGAGTCTGCCATGGCCACTCGATCCTACGGCGGCGCACCCACTGCGGATGGCGGCTCGCGCCGCGCCGTCATTGTTCGCGCAGCAGCTCGAGCGCGTGCGCGAGGTCGGCCGGGTAGTTCGACTCGAAGGTCACCTGCTCGCCCGTCGCCGGGTGCCGGAACCCGAGCCGCATCGCGTGCAGCCACTGGCGCTCGAGCCCCAGCCTCGTGGCCACGGTGGGGTCGGCGCCGTACATGGTGTCGCCGAGGCACGGATGCTTCCTGGCCGCCATGTGCACGCGGATCTGGTGGGTGCGCCCCGTCTCGAGCTCGACCTCGAGGAGGCTGCCGCCGCGGTACGCCTCGAGCGTCTCGTAGTGCGTGATGGCGTGCTTGCCGCTCGAGACCACGGCGAAGCGCCACTCGTGGTTGGGGTGCCGGGCGATGGGCGCGTCGATGGTGCCGACGAGCGGATCGGGATGCCCCTGCACGGCGGCGTGGTAGATCTTCTGCACCTCGCGGTCGTGGAAGGCCGCCTTGAGGCGCGTGTAGGCGCGCTCGCTCTTCGCCACCACCATCAGGCCGCTCGTGCCGGCGTCGAGCCGGTGCACGACTCCCTGGCGCTCGGCGGCCCCGGAGGTGGCGACCTGGAAGCCGGCGGCGGCGAGCGCGCCGACGACCGTCGGTCCCTGCCAGCCGACGCTCGGGTGCGCGGCCACGCCGGCCGGCTTGTCGACCACCACGATGTCGGCGTCGTCGTGCACGATGCCGAGGTCGGGCACGGGCGTGGCGACGATCGTCGGCGCCTCGCGCGGCTGCCACGACAGGTCGAGCCATGCGTCGGCCAGCAGCCGGTCGGACTTGCCCAGCACGACGCCGTCCTGCAGCGCGGTGCCGGATTCGAGCATGCTCACGACCGCGGTGCGGGAGAGGCCGAGCAGCTTGGCGAGGCCGGCGTCGGCGCGCGTGCCGTCGAGGCCGGGCGGCACCTGGAGGAAGCGGGACTCCATCAGGCGGTGGGGGTCGCGGTGTCGTCGGGCCCCGCCGACGCGGTCGGCTTCGGCGCATCCGGCTTGGACGCATCGGGCTTCGACCGATCGGGCTTCGGCTCGTCGGTGCGGCGCACGCCGTCGAGCCCGACGTTCGCGAGCACCAGCAGCACGATGCCGATCATCGAGCTGACGATGAAGATGTCGGCGATGTTGAAGATCGCCGGGAAGCCCCAGACCTGGAGGGAGTCGATGACGTGGCCCTCGAAGGCGCCGGGCGCGCGCGTCAGGCGGTCGGTCAGGTTGCCGAGCGTGCCGCCGAGCAGACCGCCGAAGGCCGCGGCCCACCGGAGCGAGCGGATGCGGCGCAGCTGCGTGACGATGAAGACCACCACGGCGGTGGCCAGCAGGGTGAAGATCCAGGTGGAGCCGGCCGCGAACGAGAAGGCGGCGCCCGGATTGCGCACGAAGTGCAGCTGCAGCACCTCGCCCAGCACCTGGCGCGTCTCGCCCTCGGTCATCTCGGCGAGCACCCACTCCTTCATCAGGAAGTCGGCCGCCCAGGCGACGAATGCGGTCCCGAGCACCAGGCCCAGCATCCGCCAGGTCGTGGATCTCGGGACCGCTGCGTCTGGGCCCTTGCTCACGGCAGGAGCGTCGTCGGTCACCTCGCGGCTCAGCTGCCGCCCTGGCCGCCGAAGGCGAGCGAGGACGAGCGGTCGAGGTCGCGGAGCTGGCTCTCGATGTAGCCGCGGAGCTTGAGGCGGTAGTCGCGCTCGAAGCTCTTCAGCTCGTCGATCTTCTGCTCGAGGCCGGTCTTCTGCTCGTCGAGCTTGGCCTTCTGCGCCTCGAACTCCTGCGCGAGGGTCTCCTTGCGCAGCTGCGCGTCGTCCTCGATCTGCTGGGCGGTCTGCTCGGCCTCGGCGATGAGCTCGTCGCGGCGGCGCTCACCGGCGGCGACGTGCTCGTCGTGCACGCGCTGGGCGAGCGCGAGCAGGCCATCGGCGTTCGCGACGGCCGGCGCGGCCGCCTCCTGGGGAGCGGCGGTGACGACCTCTGCGGGCGCCTCGGCGGCCTCGGGCTGCTGCACCGGCTCTGCCGCGGGGGCTTCGGCGACCGCAGCGGCCTCGCGCTCGGCGAGCTGCGTCTTCAGCTGCTCGTTCTCGGCGCGCAGGGCGTCGAGCTCGGCGGTGTCGATCACGGGAGCCTCGGCCACTGGGCGCTCGGACTCCGCGCGCTCGACCGGGGCGGCGACAGCGCCGCCCTGCTTGAGCTGCTCGTTCTCAGCGCGGAGGGTGTCGTTCTCCTCGGTGAGACGACGGAGCTCCGTGACGACCTCGTCGAGGAAGTCATCGACCTCGTCCTGGTCGTAGCCGTCGCGGAAGCGCGTCGTCTCGAAGCGCTTGTGGACGACGTCGTCAGGAGTCAGTGCCATGGCTTGCCTTTCTCATCGGCTGCGCACCCGGGCGGGCGCGCAACGCAGATTCACTGTACCCGTCAGGGCGGCGTGCACTCGATCCTAGCCGCCGCCCACGCTCTCGGCGCTCATGCCGGGAGCATGCGGAACGGACCGATGATCGTCATGAGCAGCAGCAGCGCCAGCAGCAGCACGATCATCGCCAGGTCGAGCATCGCGCCGCCGATGCGCACCGGCTTGACGAAGCGGCGCACGAAGCGCAGCGGAGGGTCGGTGAGCCGGAGGATCCACACCGACAGCACGAGCCAGAAGCCCGAGGGCTTCCAGTCGCGCCGCAGCTGCCGCACGAAGTCGAGGATGATCCGCGACCAGAGGATGTAGAACGAGACCAGCGCTGCGGTGTGGAGGATCCAGGCGAGGATCGAGACGATCGGCACTGGAGGTTCGGAGACTCGGGTTCAGCGACGCGTCAGTGCGCGAAGACGGCCGAGTCCGCGTCCTCGTCGGCGGCGCGGGCGCCCGAGACGGCGATGTGCTCGGGGGTCAGCAGGTAGACCTTCGTGGTGACGCGCTCGATGCGACCCTCGAGGCCCTGCGTGAGGCCGGCCGAGAAGTCGATCAGGCGGCGTGCGTCGCCGTCGGTCATCTGCGACAGGTTGATGATCACCGGCGTGCCGTCGCGGAACGCCTCGGCGATCGACTTGGCATCCTTGTACTGGCGCGGGTGCACCGTGAGGATCTCGCTCATGTCGTTGACCTTCTGGCTGGCGCGGAGCTTCGTGACCGGGGCGCGGCGCGGCTCCTCGATGACGCGCTCCCGCGGCTGCGGGGCGCGGTCCTGCTCCTCGGCCCGCTCGACGGGGCGGACCTCCTGGGTCAGCTCGTCCTCTTCGGCGAAGCCGAAATAGATGGCCGCCTTCTTCAATGCGTTGCTCATGGGATCCTCCTCCTGGCTGCGTTCACGCTATCCGCCGACCGCACGGTTTCCCGTGATTGCCGTGCCGATCCTGAGGTGTGTCGCGCCGTGCTCCAGCGCTTCACGCCAATCGGCGCTCATGCCGGCCGAGATCCAGTCGGCGGATGCGTCGAGTCGCCGCACGCGCTCGGCGTACGTCGCGAGCCGCTCGAACGCGCGGCCGGGCTCCTCGCCCAGCGGTGCGACGGCCATCACGCCCCGGAGGCGCAGCGCTTCGGAGGCCGCCACCCGCTCGGCGAGCGCCTCGAGGCCGGTCGGCTCGACGCCCCCGCGGGCCGGGTCGTCGGTGAGGTTGACCTGCACCAGCGCGTCGCGCACCGGCCGCTCGTCGCCGGGCTCGCCGCCCTCCAGCGCTTCGACCAGCTCGATCGCGTCGATGGAGTGCAGCACATCGGCATAGCGCGCGACCTGCCGCGCCTTCTTGCGCTGCAGCTGCCCGACGAAGTGCCACACGAGCCCCAGGTCGGTCGTCGCCTCAGCCTTGTCGCGCGCCTCGGGATGGCGGTTCTCGCCGAAGTGGCGGTGCCCTGCGGCAGCCAGCTCGCGCACGAGCTCGACCGGGTGGAACTTGGTCACCACGACGACGGTGACGTCGCGCGCCCGGCGCGCGTCCTCGAGCTGCTCGAGGAACGCGGCCAGGCGCGCGGCGGGGGCTTCGGTCACGATCCGTGCGCCGGTGTCAGCGCAGGAAGTCGGGGAGGAACTCGTCCTCCTCCTCGTCGACCTGGGTCAGCGGCTGCACCGGTCCGGTGAGGTGGTCGGCGACGGGCGGTGCGGGCACCGAGCGGCGCTCGACCTCGGGCTCGGGCGCCGCGGCGCTCGCGCTCGTGGGGCGCAGGCCCATCTCGGTGCGGGCGGCGGTGCGGATGACGGAGTCGTCCTCCTTGGCCACCGGGCCGGCGCCGTCGAAGCCGGCGGCGATGACGGTGACGCGCACCTCGTCGCCGAGGGTGTCGTCGATCACGGTGCCGAAGATGATGTTCGCCTCCGGGTGCACCGCCTCCTGCACGAGCTTGGCGGCGTCGTAGGTCTCGTGGATGCCGAGGTTGCTGCCCGCCTGGATCGACAGCAGCACGCCGTGCGCACCGTCGATCTTGGCCTCGAGCAGCGGGCTGGCGACGGCGAGCTCGGCGGCCTTGATGGCGCGGTCGGCGCCGCGCGACGAGCCGATGCCCATCAGCGCACTGCCGGCGCCCTGCATGACGCTCTTCACGTCGGCGAAGTCGACGTTGATGAGGCCGGGGGTGGTGATGAGGTCGGTGATGCCCTGCACGCCGGCGAGCAGCACCTGGTCGGCCGTCTCGAACGCCTCGACCATGGAGATGCCCATGTCGCTGATCTCGAGCAGTCGGTCGTTCGGCACCACGATGAGCGTGTCGACCTCGTTCTTGAGCGCCTCGACGCCCGCCTCGGCCTGCGCCTGACGGCGACGGCCCTCGAACGAGAACGGCTTGGTCACGACGCCGACGGTCAGAGCGCCGAGGCTCTTCGCGATGCGGGCCACGACGGGAGCGCCACCGGTGCCGGTGCCGCCGCCCTCGCCCGCGGTGACGAAGACCATGTCGGCGCCGGCGAGCGCCTCCTCGATCTCCTCCGCGTGGTCCTCTGCTGCGCGGCGGCCGACCTCGGGGTCGGCACCTGCGCCGAGACCCTTGGTGAGCTCGCGGCCGACGTCGAGCTTGACGTCGGCGTCGCTGAGCAGCAGCGCCTGCGCATCGGTGTTGATGGCGATGAACTCGACCCCTCGCAGGCCGAGATCGATCATGCGGTTGACGGCGTTCACGCCACCGCCGCCTACGCCGACCACCTTGATGACGGCGAGGTAGTTGTTGTTGGAAGTCACGGTTCCGGCCCCTCGATCGAACTCTCAACCTCTAGTTGAAGTTTAGAGAATTCCTCACTTCATGCTGACGAGGACGACGCTACGGGCGGCGGGGCACGCGGGCCGGGAGCGACTCGGTGTGTCGGCGACAGATCCGACAAGAAAATGAATCGTCAGCTTCTTCAGCCGCCGGTGACGACCGGATGCTGCGGCGCACGGACGTCGAGGACGCGTGCGGCGGCGGGGTCCTGCGTCTCGAGCAGCGCGGCCACCACCGCGGCCTTCAGCTCGCTCTCGTCGGCGCCGCCCCACACCACGGTCTGGCCGCTGCGCAGCGACAGCCGGATCTCGGAGGGCGTGGGCGCCGCGATCGACACCGTCGCCTCGAGCACGCTCGCGGGCGCGGCCACCAGCACGGCCGCGACCGCCTCGAATGCCTCGCTGCCCACCTCGACGCCGTCGAGCCGCGGCAGTGCCGCAGCGCTCTCGTCGACAGCCCCGAGCACCACGCCGGCGGCATCGATCACCGTCTCCCCGGACGGGCCGGGGATGATGGCCGCAGGCACGCGCTCGACGATGCGCACGATCACGGTCGACGGCGGCACCACGTCGAGGCGGAACGACTCGATCTGCGGGATCGTCTGCAGCCTCGCCGCGACGCCCTCCTCGGTGACGGTGGCGATGGGCTCCCCCACCGCGTCGGCGAGCGCCTGCTGCACCACCACCGGGTCGAGCCGCTCCGCGCCCTCGACCCGCACGTCGCGCACCGACATGAGCGGCGACCAGACGAGCCCGACGAGCAGGGCCAGCACCAGCGCGAGCCCGCCGACGGTCGCTCCCGCGATCCGCAGCTGGCGTCGCCGCGCCGCGGTGAAGCGGCGCATCTCGGCCCGCTCGCGGCGCAGGCGCGCCCGTCGAGCCTGCCGCGCTGCGCGCTTGACCTGCTTCGCCTCCTCGCGCTCGAGCCGGCGCTGCGCCTGCTCGGCCTCGCGCCAGGCGCGGTCGACCCGCTGGGCGTGCGAGCCGCCGGAGCCGAGCGCCGCCTCGGCGGCGTCGTGGTCGGGGCCGGGTCCTTCCGGCGCAGCACGATCGGCGGATGCGTCCGCCGCGTCGGCGTCCGACCCCGGCTCGTCGAGCTCGTAGGCGCTCAGCGCCCAGCGGCGCGCCCCGGGCTCGGGCTCGGCAGCGGCCTGCGAGCGCTGGCTCGCCGCCTCGCGCCGACGGCGGATCGCGTCGAGCGCCAGCACGTCGGCCAGCCGGGCCTCGCGCTCGCCAGCCGGCTGCGACGCTGGGTCGACGGGCTGCGGCGCGTCGACCGGCCGCGACGCTGCGTCGACCGTCCGCGACGCTGGGTCGACCGGCCGCGGCGCTGGGCCGACCGGCTCGTCGAGCCGCTCGAAGCCGTCGGGTCGCCTCACGCCTCGCCGCCCTCCTCCAGCGCCGCGAGCACCTGCGGGATGATGCGGTAGACGTCGCCGCAGGAGAGCGTCACGATGATGTCCCCGTCGCGCGCGATGGCGGCGGCGCGCTCGGCGGCCTGCTGCCAGTCGGGCAGGTAGTCGACGTCGTCCGGGTCGCCGAACCGGTCGGCGACGAGCGCGCCGGTGACGCCGGGGATCGGATCCTCGCGCGCGCCGTAGACGTCGAGCACGACGGTGTGGTCGGCCACACGCTCGTAGACGGCCGCGAACTCCCCCGCCATGTCGCGCGTGCGGGTGTAGAGGTGCGGCTGGTGGATGGCGATGATGCGGCCGTCGCCGATGACGCTGCGCGCGGCGGTGAGCGCCGCGTCGACCTCCGCCGGGTGGTGCGCATAGTCGTCGAAGACGCGCACCCCGCGGCGCTCGCCGTGCAGCTCGAAGCGGCGGCCGGTGCCGCGGAAGGCCGCCAGCGCGCGGGCGGCGTCGGCGGGCGCGACGCCGAGCGCGACGAGGGTCGCGAGGGCGCCTGCAGCGTTCACCGCGTTGTGGCGACCGGGCACGCCGGCCTCGAGCTCGATGCGCTCTCCGGCGACCTCGACGGTGCAGCGCGCGCTCTCGCCCAGCTGCACGTCGAGGATGCGCACGTCGGCGCCCTCGGCCTCGCCGAAGGTGATGACGCGCTCATGCGTGATCCGCTCGCGCACGCGCAGGGCGCCCGGGTCGTCGATCGAGATGACGACGGCCTCGCCGGCCCGGTCCGCGAACTCGGCGAAGGCCTCGTCGAAGGCCTCCGGCGTGCCGTAGTGGTCGAGGTGATCGGTGTCGACGTTCGTGATCAGCGCGACCGCGACGTCGTAGAGCAGGAAGGAGCCGTCGGACTCGTCGGCCTCCAGCACGAAGACGTCGGAGGAGCCGTGGCCGCTCGAGGTGCCCAGTCCGCCGATGATGCCGCCGTTGACGAAGCCCGCGTCGATGCCGAGCCCGTGGAGCCCGACGACGAGCATGCCGGTCGTGGTCGTCTTGCCGTGGGCGCCCGCGACGGCGACCACCCGCTTGCCGCGCGCCAGCACGTGGAGCGCCTGCGAGCGATGCAGCACGGGGATGCCGTGCTCGCGCGCCGCGACCAGCTCGGGGTTGTCGGGCCACAGCGCGCTCGTGACGACCACCGCATCCGCCCCGTGCTCGCCCGAGACGGCGAGGTTCGCCGCGTCGTGGCCGATGGCCACCCTGGCCCCTCGCTCGACGAGCCGGTCGACGGTGGCGGAGCCCGAGCGGTCGGAGCCCGAGACCTCGAGGCCGGCGTCGAGCATCATGTGCGCGATGCCCGACATGCCGGAGCCGCCGATGCCGATGAAGTGCACCCGCTCGATCGCTTCGGGGATCGGCTGGGTGAGGTCGGGTTCGATCACGACTGCCTCCTGGTGGCTGCGGCCCGTTCGATGAGGTCGCTCATGCGGTCGCTGCCGTCGACCGCTCCGGCGCCCGCGCTCGCGGAGGCCATCGCTGCGATCGCATCCGCATCCCGCAGGAGCGGCACCAGCCGCGCGCGCACCCATTCTGCCGTGAAGTCGGCGTCGGCGACGAGCAGCGCTCCCCCGGCGGCGATCTGGTCGGCCGCGTTGAGCCCCTGCTCGCCGTTGCCGTAGGGCAGCGGCACGTACACCGCGG
This sequence comes from Agrococcus beijingensis, assembly GCF_030758955.1. Taxonomy (NCBI): domain Bacteria; kingdom Bacillati; phylum Actinomycetota; class Actinomycetes; order Micrococcales; family Microbacteriaceae; genus Agrococcus; species Agrococcus beijingensis. The sequence goes on along the minus strand of NZ_CP132360.1, from coordinate 275,776 downwards.
GCAGGCCCACGGCCATGAGCTCGGAGACCGTGAGGCTGCCGGCGCGGCAGACGACCAGGTCGGCGGCGGCGAGCGCCAGGTGCATGCGGTCGAGGTACTCGATCGCGACGTAGTGGTCGACGGTCGCCGGCTCGAAGTCGGTCTGCCTGCCGCCGCTCAGGTGCACGATCTGCCAGCCGGCGGCGACGATGTCGGGGGCCGCCGCGACGATCGCACGGTTGATCGAGCGCGCCCCCTGCGAGCCGCCGGTCACGAGCAGCGTCGGCCGATCGGCGTCGAGGCCGAGCTCCGCGATCGCCTCGGCCCTGACGGCCGTGCGATCGAGCCCCGTGATCGCGGCGCGCAGCGGCATGCCGACCAGCTCGCCCTCGAGCTTGGTCGAGCGGTACGAGATGCCGACGAAGTCGCTCCAGCGCGCGCCGAGCAGGTTGGCCATGCCTGGCTTCGCGTTCGCCTCGTGGATGACGATGGGCACGCCCTCGAGGTGGGCGGCGCGGTAGGCGGGCGCCGAGGCGTAGCCGCCGAAGCCGACGACCACGTCGAAGCGACGCTCGCGCAGCAGCGCGCGCACCTGCCGCACCGCACGGCGCCAGCGCGCCGGGAAGCGCAGCGCGGCGCCGTCGGGCCGGCGCGGGAACGGCAGCTTCTCGATCGTCACCAGCTCGAGGCCGGCGCGCGGCACGAGCTCGCGCTCGAGGCCCTCCCGGGTGCCGAGCACCACGAGCTCGGCCTCCGGGTGGCGCTCGGCGAGCCGCTGCGCGGTCGCGAGCAGGGGGTTCACGTGGCCGGCGGTGCCACCGCCGGCGAGCAGCACGCGCACGGTCAGCTCCCCGCCGCTGCGGGCGCGGGCAGCTCGCCCCGTGCCGCGGGGTTGTCGACGCGCTCGAGCGAGAGCACGATGCCCACCACCAGCAGCGCCGCGATGAGCTGCGATCCGCCGGAGGAGATGAACGGCAGCGGCACGCCCAGCACCGGCAGGAGGCCCAGCACCACGGCGATGTTCACGATCGCCTGGCCGACGAGCCACACCGTCGCGGCGCCGGTGACGACGCGCGTCATCTGGTGCTCAGCCTGGCGCACGATCCGCAGCATCGTCCAGCCCAGCAGCGCGAAGAGCGCGAGCACCACCACGGCGCCGAGGAGCCCGAGCTCCTCGCCGATGATGGCGAAGATGTAGTCGTTGTCCGCCTCGGGCAGCCACGACCACTTCGCGCGCGAGTTGCCCAGCCCGACCCCGAACAGGCCGCCGGCGGAGAGCGCCCAGGTGCCGTGCAGCTGCTGCCAGCAGCCGAGGTAGTAGTCGGCGTCGGTGCAGCCCTGCACGAACGCCGTCACCCGTCGCACGCGCGACGGGCTCGCGAGCACGATCGGCACCGCCAGCACCGCGACGCCTGCGGCGGGCAGCAGCAGGTGCCACCACTTGACGCCCGCGAACCAGAGCGCGCCGAACGACAGCATCGCCATGATCACGACGGTGCCGAGGTCGCTGCCCAGCAGCACGAGGCCGATCGACAGCCCGGCGATCGGCCCGGCGGGGATCCACGCCTGCCAGAAGTTGGTGATCCTGCGCTGCTTGCGCGTCATGATCATCGCCAGCCAGACGCACAGCGCGACCTTGACGAATTCCGACGGCTGCAGCGAGAAGCCGCCCACGCCGATCCAGTTGCGGTTGCCGTTCGCTCCGAAGCCGAGCGGAGTGAACACCAGCACCTGCATCGCGATGCCGAGCATGATGCCCCACCAGCCCAGCCGCTGCCAGATCGTGGCGGGCATCCGCGCCGCGAAGAGCATCAGCACGAGACCGATCGCGGCGAACGCGCCCTGCTTGGCGAAGTCGGTGAAGAAGGAGTCGTTGGCGACGAAGCTCTCGACCGACGAGGAGGAGAGCACCATGATCAGCCCGAACGCCACCAGGAAGAGCGTGGTGCCCATGAGCAGCGCCGCGTTGAGCGTGGGCGCGCCGAACACCGAACGCACGCGCACCAGGGCGCGCCTGCCCATCCGCTCGACGCGGCTGGTGTCAGTCGCCAGGGCGGGAGCCGTCGTGGTCGCCACGAGCCCCCCTCTCCCGCACCGCCTCGGCGAATCGATCGCCGCGCTCCGCGTAGTCCGTGAACTGGTCCATGGATGCCGCCGCCGGTGCCAGCAGGACCGTCACGCCCGGCACGGCGTGCGCTGCGGCCGCCTCGACGGCCAGCCGCATCACCGCATCAGTGTCCTGCCCGTCGACCTCGACGAGCGGGATGCCGGGCGCGTGTCGCGCGAACGCCTGCCGCACGGGCTCCCGGTCGACGCCGATCGCGATCGCCGCCACGAGGCGCGAGGCGTGCCGCTCGACGAGCGGTGCGACGTCGGCGCCCTTGAAGAGCCCGCCGACGATCCACACGACGCGGTCGAACGCGCTGAGCGACCCCTCGGCCGCGTGCGGGTTGGTCGCCTTGGAATCGTCGACGAAGCGCACGCCGTCGACCTCGGCGACCAGCTCGGTGCGGTGCCGGTCGAGGCGGAACGAGCGGATGGCGTCGCGCACGTGGGCGGGCTCGGCACCGAAGGCGCGCGCGAGCGCCGCGGCCGCGAGCACGTTGCGCGCCATGTGGGGCGAGCGCAGGCCAGCCGGCTCGAGGTCGCCGAGGTCGGCGAGCTCGAGCGCCTGGTCGCGGCGCTGCTCGAGGAACGCGCGGTCGACGAGCACGCCGTCGACGATCCCGACGTCGCTGGGACCGGGCACGCCGAGCGAGAAGCCGATGGCGCGGCATCCCTCGACCACGTCGGCCTCCTCGACGAGGCGCATCGTGGCGGGGTCCTCCACGTTGTAGACGGCGGCGACCCGGGCGTTGCCGTAGACCTTCCCCTTGGCCGCACGGTACGCATCCGCCCCGCCGTGCCAGTCGAGGTGGTCGTCGTCGATGTTGAGGCACGCGGCCGAGTGCGGCCAGAGCGCGCCGGCGCCGTCGACGGGCAGCCCGTGCAGCTGGAAGCTCGAGAGCTCGACCACCAGCGCGTCGAACCCTTCGGGGTCGCGCACCGCGTCGAGCACCGGTGTGCCGATGTTGCCGACCGGCGCGACGCGGTAGCCGGCCTCGCGCAGCATGTGGGCGGTGAGCTGCGTGGTGGTGGTCTTGCCGTTGGTGCCGGTGATGAGGATCCACGAGGCTTCGCGCACCTTGTCGCGCACGCGCCAGGCCAGCTCGATGTCGCCCCAGACCGGGATGCCGCGCTCGGCGGCCGCGACCAGCCACGCGTGGTCGGGGCGCAGGCCGGGCGAGGCGATCACGAGCTCGGCATCGATGATCGCCGCGGGCACCTCGGCGGCGCGGGCGTCGACGATCGGCACGCCGAGCACGCCCAGGATCGTGCGCCGCTCGTCGTCGACCTTCTCGGCGACGGCGGTGACGGATGCGCCCAGCTCGGCGAGCGTGTCGACGGCCGCGAAGCCGGTCACGCCGACGCCGAGCACGGCGACGCGGAGTCCCGCCCAGTCGCTGTGCCAGGAGGTGAGGGAGTCGAGGCTGCGCATCAGCTCTGCAGCGCCCATTCGAAGTAGAACAGCCCGATGCCGGCGGCGACGAAGAGGCCGGCGATGATCCAGAACCGCACGACGATCGTCACCTCCGCCCAGCCCTTGAGCTCGAAGTGGTGGTGCAGCGGGCTCATCAGGAAGATGCGCTTGCCGCCGGTGATCTTGAAGTAGGCGCGCTGCAGGATGACGGAGCCGGTGACGACGATCGGCAGGCCGGCCATGAGCAGCAGCAGCAGGTGCGTGTCGGTCATCACCGCGAAGCCGGCGAGCGCGCCGCCGAGCGCCAGCGAGCCGACGTCGCCCATGAAGATCTGCGCGGGGCTGGTGTTCCACCAGAGGAAGCCGATCAGCGAGCCGGTGACGGTCGCGGCGAGCGTCGCGACGTCGAGCGGCAGCAGCACGTCGTAGCAGCCGGTGGACGCGTCGAGCTGGAAGCAGGACTGGTTGAACTGCCAGAACGCGATGAAGGCGTAGCCGCCCATCGAGAGCACGACGGCGCCGGTGGCGAGGCCGTCGAGGCCGTCGGTGACGTTCACGGCGTTCGACGCCGAGACGTTCATCAGCAGGATCCACAGCACGAAGACGATGCCGCCGACCGCGCCCCATGGGGCGAGGTCGAGCCACGGGATGTCGCGCACGCCCGAGATGATCGGGTCGACGACGGTGCGGCCCGAGGTGCCGAACGGCACCGTGATCGCGAGCACGCCGAAGACGACCGAGACCACGACCTGCCCGGCGACCTTCGCCCATCCGCCCAGGCCGAGCGAGCGCTGGTTGGAGATCTTCAGGTAGTCGTCGACGAAGCCGACGGCGCCCATGCCGACCATCAGCAGCAGGATCAGCAGCGCCGGCAGCGTCGGCGGATCCTGCGCGAGCAGCTTGCCGCCGAAGTAGCCCAGCAGGGTCGCCACGATGAAGACGAGCCCGCCCATCGTCGGCGTGCCGCGCTTCGTGTGGTGCGACTGCGGGCCGTCGTCGCGGATGAACTGGCCCCAGCCGATCCGCGCGAACCCGCGGATGAACAGCGGGGTGGCGAACAGCGACACCAGCAGCGCGATGCCTGCGGAGGCGAGCAGCACGAGCATCAGCGGCCACCGATCCGCTCGGCGAGCGCCTGCAGCCCCGACACGTTCGACGACTTGAAGAGCACCACGTCGCCCTCGACGAGCTCGCCGCGCAGCAGCGCCTCGGCCTCGTCGGCGGTGGCGACCCAGGTGGTCTCCTGGCCGAACGACGACTCGAGCTCTGCGGCGTCGTGGATCGCCTTCGCGCCCTCGCCGACCACGACCAGCCGGTCGATGCGCACCCGCACCGCGAGGCGTCCGAGGCGGTCGTGCTCCTCGACCGCGTGCGGGCCGAGCTCTGCCATCTCGCCCAGCACCGCGATCGAGCGGCGCCCGGCCTGGCGCGTCATGTGCGCCAGCGAGCGCAGCGCTGCGGCGGTCGAGTCGGGGCTGGCGTTGTAGGCGTCGTTGATGACGGTCACGCCGCCGCCGGGCTCGAGCAGCTCCATGCGGCCGCGCTCGGCCCGCTCGAGGTGCGCGAGCGCGTCGATCGCGCCGGCGAGCTCGATGCCGAGCGCATCGGCGACCGTCAGCGCGGCGAGCGCGTTCATGACGTGGTGCTCGCCGAGGATGCGCATGCGCAGCGGCCACTGCTCGCCTCCGCGGTGCACGGTCGCGACGGTGCCCTCGAGCGTCGAGTCGACGCCGTCGGCCCAGACCGCGGTCGGCTCGTCGGCCGCGCCCGGGTCGGTGCCGAACCACGCCACGCGGGCGCGGGTGGCGGCAGCCATGCCGGCGACCCGCTCGTCGTCGCGGTTGAGCACGGCGACGTCATCCTCGCCGAGGTCGGCGACCATCTCGGTCTTGGCCCGGGTGGTCGCCTCGACGCCGCCGAACTCACCCGCGTGGGCGAGCCCGACCTTGAGCACGACACCGAGATCCGGATGCGCCATGGCCGTCAGGCGCGCGATGTCGCCCTCGACGCTCGCGCCCATCTCGAGCACGAGATAGCGCGTCGCCTCGTCGATGCGGAGCATCGTCATGGGGGCGCCGACCTCGTTGTTGAACGACTTCACGGGGCTCACGGTGGGCCCGTGCTGCTCGAGGATCGCCTGCAGCATGTTCTTGGTGGTCGTCTTGCCGTTGGAGCCGGTGATGCCGATGACCGTCAGCTCGCCCCGCTCGCGCACGAGCCGGATGACCTCCGCGGCGAGCGCGCCGAGCGCGACCACACCCTGGTCGACCAGGATGTGCGGCACGTCGTGCTCGATCGGGCGCTCGGCGACGATCAGCGCAGCGCCGGCCTCGATCGCGGTGCCGATGAAGCGGTGGCCGTCGGTGACCTCTCCCGGCATCGCGAAGAACACGCCGCCGGGCGTGACCAGCCGCGAGTCGGTCTCCACCGAGCCGGTGACCTCGACGTCGGCACCCTGGAGCACCCCGCCCGTCACCGCCGCGATCTCGCTCGCGAGCATCCGCAGCATCAGTGACGGTCCTTCACCGGCGACCAGTCGCCGTTGGGCAGCGGGTCAGCGGTCGACCAGCCCGCCTCGTGCAGGGCGAGCTTGGCCTCGTCGCGCGCCACGAACGGCTCGCGCACGCCCGCGACGTCGCGGTAGTCGGCATCGCCGGGGCCGGCCCAGAGGATCGTGTCGCCGGGGCCGGCGAGCGCGAGCGCGGCTCGGATCGCGGCCTCCTCTGGCGACGACTCGATGACGGGCTTGCTGCCCGCCGCGGCGTAGGCGCCCGCGAGCACCTGCTCGCGGATCGCCGCGGCGTCCTCCGAGCGCGGGTTGAAGTCGGTCACCACGACGGCGTCGGCGAGCTCGGCCGAGATGCGGCCCATCTCGGCGCGCTTCGTGGCGTCGCGGTCGCCGTCGGCGCCGAAGAGCATGATCAGCCGACCCTCGGTGACCCGCCGCAGCGCCTCGAGGGTCTGCGCGAACGCATCGGGGCTGTGGCCGTAGTCGACGAAGACCGCAGGCCCGCTGTCGCCCGAGACCCGCTCGATGCGCCCGGGCAGCGTCGAGCGCATGCCGCGGTCGATGACCTCGGCGATCGCCTCGAGCTCGAAGCCGCCCTCGACCAGCATGAGGATGGCGATGGCGGCGTCGACCGCCATGTGCCGGCCGATGAACGGCACCTGCACCTCGATCGCGCCGCCGTCGATGCCAGTCAGGGTGAAGGAGGTCGAGGTCGGCGTCTCCTCCCAGATGTCGACATGCCAGTCGGCGTGGCGCTCCGGGTCGCTCGTCACCGTGGTGACGGGGATGCGGCTGCGCTCGGCGACCTTGGCGCCCCAGTCGGTGTCGACGCAGACGACGCCGCGCTCGGCGCGGTCGGGCGTGAACAGCTCGAGCTTCACGTCGAAGTACGCCTCCATCGAGCCGTAGTCGTCGAGGTGGTCGTGGCTCAGGTTCGTGAACGCGACCACGTCGAAGACGACGCCGTCGACGCGGTGGCGCTCGATCGCCTGTGCGCTCACCTCGAGCACGGCGGCGCGCACGCCGGCCTCGCGCATCCGCGCGAGCAGCGCGTGCAGCTCGCTGGCCTCGGGCGTGGTGAGCTTCGAGGTGACGACCAGGTCGCCGACGTGCCGCTCGGCGGTGGTCGACAGCCCGGTGACGAACCCGAGGTCGGCGAGCAGGCCCTCGAGCATGAACGAGGTCGAGGTCTTGCCGTTGGTGCCGGTGATGCCGAAGAGCTTCGGCGGCTCCTCCATGGTGCGGTAGACCCAGGCGGCGATCTCGCCCAGCGCCGCGCGCGGGTCGTCGACGACGATCACGGGCACGTTTGTCGCGAGTCGCTCGGCGCCGGCCGGGTCGGTGACGATCGCGACCGCGCCGCGCTCGACGGCCGCCGCTGCGTACTCGGCCCCGTGCCGGTGCGCCCCGGGGAGCGCCGCGAAGATGTCGCCGGGGTGCACGTCGGAGGAGTCGAGGGTGATCCCCGTCACCTCGATGCCGTCGGCGTCGGCCTCGACACGGAGGTCGAACTCGTCGATCAGCCCGTTGAGGGGCCGCGGTGCGGGATGCTCCGGTCGCAGGATCCTCGGGGTCACGCCCGCCACGGACATCCTCTCCTCACTGGCTCGGTCGACGCTGGTGCTGTGTCGCGTCAAGGCTGATCCGCGGTCCACTCGAGCGGGATCTCCGGAGGCAGGGTGCTGCTCGGAGGCACGTCGTAGTGGCGGATCAAGAGGTTCACCATATCGTGGAAGGCAGGGATGGCCCCGCCGCTGGTGCGGATGGTCTGCGGGCTGTCGAACAGCGTCACGACCACGAACTGGGGGTCGTCGACCGGGAACACGCCGGCCACCGAGATCATCATCCTGCTCGGGTCGTAGCCCGAGCCGTCCTCGTAGGCCATCTGCGCGGTGCCCGTCTTGGCGGCGATCCGGTAGCCCTCGATGGGGAACGTGTCGTAGCCGTAGTCGGTGACCACGTTCTCGAGCACCTCGAGGGTCTGCCGCGCGGCCGTGTCGCCGACCACGCGCTCCCCCTCGCCCAGCTCGGGTGCCGTCGTGACGCCCTCGGCGTCGGTGCAGCCGGCGATGAGCCTCGCCGGCAGGTGCACCCCGCCGTTGGCCAGCGCCTGATAGGCCGAGGCCAGCTGGATCGGCGTCGCCGCGATGCCCTGGCCGAACAGCACGTTGAGCTTCGTCTGCGCGTCGAGGCTGTCGGCCGGTCGCAGCGGCACCGGCTGCTCGCCGGCGAAGTCGACCGCCGTGCGCTCGCCGAAGCCGAAGCGCGCGAGGTAGTCGTAGTAGTCGCCGCGATCCATCTGCTCGGCGAGCCGCACCATGCCGGAGTTCGAGGAGTTCACGAGGATGCCCGCGGCCGTCCACTGCTTCGGCTCGTGCGACTGCGCGTCGCGCACGCGCACGCCGGGCGCCGTGTACGTCCACGGCACCGTCAGCTCGTCGCGCGGGGTGATGAGGCCCAGGTCGAGCATCGCGGCGAACGAGAAGGCCTTGAAGATCGAGCCGGGCTCGTAGGCGGCGGTGAAGGCTCGCGACCCGCGATCCCGCGCATCGGTGGCGGTCGGGTCGTTGGGGTCGACGGTGCTCGACTCGGCGACCGCGACGATCGTGCCGTCGGTGCGCATGATGATGCTGGTGCCGCTGCGGGCCCGCAGCTGCGCCGTGTACTGCGCGGTGAGCTGCTGCACCTGGAACTGCACGTCGGCGTCGATCGTGAGCTGCACGGTGCCGCCGTCGACGGCGGGGCGGGTCACCATGGAGCCCGGGATCGGCGTGCCGTCGGCCGAGCGATCGAAGACGCGGCTCCCGTCGGTCGCCGCCAGGCACTCCTGCTCGCTGCGCTCGACGCCGGAGAGCGCCTCGGACTGCCCCATGAAGCCCACCAGGTTGCCGGCGACGGAGCCGGAGGGGTAGACCCGCTGCGGGTTGAGCCGCAGGTAGACGTAGGGCAGGTCGAGGTCGCGCACCGCCTCGAACTGCGCCACGTCGAGGCCGCTCGCGAGCAGCAGGTAGTCGGAGTCGGGGTTGCGCTCGAGCTCGGCGTAGATCTGCGCCTGCAGGTCGCGCGGGTCGTCGCCGGTGATCTGGGCGATCTGCACCAGCGCGTCGCCGACGGTGCGCGTCTCGTCGACCCCGTCGATGCCCGGCTGCAGGTCGCGCGTGTAGCGCGGCGAGACGGTCAGATCCCAGCGGTCGACGCTCTCGGCCAGCACGGTGCCCTCCGCGTCGACGACGGGACCGCGGGTGCCGAAGAGGGTCTGCGCGACGCCACGTCGCCCATCCGCCTCGGCGTTCAGCGCCTCGGCGCGGACGAGCTGGATGTCGGCGAGCCGCACGACGAACGTGGCGAGCAGCGCGAACGTCAGGACGGCGACCAGCGTCGTGCGCAGACGGCCGGCGCTGCGCTTCGGCTTGGCGGTCACCCGCACCTCCGCTTCCGCTCGCGGTGCGAGCCTCGATCAGGTCGTGAGCACGGTACCGGCGGATGCGCCGGCGGCTCCGCCGCCACGCCCCGCCCCGCCGCTACTGGGTCGGCGTGGCCGGCAGGAGCGTGCCGGGGGCGGGTGCCGGGGGCGCGGCAGGCGCGGCGGGCGCGACCGGCGCCGCCGCGGGAGCCGGCACCGACTCGCCCGGCGGCAGCAGCATCCCGGGGTACGGAAGGGTCGCCTCGGCCTGCACCTCGGCGACGACCGCGGCGGCCTGCGGCTCCGCCGCGAGCAGTGCGTTCGGCACGTACATGCCGAACTGGTCGACGGCCGGCACCTGCATGTGCATCGCGTCTGGCCCCCCGGCGGTCGCGGTGCCCGCGAGCGTCAGGAACTGCGACGGCTGGCCGCCGAGCATGCCGAGCTCGCCGGCCGCGACGGCCACGTGCTGCGGCGATGCGAGCACCGCGATCTCCTCGGCGATCGACTGCTCGGCGCGGGCGAGCACGGTCGACTCCCCCTGCAGCGCGCTCATGCGGTAGGCGCCCTCGCTGATGACGACCGAGAGCCCGAGCTGGGCGCACACCACGGCGCCGAGGCCGACCATCGCGACGATGCCGTGCACGAGGCGCGGGCTGCGACGCGGCACGACGACCGGCAGCGCCCGCAGATGGCGCTCGCGCTCGGGCGCAGGGCTCGGCGCGGGGTGCTGCTGCGGCAGCGCGTGCAGGTCGACGACGGCGGCGTTGGTCATGACGGCTCCCCTGGGCTGGATGCGGGCGTCTTCGATGCGGATGCGTTGACGGGACGGATGCGCTCGGCCGACCGGAGGCGGACGGGCGCGGAGCGCGGATTGCGGGCGCGCTCCGCGTCGTCGGCGAGCTCGGCGCCGCGCACGAGCAGCCGCAGGTGCGGCGCGTGCTCGGGCAGCTCGACCGGCAGGTCGCGCGGCGCGGTCGACGCGGCTGCGGCCTGCAGCGCGCGCTTGACGATGCGGTCCTCGAGCGACTGGTAGGCGAGCACCACGAGGCGCCCGCCGACGGCCAGCGCGTCGATCGCCGCAGGCATGGTGCGCTCGAGGATCGCCAGCTCCTGGTTGACCTCGATGCGCAGCGCCTGGAAGACGCGCTTGGCGGGGTGGCCCTGGTTCGACAGCGCCCGCGGCGTGGCCGCCTGCAGGATGTCGACGAGCTGCGCCGACGTCTCGATCGGCGCCTCGGCGCGCGCGGCGACGATCGCCCGCGCGTAGCGGTCGGCGAGCTTCTCGTCGCCGTAGACGCGGAACAGCCGCGAGAGCTCGCGGTCGCTGCGCTCGGCGATGATCGAGGCGGCGGTGACGTCGCCCGCCTGCCCCATGCGCATGTCGAGCGGGGCGTCCTTGGCGTAGGCGAAGCCGCGGTCGGCGGCGTCGAGCTGCAGGCTCGAGACGCCCAGGTCGAGCAGGATGCCGTCGGCGGCGACGACCCCGGCGGCGTCGAGGGCGAGGTCGATGCGGTCGTAGGTGGTCTGCACCGGCACGAAGCGCTCGCCGAACGGCGCCAGCCGCTGCCGCGCGAGCCTGATGGCGTCGGGGTCCCGGTCGATGCCGGCGACCACGAGCGTCGGGTGCGCCGCGAGCATCGCCTCGGTGTGCCCGCCCATGCCGAGGGTGCCGTCGACCACGACGGGCGCGCGCCCGGCGGTGACGGCCGCGTCGATCGCCGGCGCGAGCAGCGCGAGCGTGCGCTCGAGCATGACCGGGGTGTGCAGTGCGGATGCGTCCATGTCGTCTCCCTGTCCGTCCCGGCCCCTGATCCCCATCCGTGCGGCGCGGCACCGGGGAAGGTGTGTCGCGGCGCCCAGCTGGGGGTCACGGGTCGGGTCAGAAGATGCCGGGGATCACCTCCTCGGTGGTCGTCGCGAAGTCGGCCTCCTTGGCCGCGTAGTAGGTGTTCCAGGCCTCGGTGTCCCAGATCTCGGCGCGGGAGCCCGCACCGATGACGGTGAGCTCGCGGCCGAGGCCGGCGTACTCGCGCAGGTTGGCGGGGACGGTCACGCGGTGCTGGCTGTCGGGCTGCTCGCTCGACGCGCCCGAGAGGAACAGGCGGAGGAAGTCGCGGGCGGCGGCCGAGGTGAGCGGCGCCTGCCGGATCTGCTCGTGGACACGCTCGAACTCGCGCACCGAGAAGACGTAGATGCAGCGCTCCTGGCCGCGGGTGAGCACGAGGCCTCCCTCGAGCTCCTGCCGGAAGCGCGCGGGGAGGATGACGCGGCCCTTGTCGTCGAGCTTGGGCGTGTGCGTGCCGAGGAACACGGAGCCCCCTCTCGTCCGGCCTGCGAGCAGATGGTTCGCCGACATCCGCCGACTTCCTCCACCGTACTCCACTCAGCGCCACTTTCCTCAGAAAGTTGCGCAAACTCCGGGCGTGTTCTCAACATTCGTCTGGGTTTTCGCGGTGGAGGGGTTTTGGCGCCGTGGAGACGTGCAGACGCCCCGGACGCCGCAGCGCCCGGGGCGGATCGCCCTCAGGACGACGAAAGAGGGCCGACGCGAGCGCGTCGACCCTCAGAGGGAGTGGAGTGGAGTGGGGGCTCAGCCCCGCTGGTTGCGGTCGTCCCACTCCTCGGCGAGACGATCCATCAGGCTCGGGCTCTGCTGCTTCGCGGCCGGGCCGTCGCCGCCCGCGCGCGCCCGGTCGGCCTCGTCGCCGGTCGCCGGCTTCGACGCCGACAGCGCCCAGAGCGCGCCCGCGACCGCGATGCCGAACCCGACGACGCCGATGATCGCCAGCTTCATCAGCACGCCCACCACCACCAGCACGAGTCCCGCGACGATGCCGAGGACGCCGACGGCCACCTTGGTGTAGTCGACGGTGCGAGGCCCGCTCGTCGTGTTGACGATGTCTGCCTCGTGCTTGTAGAGATTGCGCTCCATCTCGTCGAGCAGTCGCTGCTCGTGCTCGGAGAGGCCCATGTCGCACCCCTTTCGATCGACCGGTGCGGAGCGCCAGTCTACGCGCTGCGGCTGTCAATAGCATGTGTCTTGTGTCAGCACAGCAGCGCTTCGCCCGAGCAGTCGAGGGCTCGATCCAGGAATACCTCGACGCGCGGGAGCGCGCCCTGACGGAGATCTCGCCCGATGCGGGGCCGCTGCTGGCGCAGGTGCGCGAGATGGTCGCCGGCGGCAAGCGGGTGCGCAGCGCCTTCGTGCTGTGGGGCTGGCACGCGGTGACCGCTGCGCGCAGCGACGCCGGCCACACCGCCGGCACCGAGCGCGACCCGCAGTGGAGCGACGTGGTGCAGGTCGCGACCGCGATCGAGCTGTTCCACGCCGCCGCGCTCGTGCACGACGACATCATCGACGCCTCCGACACGCGCCGCGGCAGGCCCGCGATGCACCGCGCGCTCGAGTCGCGGCACCGCGACGGCGAGTGGGTGGGCGACGCGGCCTCCTGGGGCACGAGCGCCGCGATCCTGGTGGGCGACCTGCTGCTCAACTGGGCCGACGACCGGATGCTCGAGGCGTGCCGCGGGACGGCCCACGGCGAGGCGGTCCATGACGCGTACCGCCGGATGCGCGAGGAGGTCACCTTCGGGCAGTACCTCGACGTGCTCGAGGAGGCCGCATGGATCCGGCAGGAGCCGGCCGACCTGCTCGACCGCGCGCACACCGTGGCGGTCTACAAGTCGGCCAAGTACTCGGTGGAGGCGCCGCTGACGCTCGGTGCCCTGCTGGCCGGCGCCGACCGCGAGCAGCTCGACGCGCTCGCCGGCTACGGCCTGCCGGTCGGGGTCGCGTTCCAGATGCGCGACGACCTGCTGGGCGTGTTCGGCGATCCCGAGATCACCGGGAAGCCGGCGGGCGACGACCTGCGCGAGGGCAAGCGCACCGTGCTGATCGAGATCGCCCGGCAGCGGCTGGCCCCGGGCATCCGCACCATGCTCGACGAGCTGCTCGGCGACCGCGAGCTCGACGACCGCCAGATCGCGATCCTGCAGGACGCGATCCAGCGCTCCGAGGCGCCCGAGCGGCTCGAGTCGCTGATCGACCGCGCGGTCGGCGAGGCGCTCGAGGCGCTCCACGGGGGCACGCTCTCGCGCTCGGCCGTGCTCGAGCTCGAGCGACTGGCCGACACGGTCGCGAAGCGCGACCGCTGATCGGCGCTGCCGCCGGGCCGGCTCAGCCGAGCAGCTGCGCGGCCTTGCGCACGGCGGCCTTCGAGCCTGCGCGCATGGCCTCGATCGGCGCGACGCCCAGCGAGTCGTCCTCGGCGAGCAGCCAGTCGATCGCCTCGTCCTCGGTGTGCCCGGCGTCGAGCAGCACGAGCAGGGTGCCGCGCAGCTCGCTGAGCGGTTCGCCGTCGCGGATCGCCGCGGCGGGCACCTGCAGCGTGCCGTTCCGGCGCGTCGCCGGCAGGCGGTGATCCTCGATGAGTCGGTGGATGCGTCCGACCGGCTGACCGAGCAGCGTCACGAGGTCGGGCACGGAGAGCCAAGCGGTGTCTTGCGTCACGCCTCCATGATGCCACCGGACCCGACCTGCGCCCCACAGCGGCGTGGGTGCCGTGCTTGCGCCGCACCTCCGCCTATCCTCGCTTCGTGCCTGTCGACCCCCGCGATCCCGTCATCGGACGGCTGATCGACCGCAGGTACGAGGTCGGCGACCGCATCGCCCGCGGCGGCATGGCGAGCGTCTACGCCGGGCTCGACCTGCGGCTCGACCGCAAGGTGGCCGTGAAGGTGATGCACCCGCACCTGAGCGACGACGAGGACTTCCGGGAGCGCTTCATCCAGGAGGCGAAGGCGGCGGCCCGCCTCGCGCATCCGAACGTCGTGAACACCTACGACCAGGGAGACGACGACGGGCTGGCGTGGCTCGTCATGGAGCTGGTGCCCTCGATCACCCTGCGCGACCTGCTCATCGAGCGCGGCCGCATCACCGCTGAGCAGTCGCTCGACGTGCTCGAGGCGATCCTCGCGGGCCTGGCGGCCGCGCACCGGGCCGGCATCGTGCACCGCGACCTGAAGCCCGAGAACATCCTGCTCGCCCACGACGGGCGCATCAAGATCGGCGACTTCGGCCTCGCGCGGGCGGCGACCGCGAACACCGCGACCGGGAAGGCGCTGCTGGGCACGATCGCCTACCTCTCCCCCGAGCTCGTCACCCGTGGCATCGCCGACGCCCGCAGCGACATCTACGCCGTGGGCATCCTGCTGTTCGAGATGCTCACCGGCAAGCAGCCGTTCACCGGCGACGAGCCCATGCAGATCGCCTTCCAGCACGCCAACGAGCAGGTGCCGCTGCCGTCGACCGAGGCGCCCGGCGTGCCCGAGGCGCTCGACTCGCTCGTGCACTGGGCGACGCAGCGCGATCCGAACCTGCGACCGACGGATGCGTCGGAGATGCTGGCAGAGCTGCACGCGATCCGGGAGCGCGGCATCGACACCCCGACGACCGTGCTGCCCTCAGTCTCGGAGGACGACCGGTCGACGACCGTCATCGAGCGGCCGCGCAAGCCCCGGCGCACGGTCGCGCCGCCCCCGCCGGTGGTCGTGCGCGACGGCGGCGACGGCGTGGCCGCGACGGCGCTCGCGCGACGCGTCACCGTGCGCCGGCGCCGCGGCATGCTGTGGCTCGCGGTGGTGCTGCTCGGCCTGCTGCTCGCGGCCGGCCTGGGCTGGTGGTTCAACCTCGGACCGGGCGGCAGCAGCACCGTGCCGTCGGTCGTCGGCGAGACGCAGGACGCCGCGGTCGCGCTGCTGGACGGCGACGGCATCGAGGTCTCCGAGGTGGTGGCCGAGGCGAACTACGACACGCCGTCAGGGCACGTGCTGCGGACCGTCCCGCCCGCCGGCGCCGAGATCGGCAACGGCGACGCGGTGCAGCTGGTGGTCTCCGCGGGCCGACGGAGCCTGCCGGTGCCTGCCCTCGCTGGCATGCCGCTCGAGCAGGCCCGCGCCGAGATCGCCACCGCCGGCTTCACGGTCGCCGAGGCCGAGCCGGACTTCGTGTTCGATGCAGCGCCTCCGCAGACCGTGCTCGCGGCCTCGGCGAACGAGGTCGACCTCAGCCAGGTGCAGACGCTCGAGGAGCGCACGCCGATCGCGCTGCGCGTCTCGCTCGGCCCGATCCCCGCCGAGTCCGGCCAGAACGCGGACGACGCCTCCGCCGCCCTGCAGCAGGCTGGCCTGCTCGTCGACTTCTCGGCGCAGGAGCACTCGTTCGAGGTGCCGACCGGCCACCTCGTGTCGATGACGGTGCCGAGCGACGGGCCGGTGCGCCGCGGCGCGACGATCACCGGCGTCGTCTCGCTGGGCCCGCCCATGTCGCAGGTGCCGGACGTGGTGGGCATGCCCATCCCCGATGCCGTGCAGGCGATCCGGGATGCGCAGCTCGTGCCCGAGCTGCGCACCAACGTGCCCGAGGCGCTGCAGAGCCTCGCGGCGGTCCTGTCGCAGGATCCCGGATCGAGCGCCGTCGTGCAGGGCTCGACCGTCGTCATCGACGCGACCTACTGAGCCGCGCCGGCCACGAGGGGCCGGCGCGGCCGGAGGCGCAGCAGACCGCTACGGGCGCGGTGCCGCCCGCAGCTCCTCGGCCACCAGGAACGCCAGCTCGAGCGACTGCATGTGGTTCAGGCGCGGGTCGCAGAGCGACTCGTAGCGCGACTCGAGCGCGAGCTCGTCGATGTCCTCCGAGCCGCCGAGGCACTCGGTGACGTCGTCGCCGGTGAGCTCGACGTGGATGCCGCCGGGGAACGTGCCGACCTGCTTGTGCGCCTCGAAGAAGCCGCGCACCTCGTCGACCACGTCGTCGAAGCGGCGCGACTTGTAGCCGTTCTTCGTCGTGATGCCGTTGCCGTGCATGGGGTCGGTGACCCACAGCGGGGTCGACTCGAGCGACTTCGACGCCTCGAGCAGGCCCGGCAGCACGTCGCGGATGCGCCCTGCGCCCATCCTGGTGATGAAGGTCAGGCGACCGGGCTCGCGCTCGGGGTCGAGCTTGTCGACCAGCGCCTCCATGTCGGCGGGCGTCGTGGTCGGGCCCAGCTTCACGCCGATGGGGTTGCGCACCCGCGAGAAGAAGTCGACGTGCGCGCCGTCGAGCTCGCGCGTGCGCTCGCCGATCCACTGGAAGTGGCTCGAGGTGTTGTAGGCGAGGCCGGTGCGCGAGTCGATGCGCGTGAGCGGGCGCTCGTAGTCCATCAGCAGGCCCTCGTGGCCGGTGAAGAACTCGACGCCGCGCAGCTCGTCGAAGTTGGCGCCGGCGGCCTCCATGAAGCGCACCGCGCGATCGATCTCGCTGGCGAGCGCCTCGTAGCGGGCGAACAGCGGGTTCTCGGCGAAGCCCTTGTTCCAGGAGTGCACCTGGCGCAGGTCGGCGAAGCCACCCTGCGTGAAGGCGCGCACGAGGTTCAGGGTGGATGCGGCCATGTGGTAGCCGCGGAGGATGCGGTCGGGGTCGGCGGCGCGCGACTCGGGGGTGAAGTCGTAGCCGTTGACGATGTCGCCGCGGTAGGCGGGCAGCGTCAGGTCGCCGCGCGTCTCGCTGTCGTTGGAGCGCGGCTTGGCGAACTGCCCGGCCATGCGGCCCATCTTGATCACCGGCATCGCCGCGCCGTAGGTGAGCACGACCGCCATCTGCAGGATCGTCTTCACGCGGTTGCGGATGTTGTCGGCCGTCGCGCCCGCGAAGGTCTCGGCGCAGTCGCCGCCCTGCAGCAGGAAGGCGCCGCCCTGGGCAGCGGTCGCGAGCCGGTCGCGCAGCATGTCGACCTCGCCGGCGAACACCAGCGGCGGAGCCGCGCGCAGCTCGCGGCGGACGCGCTCGAGCTCGGCCTCGTCGGGCCACGATGGCTGCTGCTTGACGGGCAGCGAGCGATAGGCGTCGAGTCCCTGCTCGATGGAGCTGCGCTCAGTGTCGAACGGGTTCACGAACGTCTCGGTCATGCGTGCCTCTGCAATCGGATGGCGCGGAAGTGCGCCAGAGGCCAGTCTACTGAGCGGCGAAGCGCCGGACCCGTCCGCGGCCGCTCAGCGCTCGGCGCGCGCGGCGGCGAGCGCCTTCCGCTCCGCCTCGACGCGGGACTTCACGCTCGAGGCGTAGACGTCGACGTACTCCTGGTCGGAGATGCGGTTGAGGGTGACCATGATCTCGTCGGTGATCGAGCGCAGCACGAAGCGGTCGCCCTCGAGGTTGTAGTAGCGCGAGAAGTCGATCGGCTCGCCGAAGATGATGCCGATGCGCCCGACGCGCGGCAGGCGCTTGCCGATCGGCATGATCTTCTCGGTGTCGACCATCACGCACGGGATGACCGGCACGCGCGCGTCGAGCACCATGCGGGCGACACCGGTGCGCCCGCGGTACATCTTGCCGTCGGGGCTGCGGGTGCCCTCCGGGTAGATGCCGATGAACTGGCCGTCCTGCACCTTCTGCAGCGCGGCGTCGAGGCTCTGCGAGCTCTTCTCGCCGCCCGAGCGGTCCATCGGCAGCTGGCCGACGCCGAGGAAGAACCAGCGGATCAGCCTGCCCTTGAGGCCCTTGCCGTTGAAGTAGTCGGACTTCGCCAGGAAGTAGACGCGGCGATCGAGCACCAGCGGCATCAGGAAGGAGTCGATGACCGACAGGTGGTTGCCGGCGATGATCGCGCCGCCCGAGGCGGGCAGGTGCTCGAGGCCCACGACCCACGGGCGGAACACCCGGTTCATGTACGGGCCGACCACCCAGTGCCGCAGCAGCCAGTAGAACATCGCACCTCCAAGACGCACCCGAGCCTAGGGCCTGCACGACCCCGCGACAGACATGCGCGCACCTCACGGCGCAGTGGGACGCCCGACCATACAATGGCGCCAACGCACGAACGCCGAAGGAGTCCCAGTGCCCCAGCTCACCGCACCCGAGGGTGTCACCCCTCCCGTCGTCGCACCCGACCCGGAGGCGAACGTCACCGACCTGCTCGAGGACACCGTCCGGGAGAACCCGCACATCGCGCTGTTCTCGGTGCCGCAGGGCGACGGCTGGCGCGACATCTCCGCCACCGAGTTCCGCCGCCAGGTGGTCGCGCTCGCCAAGGGCTTCGTCGCCGCGGGCGTGCAGCCCGGCGACGCCGTCGGCTTCCTGTGCAAGGTGCGCTACGAGTTCTCGCTCGTCGACTTCGCGCTCTTCTACGCCGGCGCCCACATGGTGCCCGTGTACGAGACGTCCGCACCCTCCCAGATCCAGTGGATCCTCTCCGACGGCGGCGCCACCCGCGTGATCCTCGAGGACGCCGACCTGGTGTCGCGCTTCGACGAGGCGCACGGCGACCTGCCGGCGATCAGCGACGTCTGGCGCATCGACCGCGGCGACCTCGACTCGCTGGTCGAGCAGGGCAAGGACGTCGCCGACGACGAGATCGAGCGGCGCCGGCGGCTCGCCGTGGGCGACGACATCGCCACGCTCATCTACACCTCCGGGTCGACGGGCCGCCCGAAGGGCGTCATGCTGACGCACTCGAACTTCGTCGAGCTGTGCCGCAACGCGCGCGTGGCGATGGCCGAGGTCGTCGCGCCCGGATCGTCGACGCTGCTGTTCGTCACGCAGGCGCACGTCTTCGCGCGCTTCATCTCGATCCTCGGCGTCACCGCGGGCGTGCGGGTCGGGCACCAGTCCGACACGAAGCAGCTGCTGCCGGCGATGGGCTCGTTCAAGCCGACGTTCTTCCTCGCTGTGCCGCGCGTGTTCGAGAAGGTCTACAACGCCAGCGAGCAGAAGGCGGAGGCGGGCGGCAAGGGCAAGATCTTCCGCCGCGCCGCCCGGGTCGCCGTCGCGCACTCCAAGGCGCTCGACGCCGGCCACGTGCCGCTGGGGCTCAAGCTGCAGTTCGCGCTGTTCGACCGGCTCGTGCTCAACAAGCTGCGCACCGCGCTCGGCGGCAACGTGCGGTACGCCGTCTCAGGCTCGGCGCCCCTGTCGACGTTCCTCGCGCACTTCTACCGCTCGCTCGGCATCCGGGTGCTCGAGGGCTACGGCCTGACCGAGACCACGGCGCCGCTGACGGTCGGTCTGCCCTCCAGGTTCAAGATCGGCACGGTCGGGCCGGCCATGCCCGGCAACGGCGTGAAGATCGCCGACGACGGCGAGATCCTCGGCAAGGGCGTCGCCGTCTTCGCGGGCTACTGGAACAACGAGCAGGCGACCAAGGACTCCTTCACCGAGGACGGCTGGTTCCGCACCGGCGACATCGGCTCCCTCGACGCCGACGGCTACCTCACGATCACCGGTCGGAAGAAGGAGCTCATCGTCACGGCCGCCGGCAAGAACGTGGCGCCGAACACGCTCGAGGACCCGATCCGCTCGAACACCATCATCGGGCAGCCGGTCGTCGTGGGCGACCAGCGCAAGTTCATCGCCGCGCTCATCACCCTCGACGGCGAGATGCTGGCGACCTGGCTGCAGAACAACGGGCACGACGCGTCGATGACGCTCGAGCAGGCCGCGAACCACCCGGCGGTGATCGAGGAGGTCCGCTCCGCGATCGAGCGCGCCAACAAGCACGTCTCGCGCGCCGAGTCGGTGCGCAAGTTCGCGATCCTGCCGGTCGAGTTCATCGAGGCGAACGGCCACCTGACACCGAAGATGTCGATCAAGCGCGACAACGTGCTGCGCGACTTCGCCGCCCAGGTCGAGGACATCTACGCGTCGAACTCCACCGCGCACGACGTCGGCGAGTGAGCCGACCGACGGCGGCGTCGAGGCAGCGCCTCGATGCCGCCGTCGTCACGACGTGGGCACGATGGACGCGGCGTGACGGATGCGGCAGGGTGAGCGCATGATCCTTGCTCGTGCTCCCCAGAGCGCCGCCGCCGTGGCCGACCACTACGACGAGCTCGACGCGATCTACCGCCGCCTGTGGGGCGAGCACGTGCACCACGGGCTGTGGACGACGGGCCGCGAGACGCCCGTCGCAGCCGTCGAGGCGCTGGTCGACACGGTCGGCGACCGGCTGCAGCTGCAGACCGGTGACGCGTGCGTCGACATCGGCTGCGGCTACGGCGGCACGGCGCGACGCCTCGCGGCCCAGCGCGGTGTGCGCGTCACCGGCTTCACGCTCTCGGGCGAGCAGGCGCGCCACGCGGCCGCGCAGCCTGTCGACGGCGTCGAGGTCCAGCAGCGCGACTGGCTCGAGAACGGCCTGCCCGAGGGCTCCGCCGACGCCGCGTGGGCGATCGAGTCGAGCGAGCACATGGCCGACAAGCAGGGCTTCTTCGACGAGGCCCACCGCGTGCTGGCGCCCGGGGGCCGCTTCGTCGTCTGCGCCTGGCTCGCGGCGCCCGATGCCCGCGGCTGGAAGCTGCGCCACCTGCTCGAGCCGATCTGCCGCGAGGGCCGACTGCCCTCGATGGGCACGCCCGAGGAGTACGCGGCGCTGGCGCGCGCGGCCGGCTTCGAGGTCGTCGACTACGAGGACGTCAGCCGCCGCGTCGCCCGCACGTGGACGATCTGCACGCGCCGGCTGCTGCGGTCGGTGATCGTCGACCGCGACACCCGTCGGCTCGCCCTCGAGGGCCGCAACCGCGTCTTCGCGCTCTCGTTCCCGAGGCTGATCCTCGCCTACCGCACGGGCGCGATGCGCTACGGCATCTTCACGCTCGTCAAGGCCTGAGCCGGTGCCGTCGCGGCCTCAGTACCAGGCGGCCTTCCGCACCTCGGCCATCGCGATCGACCGCGTCTCCTTGTCGAGCGCCTGCAGGTAGAGCCGGCCGTCGAGGTGCCCCATCTCGTGCTGCAGCATCTGCGCCATCAGGCCCTCGCCCTCGAGCACGACCTCGCGGCCCTCGAGATCCTCGCCGATCACGCGGCAGAAGGGATGGCGCGGCGTCGGGAAGCCGAGCTCCGGCACCGACAGGCAGCCCTCGTCGACCAGCTGCGGCTCGCCGCGCACCTCGTCGATGCGCGGGTTCAGCACATAGCCCAGCTCGTCGTCGACCAGGTAGGAGAACGCCGCCTTCGCGACGCCGATCTGGCACGCCGCCACGCCCGCGCGGCCCGGCAGCTGCACGGTGTCGAGCAGATCCTGCACCAGGGCCGCCGTCGCGGGCGCCGCCGGGTCGACCGGCTGGGCGCGCTCCCGCAGCACAGGGTCGCCGAAGACCCGGATCTCCCGCACGCTCACGCGGGCTTCACCACCACGATCAGGTCGCCGGCCTCGACCGGCGTCGTGCCGGTGAGCGCCAGCCGCTCGACGACGCCGTCGACCGGCGAGGTGATGCCGGCCTCCATCTTCATCGCCTCGATCGTCGCCACGGCGTCGCCTGCCGCGACCGTGTCGCCGACGGCGACCTTCACGGTGACCGCCCCGGCGAACGGAGCCGCGATCTGGCCGGGCACCGACGCATCCGCCTTCTCGACCTGGGGCTTGTCGACCTTGACGGAGCGGTCGCGCACGTAGACCGGGCGCAGCTGGCCGTTCAGCACCGTCATCACCGTCACGATGCCGTCGTCGTCGGGCTGGCCCACGGCCTCGAGCTCGACGTTCAGGGTGACGCCGCGGCCGATGCCGACGTGGTGCTCCTCGCCGGGCAGCATGCCGTAGAGGTAGTCGATGGTGTCGACCACCGAGAGGTCGCCGTACTGCGCGCGGCTCTCGTCGAACGCCTTCGTCGGGCCAGCGAACAGCAGCTCGTTCAGCGCGTGCTGGCGGTCGGCGCCGGCCGTCAGCAGGCGCTCGGCCTGCTCGGGCGCGAGCGGCTTGATCGAGATGTCGACCTCGCGGCCGGCGAGCACCTTCGAGCGGAAGGGCTCGGGCCAGCCGCCCGGCAGGTCGCCCAGCTCGCCGGCCATGAAGCCGATGACGGAGTCGGGGATGTCGTACTTGCGCGGGTCGCGCTCGAAGTCGTCGGGGTCGACCCCCTGCGCCACGAGCTGCAGCGCCAGGTCGCCCACCACCTTCGACGAGGGCGTCACCTTCGTCGGGCGGCCGAGGATGCGGTTCGCCGCGGCGTACCAGTCCTCGATCTTCTCGAAGTCGTCGGCGAGCCCGAGCGCGATCGCCTGCTGCCGCAGGTTCGACAGCTGACCACCCGGGATCTCGTGGTGGTAGACGCGGCCGGTGGGGCCGGGCAGGCCCGACTCGAACGGCTTGTAGAGCCGACGGACGGCCTCCCAGTAGGGCTCGAGGTCGCTCACCGCGGCGAGCGAGAGGCCGGTGTCGCGGTCGGTGTGCGCGACGGCGGCGACCAGCGCCGACAGCGACGGCTGGCTGGTGGTGCCGGCCATCGGGGCGCTGGCGACGTCGACCGCGTCGACGCCCGCGGCGGAGGCGGCGAGCAGCGTCGCGAGCTGACCGCCGGCGGTGTCGTGCGTGTGGAGGTGCACCGGCACGCCGAAGCGGTCGCGGAGCGCCGCCACGAGCTTCGAGGCCGCGCCCGCGCGCAGCAGGCCCGCCATGTCCTTGATCGCGAGCACGTGCGCGCCGGCGTCGACGATGCGCTCGGCGAGCCGCAGGTAGTAGTCGAGGGTGTAGAGGTCCTCCGCCGGGTCGAGCATGTCGCCGGAGTAGCACAGCGCCACCTCGGCGACCGTGGAGCCGGTCTCGAGCACCGCGTCGATCGCCGGCCGCATCTGGTCGACGTCGTTCAGCGCGTCGAAGATGCGGAACACGTCGATGCCGGTGAGTGCGGCCTCCTCGACGAAGGCGGTGGTCACCTCGGTCGGGTACGGCGTGTAGCCGACCGTGTTGCGGCCGCGCAGCAGCATCTGCAGCGGGATGTTCGGCATCGCCTCGCGGAGCGCCGCGAGCCGCTCCCACGGGTCCTCGCCGAGGAAGCGCAGCGCCACGTCGTAGGTCGCGCCGCCCCAGGCCTCCATCGAGAGCAGCTGCGGCGTCATGCGCGCGACGTGCGGGGCGACCGCGACCAGGTCGGCGGTGCGCACGCGGGTCGCGAGCAGCGACTGGTGCGCGTCGCGGAAGGTGGTCTCGGTGACCGCGAGCGTGGTGCGCTCGCGCAGCGCCTTCGCCCAGCCGGCCGGGCCGAGCTCGAGCAGCCGCTGCCGCTCGCCGTCGGGCGCCGGCGCTTCGAGGTCGATGGCGGGCAGCTTGATCGCCGGGTTGATGACGCCCTCGGCCTTGCCGTTGGGCTGGTTGACCGTCACGTCGGCGAGCCAGGCGAGCACCTTCGACGCGCGGTCCTTCGGCGGGTTGATGCGCGTGAGCTCGGGGTGCTCGTCGATGAACTGGGTCGACACGTCGCCGGCGCGGAACTCGTCGGTGTCGAGCAGGTTGAGCAGGAACGGGATGTTCGTCGCGACGCCACGGATGCGGAACTCGCTGACCGCGCGGTGGGCGCGGCGGATCGCGGTGTCGAGATCGCGGCCGCGGGTGGTGACCTTCGCCAGCATCGAGTCGAAGTGGGGGCTGACGTCGGTGCCGGGGTTGATCGTGCCGCCGTCGAGGCGCACGCCCGCGCCGCCCGGCGAGCGGTAGGCGGTGATGCGGCCGGTGTCGGGGCGGAAGCCGTCGGCCGGGTTCTCGGTGGTGACGCGGCACTGCAGGGCAGCGCCGTGCATCTCGATCTGCTCCTGCTTGAGGCCGAGCTGCTCGAGCGACTCCCCCGCGGCGATGCGGATCTGGCTGGCCACCAGGTCGACGTCGGTGATCTCCTCGGTGACCGTGTGCTCGACCTGGATGCGCGGGTTCATCTCGATGAACACGTGCTCGCCCGCGCGGTCGCCAGCGGTGTCGAGCAGGAACTCGACCGTGCCGGCGTTGACGTAGCCGATCGAGCGGGCGAAGGCGACGGCGTCGCGGTAGAGCTCGGCGCGCTTCTCGTCGGAGAGGTTGGGCGCGGGTGCCAGCTCGACGACCTTCTGGTGGCGGCGCTGCACCGAGCAGTCGCGCTCGAACAGGTGCACCGTCTCGCCGGTCGCGTCGGCGAGGATCTGCACCTCGATGTGCCGCGGACGGACCACGGCCTGCTCGATGAACATCGTCGGGTCGCCGAAGGCGCTGTCGGCCTCGCGCATGGCGGCCTCGAGCGCCTCCCGGAGATCCTCTCGGCGCTTCACCAGACGCATCCCACGACCGCCGCCACCGGCGACCGCCTTCGCGAAGACGGGGAAGCCGATCTCGTCGGCGCCCGCGATGAGCTCGTCGAGGTCGGAGGTCGCCGGCGTGGAGGCCAGCACGGGCACGCCGGCGGCGATCGCGTGCTCCTTGGCCGTCACCTTGTTGCCGGCCATCGCCAGCACCGAGGCGCCGGGACCGACGAACGTGATGCCCGCCGCAGCCGCGGCGGTCGCCAGCTCGGGGTTCTCGCTGAGGAAGCCGTAGCCCGGGTAGATGGCGTCGGCGCCGGAGTCCTTCGCGACGCGGATGATCTCGCTCACCGTGAGGTAGGCGCGCACCGGGCGGCCGGGCTCGCCGATCTGGTAGGCCTCGTCGGCCTTCTGGCAGTGGAGCGAGTTGCGGTCCTCGTGCGCGTAGACGGCGACGGTCCTGATCCCCAGCTCGTTGGCGGCGCGGAACGCGCGGATGGCGATCTCGCCTCGGTTGGCGACAAGGAGCTTCGAGAACATAGAGGGATCCTCCGGGTGCGGCGGCGCGGTCTTCCCAATCTAGTGGGGCTAGGCTTGGCCGCCGTGCACGTACTCTCGATCAGCTCACTCAAGGGCGGCGTCGGCAAGACGACGGTGACCCTCGGTCTCGCCTCTGCCGCCTTCGCCAAGGGCCTTCGCACGCTCGTCGTCGATCTCGACCCGCAATCGGACGCCTCGACCGGCATGGACATCGAGATCGAAGGCCGTCTCAACGTCGCCGATGTGCTTGCGAACCCCAAGGACAAGGTCGTCCAGCAGGCGATCTCGCCCTCGGGCTGGACGCAGGGGCACGGCGGCACCATCGATGTGCTCATCGGCTCCCCCAGCGCGATCAACTTCGACGGGCCGCACCCGACGATCAAGGACATCTGGAAGCTCGAGACGGCGCTGACGACCGTCGAGAACGACTACGACCTCGTGCTCGTCGACTGCGCTCCCTCGCTCAACGCGCTCACCCGCACCGCGTGGGCCGCCTCCGACCGCGTGCTGGTCGTGACGGAGCCCGGCCTGTTCTCGGTCGCCGCCGCCGACCGCGCGCTGCGCGCGATCGAGGAGATCCGCCGCGGCCTGAGCCCGCGCCTGCAGCCGCTCGGCATCGTCGTCAACCGCGCCCGCCCGCAGTCGCTCGAGCACCAGTACCGCATCCAGGAGCTCAAGGACATGTTCGGGCCGCTCGTGCTCGAGACGGTGCTGCCCGAGCGCACGTCGATGCAGCAGGCGCAGGGTGCCGCACGGCCGCTCCACGTGTGGCCCGGCGAGGGCGCGCAGGAGATGGCGCTGCAGTTCGACGAGCTGCTGCAGACGGTGCTGACGGCTTCCGGCCGCGCGGGCGACGAGGCGGCCTCCGGCCGCAAGGTGCCGGCGCCGACCGCCGCGGTCGACGCGACCGCGGCTGCGGAGCTCGAGGAGGCAGCGGCCTCCGAGACGGTGCCCGAGGGCGAGCCCGAGAGCAAGTAGCGGCGCGAGCCCTCCACCACGCGCCTCAGAGCGAGGCGATGCGGGCTCCAGAGCGCGGCTATCCGTGCGCGACGACCGCGCCGTCGGCGAGCCGCCGCACTGCGCGACCAGCTGCCCGCGGGACGTGACGACGCGCTCGGACGGCGCGACCGCGGTCAGGGGGCCGTCAGGCTCAGGCCGTCAGGTTCAGGCCGTCAGGCGCTGGTCGTCAGGCGCTGGCCGTCAGGCGCTGGCCGTCAGACTCAGGCCGTCAGGGTCAGGCCGTGCGGCTCTTGCGCGCGCGGCGGGCGGCGAGCTCGTCGAGGGGCTGCGCGTCGACCGGCGTGCCCTCGAGCTCGATGAGCTGCGACTCGACCTCGCGCAGCACGCGCCCGACGGCGATGCCGAACACGCCCTGGCCGTTGCTCAGCAGGTCGATCACCTCGTCGTTCGAGGTGCAGAGGTAGACCGACGCGCCGTCGGAGATGAGCGTGGTCTGCGTGAGGTCGCGGACGCCCGCCTCGTGCAGCTGCTGGATCGCGACGCGGATCTGCTGCAGCGAGATGCCGGTGTCGAGCAGTCGCTTGACGAGCTTCAGGACGAGGATGTCGCGGAAGGAGTAGAGGCGCTGGCTGCCCGAGCCGTGCGCCGGGCGGATCGTCGGCTCGACGAGGCCGGTGCGCGCCCAGTAGTCGAGCTGGCGGTAGGTGATGCCCGCCGCGTCCGCGGCGACCGCACCGCGGTAGCCGACGGCGTCGGGCTCCTGCGGGAGGCCGTCGCTGAAGAGCATGCTCGCATCGCGGGCGGTGTCGCCCTGGTCTGCATCGTGGGTGCCGTCGCCCATCGCCGATCCCTTCAGGAGTGCCGCAACCTTCAAGTCAAGGTTGAGTGTTGAGCCTCACCGTATCGAGGCTCCACGCTCATCCCGTGCAACCGATGATCGGCGCGGCGTGTCGGGGCGAGTCTACGCCCTGCCGCCCACGAGCGGGCAGGGCGCGCCTGCCGGCTACGCGCCGAGCGCGTCGCGGGTCAGGAGGTCGCGGACCGCCTGGATCTGACCGGCCAGGTCGCGTGCCGCCTCGGCCGCCTTCGCCTGGCTGCCCGTCTCGCGCCGGCCGCGGATGGGCGTCAGCGCCGACTCGATCAGTGCGGCCTCGCGCTGCGCCGACTGGCGCATGCCGCGCAGGTGCCGCGGCTCGATGCCGAACCGCTGCAGCTCGACGAGCGCGCGCATGGCGTGCAGCGCCGCCTCGCCGAACGGCTCGGCGCCCGGCACCAGCTGCGCCGACAGCGCATCGGCGAGCAGCTGCTTCGTGGCGCCCGACTCGGCCTGCAGCTCGGCGCGCGTCAGCCGGCGCTCCGCCCCCAGGATCGACGGCGCCTCGACGCGCACGTTGGCGCCAGGGATCTGCGGCGACCGGCCCGCATCGATGTCGTCGAGGTGACCGAGGATGACCTTCAGCGGCAGGTAGTGGTCGCGCTGCAGCGTGAGGATGTAGCGCAGCCGCTCGAGGTCGGCGGCGTCGAACTTGCGGTAGCCGGAGGCGGTGCGCTGGGGCGAGATGAGCCCCTGGTCCTCGAGGAAGCGCAGCTTCGACGGCGACAGGTCGGGGAACTCCGGGCCGAGCTTCGCGAGCACCTGCCCGATCGACAGGAGCGCGGCGGCCTTGCGCGCGGGCTGGGCCTGGGCGCTCACTGCCGTGGCTCGAGGTCGAGCCGTGAGCGGTAGAAGGTGAGGCGGAACTTGCCGACCTGCACCTCCGCGCCGTCCTGGAGCGCCACGTGGTCGACGCGCTCGCCTTCGAAGTACGTGCCGTTCAGCGAGCCGAGGTCGCGCAGCTCGAACGACGTGCCCGAGCGCTGGAACTCTGCATGGCGGCGCGAGACGGTGACGTCGTCGAGGAAGATGTCGGCGTCGGGGTGGCGGCCGGCGATGGTGGAGTCCTGGTCGAGCAGGAAGCGCGCGCCCACGTTCGGGCCGCGGCGCACGACGAGGATCGCCGAGCCCGACGGCAGCGAGGCGACCGCCTCGCGGTCCTCGGGGCTCGTGCCCGAGAGCATCGACGCGAGCTGGGCACGGTAGTCGTCACCCCACGACTGCGTGCTCTCGGCGTCGGGGCCGTCGTGCTCGGTCATGCGGTTTCCTCCACGCGGATGGGCCAGCGGCGCTGGCGAGTGCCGTTCAGCATAGCGACTCGAGGCTGTGCTCCAGCCCGGTCTGGCGGATCGATCTCGAGAGGCAACCATAGCGAACCGCGAGGGGCTCGCGGGGCCGTCACGCGAACCCGGCGAACGCGCGCAGCAGCGCAGCCGTCACGGCCGCCCCGAGCACCGCGACGATGAACGGCGCGCGCACCGCGAACAGGCCCGCGGCGACCGCCACCGCGGGGATCCTCGCGTCGAGCACCACCGCCGCGCCCGCCCCGAGCGTCTGCACGGCGACGAGGCCCGCGAGCAGCGACACCGTCAGCAGCTCGAGCGTGCGCCTGGGCCGCGGGCGCTCGAACAGCCGCGGCGGCACGGCGTAGCCGACGAGCTTGATCGCGAGCACCGCGATGCTCGCCAGCAGGATCAGGTGCCACAGGGTCACGCGTGCTGCCCCTTCGGATGCGGCTGCCCACCGGGATCGGGCAGGCGCGACTCGTGCTTCGGGCCGAGCCAGTTCGTCAGGCCCACGAGCACGCCCACCGCTGCCGCCACGATCACCGGCATGCCGGCCGGCAGCACCGGCAGCAGCGCGGTCGCCACGACGGCGCTGCCGGCGGCCACCGCGATCGCCTGCCGCGCCTTGAGCCGCGGCCACAGCAGGCCGACGAACGCGGCGGCAGCTGCCGCGTCGAGCCCCCACTGCTTCGGGTCGCCGAGCAGGTCGCCCAGCAGCGCGCCGGCGAGGGTCGCGAGGTTCCAGCCCAGGTAGATGCCGACGCCCGTCACCCAGAACCCCGTGCGCTGCGCGCGAGGCTCGGTCTGCGCGAGCGCGACGGCGGTCGACTCGTCGATGGTCACGTGAGCGGCCAGCGGCAGCAGCGCCCCGCGCGGCTGCACCACGCGCCGCATGCTCATGCCGTAGAGCGCGTTGCGCAGCCCCAGCATGGCCGCGCTGGCGACGCCGGCGATGCCGCCGCCCGCGGCGATCACGCCGATGAAGGCGAACTGCGAGCCGCCCGAGAACATCAGGGCGCTCAGCACCATGGTCTGCCAGAGGTCGAGGCCCGACGCGATCGAGAGCGCCCCGAACGAGAGTCCGTAGGCGCTGGTGGCCACCGTCACGCTGACGCCCGCCCGCCAGGCGCGACGGACCGCATCCGTCTGCCCTGTGGCCTCTGCATCAGCTCGCACCGGCCAATCCTATGGACGCCGCTAGCCTGGCTGGCATGCACCTGATCGTGGGCGACGACGGCCTCGCCCGGCCCGCCTGGGCGGCGACCGACGCGATGCTGCGCGACTACTACGACACCGAGTGGGGCATGCCGGTGCGCGACGAGACGGGGCTGTTCGAGCGGCTCTCGCTCGAGGCCTTCCAGTCGGGGCTCTCGTGGGCGACGATCCTGCGCAAGCGCCCCGCGTTCCGCGCCGCCTTCCGGCACTTCGAGGCGGATGCGGTGGCCCGCTTCGACGAGGCGGACGTCGTCAGGCTGATGGCCGATGCCGGCATCGTGCGCAACCGCCGCAAGATCGACGCCACGATCCAGAACGCGCGGGCGACGGTGGGGCTGCGCGAGCAGGAGGGCCTCGCTGCGCTCATCTGGTCGTTCCAGCCCACGGCGACGCCGGCGCCCGCCTCGTACGCCGACGTGCCCACGCAGTCGCCGGAGTCGCTCGCGCTGTCGAAGGAGCTCAAGCGCCGCGGCTTCGCGCACGTGGGGCCGACGACGATGTTCGCGCTGATGGAGGCCGTCGGGATCGTCGACACCCACCTGCTCGGCTCGCACCGGCGGGGCTCCAGCGGCGTCTGGGCGGCCGAGTCCTCCACCACCGGGGGGCGGCACGGCCGAGGCGGGCATCCCGAGATGAAGGAGCGCGAGCCATGCGCCAGATCCTGATCGTCCAGTCGCGACCGGAGGACGAGGTCGCCGAGGCCGAGCTCGAGGCGATGCTGCGCTTCGGGCGGCTCGACCAGGCGCGCGTCCAGCGCGTGCGGCTCGACCGCGAGCGCCCGCCGATCGAGCTCGACACCGTCGACGCCGTGCTCATCGGCGGCGGCCCGGCGAACTTCAGCGACGAGCACGGGCGGCCCCGCGCGCACGCCGAGACGATCACCTGGCTCACCGACCTCGCCACCCGAGTGATCCGCGACGACATCCCCTACCTGGGCGCGTGCCTCGGGCTGGGCGCGGTCGTGCACGCGCTCGGCGGGCGCATGGTGCGCGGCATCGCCGAGTCGGTGGCGCCGGTCGAGCTGAGCCTCGTCGGGCAGGACTGGCTGACCGACGGCCTGCCGAGGGCCTTCACCGCGTTCGGCGGCCACAAGGAGGGCATCGCCGAGGCGCCGGAGGGCTCGACGCTGCTGGCGGTCTCGGCCGCGTGCGTGCACATGGTGCGCATCGGGCAGCACGTGGTGGCGACCCAGTTCCATCCCGAGCTCGACGCTGACGGCCTCGAGCAGCGCATCCGCGTGTACCGCGATCACGGCTACTTCTCGCCCGAGGAGGTCGACGACCTGATCGCCGCGGGGCGCGCGGCGCACGTCGAGCATCCGCAGGCGATCCTCGCCCGCTTCGCCGAGCGCTACGGCCTGCAGCGCTGATCCGGATCTGCCGGAGTCCGAGGCCGCTCCAGTAACGGCGTTCGGGAAGCACAAGGAAATTCCAAGCGCCCGCATCCACCGTTGCCAGCGTGGACGTCGCGCAGCTCTGCGACTTCCGCCGAACGAATGGAGCGACCGTGTTGACCCGAGTACGAACAACTGCAATCGCCGGCGTCGTGGCGCTCGCCCTGTTGGGGACGGGAGTGGCGGCACAGGCGGCTCTGGCGCCCGGCGCCACCAACCATCCCGTCACGGTGGGCCCGACCGACCCGGTCCATGGGTTCCCCACCTGGTACGAGGACGCGAACGGCGTCCGGCTGGAGGGCTGCCTGCAGGTGGAGGATCCGCTCTGCGCGATCCCCGCCGACGAAGTCCCGGACCCCTTCGCACGCACCTCCTGGCCGGACAACTTCCCCCTGGAGCACTTCTACTTCCTCGCCGGAGCCGAGCTGTCGGTCGGCGGAGGCGCGGGCCGAGCCGTGCTCACCACGGGGCTCGAGGCGACGTTCAACACCGAAGCGCCGGTCGACGGCGAGCAGGTCACCTTCGGACGCGTCCGCATCGTCGTGCGCGACGCCCTGCCCAACACCGCGTACACCTTCACGCACCCCTACGGCGTCGACACCCTGACCACCGACGGGACGGGCTCCGCCCGCCTCGTCGAGGACGTCGGCATCGGCGCTGCCGGCGACTTCACCGGTGCGCTGCGGAGCCGCGTCGGCCCGTTCCTGACCTGGACGAGCGGCGCACCCGAGGGCTACATCGGTGACCCGGATGTGCTGCACGACGTCACGGGCAGCGTCTGGGTCGACGACAGCGGCGCGGCCCAGAACTACTTCCGCGCCGTCGGCGGCACCGATGACGTGAGGACGGACCTGTTCAGCCTGTCGGGCCGGTACGCCACCAATGCCGGGCTCGACGCCGTCGCCGCCGTCTACAACCCGACCACCGGCACGATCGACGTGCACGCGACCTCGCAGCCCGGCGAAGCCCTCCAGGTCAAGAGCAGCTCGCTCTGGCCGACCACCCCCATGGCGTCGAGCGGCACCGAGTACTACGCCCGGGTGTCGTACGGTTCGGCGGAGCGGCCGCAGACCGTGACCGTCGTCAACGCCGGCGATGTGCCGGTGGCCGAGAAGGTCATCGACGTCACCGACGCGGTCACCGTGTCGAGCGCCACCTTCACGCGCACCGTGGACGCTTCGGGAGCGAGCAGCGGCGTCCTCACGGTCATCGCGAGCTCGACGGATCCGCTGGCGACGCTCAGCGGGGTCGGCGCGTTCCTGACCGACGCACCGCCGGCCCGCGTCACCGTGACCTCGGACGGCGGCGGTTCGGACCAGGCCCCCGTGGTGTCGGACGGCCCTGCCCACGCGGGACTCGAGCTGCACGCCGACGTCCAGGTCACTCCGGCGACCGCGGGGACCCTGGGCACTGACCCGGTCGTGTTCGTCGCGCCGGGTGCCACCGTCACCCTGGACGGCACCGGTTCGCTGGGCGACGTGGCGGGCTACGCCTGGACGACGTCCGGCGGTGTCCTCGCCACGGACACAGGCTCGACGACGAGCTTCACCGCACCCGCCGAAGCCGACCGGTCGATCGTGGTGACCCTCACGGTCTCCAGCTCGTTCGGAGCCTCCGCCACGGCGCAGGTGACCATCGTCACGCAGGAGCCGGCACTGGTTCCCTCGGTCGCCGCCGCGGGGCCCGACCAGCGGGCGCTGCGGGGAGCGGTCGTGACGCTCGACGGGTCGGCGTCCGTCGCTGCCACGGGCCACAGCTGGAGCCTGGTCTCCGGTCCTGCGGTCGCGCTGAGCGATGCCACGGCCGTGCGCCCGACGTTCACCATGCCCGACGGCGACGTCGTGCTGCGCCTCACCACCACCGGCGCCGACGGGACGACCTCCACGGACGAGGTGGCGGTCTCCGTCCTGCGCGACGTGGTGACCGTCACCTCCGCGAGGCTCGACACGCGCAAGTCGGAATGGCGGATCGACGGGACGGTCAGCATCCCGTCGGGCAACCAGGTGACGGTGCGGGCCGCGAACGGCGTGGTGCTCGGCACGGCCATCCCGGACGCCGCCGGTGACTGGCGGCTGCGCACCACCAACACCGCCAGGGGCAGCACGGTGATCGTCACCACCAGGCTCGGCGCCCTCGAGGTCACGGCCAACGTGACCGTGCGGTAGCCCCGTCATCGTCAGGGCGCGCAGCCATCGCGGTGCGCGCCCTGACGTCTGCCTCCTTCCACGAGGCAGGACGAGCGAGTCGAGCAGGGCCTCGACGGCGTCGCCGCCGAGCCCGATGGCCGTCTGACGGTCGCCCGCGCGACAGGCGTGGGACACCGCGCGTTCATGCGCGATCGTGACGCTGGCAGGGTCCCATCGACCTCGCAGAAGGAACGTCATGCACCGCAAGACCAGCGCCCTCGCCGCGCTCGCCGCCAGCGCCCTCGTGCTCGCCGGCTGCAGCCAGGCCGACGCCGGCCCCGCCGCCACCGAGTCGGCGACTGCCGACGCGGCCCCCGCCAGCATCACCCTCTACACCTCGGAGCCGCAGGAGAAGATCGACCAGATCGTCGCAGCCTTCAACGAGCGGCGTCCCGAGATCACGGTCGAGGTCTTCCGCGCCGGCACCGGTGACCTGAACGCCCGCATCGAGTCGGAGCGCGCCACGGGCGAGGTGCAGGCCGACGTGCTGCTCGCCGCCGACGCTCCCACCTTCGAGGGCTTCGCCGCCGACGGCCTGCTGCTCGAGCTCGACACCGCCGACGTCGACGCGCTCGACCCCGCCGTCGTCGACCCCGAGGGCTTCTACGTGGGCACCCGGATCATCCCCACCGTCATCGCCTACAACACCGACGTCGTCGACGCCCCGCCCGCGTCGTGGCAGGAGCTGACCGACCCGGCGTACGCCGACCGGCTCGTGATGCCGAACCCGGACGTCTCGGGCGCCGCGGCCTTCAACGCGGCCGTCTGGCTCGACGAGGCCGAGCTGGGCGAGGCGTGGCTGACGGCGCTGGCGGCCAACGAGCCGGTCATCGTCGACAGCAACGGCCCCACGTCGCAGGCGATCGCCAGCGGCGCGCAGCCCGTCGGCGTGGTCGTCGACTACCTCGTGCGCGACCTCGCGGCCGCGGGCTCGCCCATCGCGGTCTCGTACCCGTCGGAGGGCGTGCCCTTCGTCAGCCAGCCCGCCGGCGTCTTCGCCAGCACCGACGAGGCCGACGCCGCGCAGGCGTTCGTCGACTTCCTGGTCAGCGTCGAGGGCCAGACGATCGCGGTCGAGCAGGCCTACCTGCCCGTGCGCGGCGACGTCGGCACGCCCGAGGGCGCACCGGCGATGAGCGACATCGCGCTCCTGAACCCCGACCTCGAGGTCATCGCCGCCACGAAGGCCGATGCGGTCGCGACCTTCAATGAGCTCTTCCAGTAGGACCGCCTCCCCGGGGCCCGGCCGCACGGTCGGGCCCTTCGGCGCGCCCCAGCGGCCCGACCGCAAGGTCGGGCCCTTCGGCGCGCTCCAGAGGCCCGACCGCACGGTCGGGCCCTTCGGCGCGCCCCAGCGGCCCGACCGCACGGTCGGGCCCTTCGGCGCGCCCCAGCGGCCCGACCGCACGGTCGGGCCCTTCGGCGCGCCCCCGCGGCCCGACCGCAAGGTCGGGCCCGGCGGCGCGCTCCAGAGGCCCGACCGCAAGGTCGGGCCCTTCGGCGCGCGCCAGCGGCAGCTCGCGCGCCGGCCAGACGGCCTCGACCTCGTGCGGGTCGCCGCCTGGCTGGCGGTCGCGGCTGTCGTGCTGCTGCCGTTCGGGTCGATGATCCTGCTCGCGGGCACCGAGCACCTGGCGACGCTCGTCGACGGCGACGTGGTCGAGGCGGGCCGCAACAGCCTGGTCTCTGCGCTCGCGTCGGCCGCGGGCGCCGTGCTGGTGGGCACCGCGCTGGCCCTCGTGCTCGAGCGCACCGACATCCCCGGGCGTCGCGCGCTGCGCCTGCTGGCCCTCAGCCCCATGCTCGTGCCGCCCTTCGTCGGCGCCATCGCGTGGGTGGGCCTCGCCGGCCCTGCGAGCCCGATCAACCGCTGGTGGCGGGAGCGCTTCGGCGAGCCGCTGTGGTCGGTGTACGGCGCCGACGGCGTCATCATGCTGCTGATCGTGCACTCGTACCCGATCGCCATGCTCATCGTCACGGCGGCGCTGCGCCGCGTGCCCGCCGACCTCGAGCAGGCGGCGCGCATCGCCGGGGCATCGGCGCCCCGCGCGCTGCTGACCGTCACGGTGCCGCTGCTGCGCGGCGCCCTGCTCTCGTCGTTCACGCTCACCGCGGTCTCGAACCTCGCCGACTTCGGCATCCCCTCGATCCTCGGCACGCCGGAGCGCTTCACCACGCTCGCCACCCTCGTCTACCGCTACGTGCAGTCGGGCACGGTCGACGACCCGCTGGGCGTCGTCGCGACGATCGGGGTCGTGCTGCTCGCTGTCGCGCTGCTCGCGGTCGCGCTCGACCTGACCGCCGGTCGCCGACGCGTCGAGCTCGATGCCTCCGCATCGCGCGCCGAGCCGCTGCCGCTGGGCCGCTGGCGCCGGCTCGTCGCGACCCTCGCCTGGATCGTCGTGCTGGCGATCACCCTGCTGCCGCTGCTGGCGCTGCTCGAGCAGTCGCTGCTGCCGGCCCCGGGCGTGCCGCTCACCCCCGACACCATCACGACGGCGTCGATCGAGCGCGCGCTCACGGCCAGCGGCACCATCGCGGGCGCGACCACCTCGCTCTGGCTCGCCGGCCTCGCCGCGGTGCTCTGCGGCGGCCTCGGGCTGGTCATCGGCACCCTCGTCACCCGCACCCGGGCGCGCGACAACCGCGCGCTGCACACGCTCGCGATCATGCCGCAGGCGATCCCGGGCCTCGTCATCGCCGTCGCCTGGCTCGTCATCGCGCCGCGCCTCGGCCTGTTCAACACGCCCTGGCTCATCCTCGCCGCCTACGTCACGTCGTTCCTGGCGCTCGTCGTGCAGTCGGTGCACGCGCCCCTGTCGGCCACCCCGCTCACCGCCGAGGAGGCGGCGCGCGCCTCGGGCGCGAGCCGGATGCGCGCCCTGCGCGACGTGTCGCTGCGCATGGCGGCGCCGGCCGCGATCGGCGGCGCCGTGCTCGTGGCGCTCACCGCGGTGCGCGAGCTCACCCTCTCGGCGCTGCTGCTCTCCCCCGGCAGCCAGACGCTGGGCGTCGTCATCTTCGGGCTGCAGCAGGGCGGCGGCCCGAACGCCGCGGCCGCGCTCTCGCTCATCGTCACCGTCGTCGGACTCGCAGGGCTCTCGCTGGCCGTGCCGAAGTCGCGGCGCTGAAGGGATCCACCATGGCCACCGTCTCGCTCGACCACCTCGACGTGCGCTTCCCCGACGGCACCGTCGGCCTCGCCGACGTGTCGCTCGATGTGCGGGACGGCGAGTTCGTCGCGCTCGTCGGGCCCTCGGGCTCCGGCAAGACGACGCTGCTGCGCGCCGTCGCCGGCTTCCTGCGGCCGACCGGCGGCACCATCGCGATCGGCGGCGAGCCGATGGCGGGGGCGCGCACCTTCGTCGAGCCCGAGCACCGCGGCCTGGGCATGGTCTTCCAGCAGCACGCCGTCTGGCCCCATTGGAGCGTCGGCCGCAACGTCGAGTACCCGCTGCGCATGCGGCGGGTGCCGCGCGCGCAGCGCCGGCAGCTCGCGGCCGAGGCGCTCGAGCGCGTAGGCCTGGCGGGCTTCGAGCGCCGCGACCCCGCGACGCTCTCCGGGGGCCAGCGGCAGCGCGTCGCGATCGCGCGCGCCCTCGTCGGCGGCCCGCGGGTGCTGCTGCTCGACGAGGCGCTCTCGGCGCTCGACGAGCCCCTGCGCGACCGCCTGAGGCTCGAGCTGCAGGCGCTCACCCGCTCGCTCGGCCTCACCGTCATCCACGTCACCCACGATCGCGACGAGGCCCTCGCGCTCGCCGACCGCGTCGTGATGCTCGACGGCGGACGCGTCCAGCAGATCGGCACGCCCGAAGCGCTCGTGGAGCGGCCCGCCTCGCCGACGGTGGCGCGCTTCCTCTCCGATGCGACGCTCGTCGAGGGCTGCAACGACGCGGCGGGCTTCGCCGCCTTCGACCATCCCCTGCGCCTCGGGGCGGATGCGGTCACCGGCGCCAGCGGGTCGGTCACGATCGCGGTGCTCCCGGAGGCCATCTCGATCGTGCCCGGCGACGAGGCGACGGTCACGGCTGCGCTCTACCGCCGCGACGGCAGCGACGTCGTGCTCGACTGGGCCGGCGCGAGCGTGCGCTGCCGCACGCTCGGCCACCGGCCGAGCGTCGGCGACCGCGTCGGCGTGGTGGTCGAGCGCGGCATCGCGTATGCGCACGAGGACGCCACCGACGATGCCGTCGACCCCGACGGCGCGCTGGAGCCGGTCAGCGCGCGGGGCTGACCGCGTCTCCGCGACCGGCCGGAGCCTGCTGGTCCGCCAGCGCGCCGGCGCCCTCCAGCAGCTCGAGCGCCGTGATGCGCTCGGCCGTGGTGCCGTGGACCGCCATGATCAGCTCGTCCGCATCCGCCTCGATCAGGAAGCTGCGCAGCGTGGCCGTCGCCTCCTCGGCCGTGCCGAGCGCGGTGTGCTGCACCATCTTCATGACGTGGGCGGCCTGCGGGCTCGCGGCCAGCGCATCCAGCTCGTCGTCCCCGACGGCCGCGGCGGCCGGGGTGTCGCGCAGCAGCAGGCTCCGCACGCGACTGCGGATGACGGTGCGCTGCATCGCCATCGCCTCGGCGCGCGTGGGGGCGACCACGGCGTTGAGGCCGGCGATCACGTAGGGCTCGGCGAGCTGCGCGGAGGGCTCGAACCGCTCGCGGTAGACGGCGACGGCCTGGTGCAGCGCATCCGGGGCGAAGTGCGAGGCGAAGGCGTAGGGCAGGCCGAGCGCCGCCGCGAGCTGCGCCCCGAACAGCGACGAGCCGAGGATCGTGAGCGGCACGTCGGTGCCGTGCCCGGGGATGGCCTTGATGCCCGGCACCGTCGGCTCGCCGCGCAGGTAGCCCTGCAGCTCGAGCACGTCCTCGGGGAAGCGCTCGGAGGCGCGGATGTCGCGGCGCAGCGCCGTCCAGGTGCGCTGGTCGGTGCCGGGCGCGCGGCCGAGCCCGAGGTCGATGCGGCCCGGGTGCAGCTCGGCGAGGGTGCCGAACTGCTCGGCGATCACGAGCGGCGAGTGGTTCGGCAGCATCACGCCGCCCGCGCCGAGCCGGATCGACTCGGTGTGCGCGGCGACGTGCGCGATGAGCACGCTCGTGGCGCTCGACGCGATCGTCGCCATGTTGTGGTGCTCGGCGTACCAGACGCGCGCGAAGCCCAGCCGCTCAGCCGCCTGCGCCAGCTCGACGGAGCCGGCGAGGCTCTGGCCGGCGTTCTGGCCGGGGGCGATGGGGGCGAGGTCGAGCACGGAGAGACGCATCCGACCAGCCTAGGGCCGGCGGATGCGTCCGGGGGCTCAGCGGGCGGGCGTCAGAGCGCCTCGAGCACGACGGCCGAGCCCTGGCCGCCGCCGCCGCAGATGCCGGCTGCGCCGATCGAGCCGGTGCCCAGCTGCTGCAGGCGCCGCGCGAGGTGGCCGACGATGCGCAGGCCCGATGCGCCGATGGGGTGGCCCATGGCGATCGCTCCGCCGTTGGCGTTGACGATCTCGGGGTCGACGCCCAGCTGGCGGGTCGAGGCGACGCCGACGGCCGCGAAGGCCTCGTTGATCTCGACCGCCTGCAGGTCGCCGGTGGCCCTGCCTGCGCGCCCGAGCGCCTGCTCGATGGCGTCGGCGGGCTGCGAGTGCAGCGAGACGTCGTCGCCGGCGACGAAGCCGGTCGACAGGATCCTCGCCAGCCCCGTGATCCCGTGGGCGGATGCGTAGTCGGAGGAGACGAGCACGACGGCGGCCGCGCCGTCGGTAATCTGCGACGCGTTGCCGGCCGTGACTGTGCCGTCGGGCGTGAACGCGGGGCGCAGGGCGGCGAGCGACTCGGTCGTGGTCTCGGCGCGCACGCCGTCGTCGGCGGCGACCGTGACCGTCCTGCGGCCGGCCTTCGCCTCGAAGGGCACGATCTCGTCGTCGAAGGTGCCGTCGCCCTGCGCCCGCACGAGGCGGGCGTGCGAGGCGGCTGCGAGCTCGTCCTGCTGCTCGCGCGTGATCTCGAAAGCGCCGTTGTAGCTGTCGGTGGAGGCGCCCATGGCGACCCGGTCGAACGCGTCGGTGAGGCCGTCGAACTGCATGGTGTCGATGAGGCCCATGTCGCCGAACTTCGAACCGGCGCGCATCGGCGCGGCGTGCGGGGCGAGCGTCATCGACTCCTGGCCGACCGCCACGACCACGTCGGCCTCACCGAGCTGGATCATGCGGTGGCCGGTGACGATCGCCTCGGTGCCCGAGAGGCAGACGGCGTTGATGCCCAGCGCCGGCACGGTCATCGGGATGCCGGCGCCGACGGCGGTCTGGCGGGGCGGGTTCTGGCCGACGGTGGCCTGCAGCACCTGCCCGACGACGACGGCGTCGACCTCGGTGGCCTCGACGCCCGCCTTCGCGAGCGCGTGCTTGGCGGCGTGCGCGCCGAGCTCGGTGGAGGGGGTCTGCGCCAGCTGCCCGAGGAACTTGGCGAACGGCGTGCGGGCGTAGCCGGCGATGATCGTCTCGGGCATGGTGGCTGCTCCTTCGCAGGTGG
This sequence comes from Agrococcus beijingensis, assembly GCF_030758955.1. Lineage (NCBI taxonomy): Bacteria > Bacillati > Actinomycetota > Actinomycetes > Micrococcales > Microbacteriaceae > Agrococcus > Agrococcus beijingensis. The sequence goes on along the minus strand of NZ_CP132360.1, from coordinate 236,391 downwards.
ATGTGCGGCCCATCGTACCCCGTCGTCCGGCGGGCGGGGTGGCGAACCTGACGAGCGGTTCACCTGCCGGGTCGGAATAGACCGTTCAGATTCGAAGTTGTAGCCAGCAGTGACCCGGCGCATCGGCGCCACCGCAACGGCCCGGTCAGCCGACAGAGAAGGAGACACCATGAACAGGCTCACGGATCGCGTCGCACTCATCACCGGCGGCGCCAGCGGCATCGGCGCGGCGACCTCGAAGCGCCTCGCGAGCGAGGGAGCGAAGGTCGTCATCGGCGACCTGAACGACGCGCTCGCCGCCTCGGTCGTCGACGAGATCACCGCCGCAGGCGGCACCGCCTCGGCAGTGCACCTCGATGTCACCGACCAGGCCTCGTGGACCGCAGCGGTCGAGCAGATCGTCAGCGCACAGGGCGGCCTCGACATCCTGGTGAACAACGCCGGCATCGGCGACACCGTCACGATCGAGGAGTCGACCTGGGAGGAGTACAAGAAGGTCACCTCCGTGACCCAGGACTCCGTCTACCTCGGCATGAAGGCCGCGGGCGAGGCCCTCAAGGTCGGCGGCCACGGCTCCGTCATCAACATCTCGTCGATCTTCGGCATCACCGGCGGCTTCGGCGTCAGCATGGGCTACGCCGCCGCGAAGGGCGCCGTGCGCACCATCACGAAGGCCGTCGCCCTCGGTTGGGCGAAGCAGGGCGTGCGCGTCAACTCCGTGCACCCGGGCTTCATCGAGACGCCGATCCTGGGCGAGGCCGACCGCGGCCAGCTCTCGGCCGTCACGCCGATGGGCCGCGTCGGCAAGCCCGAGGAGATCGCGGCCGCGATCGCCTTCCTCGCCAGCGACGACGCCTCGTTCGTCACCGGCGCCGAGCTGGTCGTCGACGGCGGATACGTCGCCAACTGACGCACTGCTCCGACCTCACGCACTGCTCCGACGCGCGCCCGCTGCCCACATCCGGCAGCGGGCGCGCTCGCGTCTGCGGCGTGTTCCTGGCGCCCTGCATCGGGATCTGTCAATATAGAGCGTTCGATATCCCGACCGCGTGGATGCAGGGGGCACCGTGATCAGCACCGAGCGCTGCGACCGCGTCGATGCGGCGAGCGCCATCGACCAGCGCACCGCCGACCGCATGGCCGGCGCCGTGAAGGCGATGGCCGACCCGCTGCGGCTGCGCATGGTGTCGCTCATCGCGACCTCTCCCACCGGTGAGGCGTGCGTGTGCGACCTCGCCGAGCTCACCGACGTCTCGCAGCCGACGGTCTCCCACCACCTGAAGGTGCTGCGCGAGGCGGGGGTGCTCGCGTCGGAGCGGCGCGGCACGTGGGTGCACTACCGGCTCGAGAGCGCCATGCGACCGGTCGCGACCGCCGTGCTCGAGGGGCTGCGCACCGCGCTCGATCCCCAGCCTGCGGCGCACTGGCCGCCTGGGCAGGGCGACCGTGAGCTCGTCGACGTCGATGCCCGCGTGGCGCAGATCGCCGAGCGGCTCTCCGGTGTCACGCCGGACCTCTCGGGCGACGCGGTGCTGCGCATCGTGCGCGAGTCGTTCGCCGGGCTCGCACGCACCTCGCGGGTGCAGTCGCACCTCCTGGTGCTCGCCGAGCGCTTCGCGAAGCAGCGCCTGGCCGACGTGCTGCGCGACCGCACCGCCGGCGTGCCGCACGTGCTCTTCGTCTGCGTGCAGAACGCCGGCCGCTCCCAGCTCGCGGCGGCGCTCGTCGAGCAGCGCTCCGGCGGTGCCGTCGTCGCCCGCTCGGCCGGCTCCATGCCCGCGAGCGCCGTGCACGCCGAGGTGCGCGCGCTCATCGACGAGCTGGGCGTCGACGGCGACCCGTTCCCGAAGCCGCTCACCGATGACGCCGTGCGCGCCGCTGACGTCGTGATCACGATGGGCTGCGGTGACGTGTGCCCGATCATCCCGGGCGTCCGCTACGAGGACTGGCAGGTCGGCGACCCGGCCCTCGCCTCGCCTGCGGGCGTGCGCGCGATCCGCGACGACATCGCGCGACGCGTCGACCGCCTGCTCGCCGAGCTCTCCCCCACTCCCTGAACGCATCCGCACGACCCGCTGAACGCATCCGCACGACCCGCTGAACGCATCCGCCCCGACCCGGAGGAACCATGACCGAGACCGAGCCCACTCCCACCGCCCTGTTCGTCTGCGTGCACAACGCGGGCCGCTCGCAGATGGCCGCAGGCTTCCTGCGCGAGCTCTCCGGCGGTGCCGTCGAGGTGCGCTCGGCCGGCAGCATGCCCGCCGAGCAGATCAACCCGACCGCCGTCGCCGCGATGCAGGAGGTCGGCATCGACATCACCGCCGAGGTGCCCAAGGTGCTGACGACGGATGCGGTGCGCGACTCCGACGTCGTCATCACGATGGGGTGCGGGGATGCGTGCCCGGTGTTCCCCGGCAAGCGCTACGAGGACTGGGAGCTCGACGACCCGGCAGGCCAAGGCATCGACGCCGTGCGGCCGATCCGCGACGACATCGAGCAGCGCATCCGCGGGCTGCTCGACTCGCTGGGCATCCAGCCGGTGCGGTGAGCCGGCGCTCACGTTGCTGCGACGACGAAGGGCTCCGCGCGATGCGGGGCCCTTCGTCGCGTCGGGTGGCTCAGCGGACGATGCCGAAGCCGCCCGTCCAGGCGATCTTCTCGGAGGCCGCGAGGGTGAGCTGCAGGAAGCCCATCGCCTCGAGCTCGTGCGCCCGTGCCAGGCTGCCGGCGTCGATCGCGTCGGCGCCACCGGCCTGCACGGCTGCGATGAGCGTCGCCTTGGCGTCGGCGTCGTCGCCCGCGACGAGCACGGTCGTCGTCAGGTCGCCGACCCGCTTCGAGCCGAGCGTCGCGGCGAAGGTGGTGTTGAAGGCCTTGAGCACCTTGCTCGACGGCAGCTTCGCCGCGAGCTCGGCGGCCGCCGACGAGCCGACGGGCACCACGAGCCGGTCGAAGGTCTCGAAGTCGAGCGGGTTCGTGATGTCGACGACGGTGCGGCCGGCGAGCTGCTCGCCGTACTGCTCTGCGATCGACGCCAGCGCAGCGTAGGGTACGGCGAGCACGACGATGTCGCCGCTGAGCTCCTCGGTCTCGCCCTCTCCGACCTGCTGGATCTCGGCGCCGCCCGCGCCGAGCAGACCGGCGATCGCGGTGCCCATGTTGCCGTTGCCGAAGATGCTGATGGTGGTCATGGTGCGTCCTGTCTTCCCGGGCGACCCGCTGCCGCCGATGATCGATGCAGCGCTTATGGCTGCCATATGATTCCCGAATGACCGAGTCTGGTCGAGCGTGAACGCTCGCCGAGCCTGCAGACACAACGTGACACCTGCTCGACGCGAGCGCAATATCCCGATACAACGGATGCATGGACGAGACGCAGCGCAAGCAGACCGCCGACGAGACGCAGGACACGACGCCGCCGCAGGAGGAGCTCCCCGAGGAGGAGCGCGACACCGCCTCGGGCGGCCCCGCGGATCCGCCCGAGCACGACGCGTAGGCGACGGCCGGTCAGCCGCTGATGCTCACCATCCAGGTGATGCCCCAGCGGTCGACCAGCATGCCGAAGGTGTCGCCCCACGGCGCGACCTCGAGCGGCTCCACGATGCGGGCGCCGTCGCCGAGCGCCTCCCAGTAGCGGGTGAGCGCGGCGCGGTCGTCGCCCGAGATCGAGACCTGCTGACCGCGAGCGGGCGCCGGCATCGACGACGGCGTGTCGCTGCCCATGACCGTGTGCCCGTCGGCCGTGGTCAGCTGCGCGTGCATCACCAGGTCGGCGTCGGCGGGATCCTGCGCCATGCCGCCCTCGCCGAAGGTGCTCAGCACCAGATCACCGCCGAACACGCCGTGGTAGAAGTTCATCGCCTCGCGCGCCTCGCGGGCGAAGGCCAGGTAGGGGTTCAGCACCGTCGTCATCATCGGCTCCTCTCGGCGGCCCTCAGCATGGCGCACGGGCCGCGAGGCCCAGCATGGCGCAGCGGCCGTGCAGCCGCCAGGGCTCAGGGCGCGGAGTTCCGGGCTGCCGGCTCCGGATCCGGGGCTCCCGGTTCAGGGCTCCAGGGCGCCCGGTTCAGGGCTCCAGGGCCCCGGCCGCGGTCGTGCGGGCGAGCGCCCAGGCCTCCGCGATCGCCGCATCGATGCCGCGCGGCGACAGCGCGTCGCCGATCGCGGAGACCGGCACGCCCAGCTCGACCTCGAGCTCGTCGGCATCGCGCCCGTCGACCGTCACCGAGCGGCGCGGCGTGAGCGCGACGATCGCGGTCGGCACGGCGAGCGGCCGCTCCTCCCCCGTGAGCGCGTCGACCGCGGCGAGCCGATCGCCCGATCCGCGCACCCGCGCGCCGGCGATGCGGCGGAAGCGCCCCTCGGCGAGCGTGCGCAGCACGAGCTGCCGCTCGTAGCCGGTGCCGACGTGCGGCAGCAGCGACTCGAACGGCGTCACCGCCTCGACCTCTGCCCCGGTCGCGACCAGGCTGAGCAGCACGCCGGAGGCGTAGGCCGAGCCGTCGTCGTCGACGACCAGGATGCGGGGACCGAGACGCGCGGGATCGTCGAGCGCCGTGAACGCGTCGACGGTCGCGGGCCGCGCTCCGGCGAAGGCGTCGTCGACGGCGAGCGCGGTGGTGGCCGGCGCCGTCGCCCCGGTGGCCAGCACGACGGCGTCGGGCCGCGTCGACCGGATCGCATCGAGCGTGGCCTCCTCGGCGAGGCGGATGTCGACCCCAGCCGCCCGGGCGTCGCGCTCGAGGTCGGTGACCAGCACCGACACCGATCCGCGGCCGGGCACGCGCGCCGCGCGCAGCAGCTGCCCTCCGAGCCGGTCGGCGCGCTCGAGCAGCGTCACCGCGTGGCCGAGCCGCGCCAGGTCGACCGCAGCCCGGAGGCCGGCCGGCCCACCGCCCACGACCGTCCACCGAGCGGCCGACGCGGCGCGCGGCGCTGGCGGCTCGAGCTCGCGGCCCGCCTCGGGGTTCACCGTGCAGGTCACGCTGAGCCCCTGGCTGCCGCGGCCCAGGCAGCCCTGGTTCAGGCGGATGCAGTGCCGGATGCCGTCGGTCGCGCCGGTGAGGAGCTTGGTCGCCAGGTCTGGGTCGGCCAGCTGGCCGCGCGTGAGCGCCACCATGTCGGCGATCCCGCTCGCGAGCACCTCCTCCGCCTCCTCGACGCTCGTCGCGGCGCCGACGCCGAAGACCGGGATGTCGGGATTGGCCCGCTTGAGCGCCGCGACGTCGTCGCGCAGCCAGGCGACCGGCATCGCCGACGACGGGAACACCCAGTGCACGTCGTGATAGCCGCCGGCGGCGGTGTCGAGGAAGTCGATGCGCGCCTCGCTGCGCAGCGCCGCGACGATGTCGCGGCAGGCTGCCGCGGCGAGTCCCTCGTCGTTGTGCTCGTCGACGACGATGCGGATGCCGACCGTGAAGTCGTCGCCCACGCGGGCGCGCACCGCGCGCAGCACCTCGCGCGGGAACCGCGTGCGTGCCTCGAGATCGCCACCGTACGCATCCGCCCGCCTGTTGTAGAGCGGGCTCAGGAACTGGTGCAGGAGGTAGCCGTGCGCCATGTGGATCTCGACGCCGTCGAAGCCGCCCAGCCGCGAGCGCTCGGCCGCGCCTGCCCAGGCCTCGACGAACCCGGCGATGTCGCGAGCGCTCGCCTCGCGGGTGGCGACGCCGGTCGAGGGCGAGAGGATGCGGCTCGGCGCGAAGACGGGGCGCGGACCGTCGGGCCCCTCGGGCGAGGCCTGCGCGCCGTGGTGGTTCAGCTGCACCAGCACGCGCGAGCCGGCCTCGTGGATCGCGTCGGTCATGCGGCGGTTGGCGTCGACGGCCTCGGGCCGCCAGGCGTCCTCGAAGCCGCGGGTCGACGCGGTCGGATGCACGAGGTGGTTGCCGGCGACGAACAGGCCGCAGCCGCCGCGACCCTCGGTGCCGCGCGCGCGGCGGACGAAGTAGGCGGTCTCGCGGTCGGACTCGACCCGGTCGGAGTACTGCTTGGAGTGCGCCGCCTGCATGATGCGGTTGGGCGACTCGAAGCTGCCGATGCGCAGCGGCTGGGCGAGGAGGCTCACGCGTCGATCCTGGCACCGGATGCGCCCGGCGGCGCCGGTCGCACGTAGGATCGAAGGATGACTGCCACGACGATCCAGGTGTACGGCGCCGACTGGTGCCGCGACTGCCGCCGCACGAAGAGCCAGCTCGACGCCCTCGGCGTCGACTTCGACTACATCGACCTCGAGCAGGACGAGGCCGCGGTCGAGGAGGCCAAGCGCATCTCGGGCCGCATGAACATCCCGGTGGTGGTCTTCCCCGACGGCTCGCACCAGGTCGAGCCGTCGAACGCCGAGGTCGAGGCGAAGCTGCAGGAGCTCGCGCTCGTCTGAGTGCCCGGCCGGCATCACGCCGGCTATGCGGCATGATCATGGGCATGACGACGAGCAATGACGCTCGCCTCCGACCCGACTCTCTCGCGGTGCATGCCGGCCGCGAGGACCTTCGGGCGCTCGGCGTGCACGCGACCCCCATCGACCTGTCCTCGACCAGCCCGCTGCCGGGGGTCGAGCCCGGCGGCGACGCCTACGAGCGCCTCGCGACGGGCGGCGACATCGGCGACGGCTCCGCCGTGTACCAACGGCTCTGGAACCCGACCGTCGCGCGCTTCGAGTCAGCGCTCGCGCAGCTCGAGGGCGCCGAGACCGCCGTGGCCTTCGCCTCCGGCATGGCGGCGGTCAGCGCCGTGCTGATGGCCGCGCGCCAACGGCGCGGCAGCCACGCCGTCGCCCTCCGCCCGCTCTACGGCGGCACCGACCATCTGCTGGCGACCGGGCTGCTCGGCACCGAGACGACCTTCGTCGACTCGATCGACGCCGTGGCCCGCGCCGTGCGGCCCGACACCGGGCTCGTGGTGGTCGAGACGCCCGCGAACCCGACCCTCGAGCTCATCGACCTCGACGCGCTCGTGGCGGCGGCCGGCGCCGCCCCGGTGCTGGTCGACAACACCTTCGCGACTCCCGTGCTGCAGCGACCGCTGCGGCACGGCGCGGCGCTGTCGCTGCACTCGGCCACCAAGTACATCGGCGGCCATGGCGACGTGCTCGGCGGGGTGGTCGCCTGCGACGACGACTGGGCGCACGCGCTCCGGCCCATCCGCGCGATCACGGGCGCGATCGCGCACCCGTTCAGCGCCTACCTGATGCACCGCGGCCTGCAGACGCTGCCGCTGCGCGTGCGCGCTCAGCAGGCTGCCGCCGAGGTGGTGGCGCGGGCCTTGGTCGAGATGCCCGGCGTGCGCTCGGTGCGCTTCCCCGGTCTCGACGGCTGCGACCCTGCGGGCCTGGTCGGCGCGGGGCGGCAGATGGCCGGGCCGGGCTCGATGATCGCCATCGACGTCGGCTCCGCAGCACGGGCCGCCGCGATCGCCGAGGGCGTCGAGCTCTTCACGCACGCCGTCTCGCTCGGCAGCGTCGACTCGCTCATCCAGCACCCGTCCTCCCTCACCCACCGCCCGGTGGCGGCGGAGGCGAAGCCGCACCCCGGCGTGCTGCGGCTGTCGATCGGGCTGGAGGACCCGGCCGACCTCATCGACGACCTCGAGCGCGCGATCGAGCTCGCCGATCGGCACGGGACCCTCAGCCACTCAGCGGCCGGGATGCGCGGCGAGACGGCGGAGGCGACCAGCGCTACGCGGTCGCGGGCAGCCGCAGCTCGGCCGTGAGCCCCGTGCTCCCGGCGGCGCCCGCCTCGAGCGCCACCGTGCCGCCGTTCCTGCGCACGAGCTCCGCCACGATGGCGAGGCCGAGGCCGGTGCCGGGCACGTTGTCGCGCTCGGCGGCCGGCGCCCTGTAGAAGCGGTCGAACGCGTGCACGATCTCGTCGTCGGTCATGCCCGGGCCGGTGTCGGTGATGCGGATGCGCACCCAGCCGTCGTGCGCATCGGCGCGAGCCCGCACGGTGCCGCCGGCGGGCGTGAACTTGATCGCGTTGGTGAGCACGTTGGTGATCGCCCGATCGAGGTCGCCGCGGGCGCCGAGCAGCGAGGATCCGTCGGCCTCGACCTCGATGTCGATGCCCTTGTGGTCGCTCATCGGCCGCACCGTCGCCGCGGCATCGGCCAGCAGCTGCCCGCTGTCGATCGGCTGCGCGTTCGACGGCCTGCGGGGCGCCGTGGCGCCACCGCTGAGGGTCAGCAGATCCTCCACCAGCTCGCTCAGCCGCACCGCGTTGCGCTCGATGACGCGCACCCACTCCCGCGGCGCGCCCTCGAGCGCGTGCGAGTCGGCGAGCAGCTCGGCGTAGCCGATGACGCTGGTGATCGGGGTGCGCAGCTCATGGCTGGTGGTGGCGAGGAAGTCGTCGCGCTGCCGCTCGAGCTCGGCGCGGATCTTCCTGGCGGCGTCGCGCTCGACCTCGGCCTCGACCTTGGCCTGCTGGGCCCGCAGCAGGCTGGTGATGTCGAGCAGCTGCACGGCCACCGCGTGCTCCTCGCCCTCGATCGCGTTCGCCGCGACGGTGAGTCGACGGCCCGCACCGTTGCTGACGGAGACCGCCTCGCCGGTGCGGAGCGCCTGCATGGCGGCCAGGCGCACCGGTCCCGACCAGTCGTCGCCGTCGAGCTCGCCGGCGCGCAGCCGGCGCGCCGCCCGGGTCGCCCAGACGAGCCGGGAGTGCTCGTCGCCCGGCAGCGACACCGCGAGCCCCAGCCGTGAGTCGACGACGCTGCCGCTGAGCAGATGGGACGACGCCTCCAGCTGCCGGCTCACGGCGCGCAGCTCGTACTGCGCAGCGGTCAGGATCACCGTGAAGGCGGCGAGCGCGACGAGCATCGTCTCGAACAGCGCCGCGCGCGTCACCAGGTCGATCTGCGGCAGGTTGAACGGGCCGCCGCCCGCGATCGAGAAGGCCAGCATCGCCACCGAGGCGAGGATCGTCTCGACCAGCACGACGCGGATCGGGAACCGGAACGCGGCCCACGCCACGAGCGGATACGGCGCGAACGACAGCGGCAGCTCGATGCCCGGGTTGAACACCAGCACGATGACCGCTGCGAGGATCGTCGCCTGCAGCGCGATCTCCCAGCGGCTGGCGAGCACCGGCAGGCGCGGCGGCAGCACCGCGAAGGGCGCGAGCATCGCCACCGCCGCGGCGTGCGACGCGGCGACGAAGCCTGCGGTCGGGAAGAAGTCGCCGCCCTCGAGGAGCATTACGATGGCGCCGGCGAGCACGCCCACCACCGCGGCTCCGGTCGCGACGGCGACGGCGAACCGCAGCCCCGCGCGCAGCGACGAGAGCCGGAACGGCCGGCGCCAGACGCCCAGCACCGCCAGCACCGCGACCACCTCGGCGAGGTTGGCGACGCCGAACGCGACGGCCAGCGGCAGCGTCCTGCCGCCGACGAGGTTCGCCGCGATCGACGAGACCAGCACGATCACCACGGCCCAGGGCATCTTGGCGCGCGGCTGCAGCATCACGAACAGCACCGACAGCCCGGCCGCCGGCCACCACACCGCGACGGTGGTGCCCGCCGGCCGCAGCAGCACGCCGGCCACGGCGGCGAGGAACAGGATCACGGCGGCGAGCATCCACGTCCACCAGGGCGTCGGCCGCTGGGCGCCAGCGTCGGCGATCGCGTAGGGCGCCGCCTCGGCAGCCGTGCTGGTCATGCGCCAACGGTAGGGGCGCGACGCCGATCGGCACAGCATCGGCGCGCGCGAATCTCGCCGCACCGCCCCCACCGCCCGCGTCGCCGCTACGCTGACCGCACGAGCGAAGGAGCCCGCATGGCGCAGTCGACCACCGCAGCGGCGCTCGCGCTCGCCGTCGCCGTGCTGCTCACCGCCTGCGGGTCGCCGCAGCCGCCGGAGGCGACCCCCTCCCCGACCGCGAGCCGCGCGCCCGCCGAGCCCGACGCATCCGCTGTGCCGTCGACGCCCGCGACGCCGGCGGGCACGCTCGACGAGCCCGCCGTGCTCGCGACCGGGCTCGACGCGCCCTGGTCGATCGCGTTCCTGCCGGGCGGCGGTGCGCTGGTGAGCGAGCGCGACAGCGCCACCATCGTCGAGGTGCGGGCCGACGGCACGGTCACGCCGATCATCGAGATCGCCGGCGTCGACGGCGGCGACGACGACGAGGGCGGCCTGCTCGGCATCGCCGTCCACGACGGGCACCTCTACTGGTACGCGACCGGCGGCGGCGAGAACCTCGTCCAGCGCACGACGCTGACGGGCGCGGCGGGCGCGCTGACGTTCGGCCAGCCCGAGACCGTCATCGAGGCGATCCCGGCAGCGGGCAACCACAACGGCGGGCGCATCGCCTTCGGCCCCGACGGCAAGCTCTACGTGACGGCGGGCGACGCCGCGGTGCCGAGCCGGGCGCAGGATCCGGCGAGCCTCGCCGGCAAGATCCTGCGGCTCGAGCCCGACGGCGCGATCCCCGCCGACAACCCGTTCCCCGGCTCGCCCGTCTACTCGCTCGGCCACCGCAACCCGCAGAGCCTCGCGTGGGACGACGACGGCAGGCTGTGGGCGACCGAGTTCGGGCAGGACACCTGGGACGAGCTGAACGCCATCGAGGCGGGCGCCAACTACGGCTGGCCGACGGTCGAGGGCATCGGCGGCGATGCGCGATTCCGCGATCCGGTGCAGCAGTGGAGCCCGGCCGAGGCGAGCCCCAGCGGCATGGCCTTCGCCGCCGGCTCGCTCTGGATCGCCAACCTGCGCGGAGAGTCGCTGCGGCAGGTCGACTTCGGTGACGCGAGCGCCTCGACGGTGCACTGGCTCGATCGGTTCGGGCGGATGCGCGACGTCGCGGTCGCGCCGGACGGGTCGCTCTGGGCGCTCACCAACAACACCGACGGCCGCGGCACGCCCGCCGACGGCGACGACAGGATCCTGGTCTTCGGGCCGTAGCTGTGGTGCGGAGCGCTGCTGCCGCGCAAGGCCCGCCCGGCGACCACGCTGAGCACGGGCGCGCTGTCGCGCTGCGTCGCGTGATGCGGAGCGAGATCCTCGCCGCCGCCGGCGCTAGAAGGGCGGCGGCGGCACGGGATCGCCATCGGTGCCTGTGCCTGCGCCCGTGCCCGTGCCTGTGCCTGTGCCTGTGCCTGTGCCTGTGCCTGTGCCGGCCCAGTATGAGCCGGGTGGCGGTGCTTCGTGCTGCTCCTCGGCCTCGAGCCTGCGCCGCTCCTCGACGGGCAGTCGCAGACGTGCGGCTTCGCGCTCGGAGAATTCGGCGGGACGCGGCCGCGTCGCGAGGCGCGGACCGGGTCGCGAGGCGCGGCAGGCGGCGCGGGACGCGGCCGGCGTCGCGAGGCGCGGACGGGGTCGCGAGGCGCGGCAGGTGTCGCGAAACGCGGACGGGTCTCGAGACGAGGACGATCGATCCGCGATTCGTGACGCTCTCGGGATCCATCCGCGTCCTGCGACGCGGGGGCTCGTCTCGGTGCGCGCGCTGCGGACTCAGAACTGGATGCGCGGGGGCTCGGCGACGGCGCCGGTCTGGTCGACCTCGAAGAAGTCGCGGCGGCCGCCCGCCGACTTCGCGAACAGCGAGGTCGGGAAGCGCCGGGCCTTCGCGTTGAGCTCGCGCGCGCCCGTGTTGTAGTCGCGCCGGCGTGCCTGCGCCTCGTCGTCGAGGCCCGCGAGGGCGGCGCGGGCCTCCGCGGCGTCCGAGCCGGTCGGCTGCGATGCCGCGGCGAGCACCAGCGGGCGCAGCGCCTGCTGCACGGCCGCCTCGGCGGCGGCCTTCTCCCCCGGTGCGTGTGCGCGCTCGAGTGCCGTGAACGCATCCGCCACCTGGGCGCGCTGCGCCTCGGTCGCGTGGGCGAGCAGCGGCGCGGCGACCGCCGGGCGGCGGTCGAGGGTCGCGGCCAGCGCGGCCCAGCGCTCGTCGACCGTGCCGCTCAGGCGGCGCATCGACGCGGAGGCTGCGACGGTCCAGACGATCGCGATCAGTGCGAGGACGACCAGCGCGCCGACGGCGATCCAGAGGTACAGCAGGGGGTCCATGGCTTCCACCATAGGCGGCTCAGGTGCCGAGCACCTGCCGCGTCCACGCGCTCGCGAAGAGCCGGTCGGGGTCGAGCTCGTCGCGGACGGCGAGGAACGCCGCGAAGCCCGGGAAGCGCTCGGCCAGCTGCGGCGCGCGCAGCGAGTGCGCCTTGCCCCAGTGCGGGCGGCCGTCATGCGCGAGCAGGATCGGCTCGACGAGGTCGAACAGCGGGCGCGGATCCTCGCGCCACCAGCGATGCGCCGCGATGTAGCCGGTGTCGCGGCCGTGCGCGGTCGACAGCAGCGCGTCGTCGGCACCGATCGAGCGCACCTCGAACGGGAACGTCGGCACCAGGTCGACGCGGCGCAGCGCCCGGTCGATCTCGCGCAGCGCCTCGGGCACCGCCTCGATCGGCAGGCCGTACTCGAGCTCGCGGAACCGCACGCGCCGGTCGGCCGAGAAGACCTGATGGCTCGGCTCGACGAAGCGGCCGCGCGGCATCAGCCGGGCCGAGAGGTCGTTGAGCGCCGGAGCCGCGCGCGGCACGAGGGCGCCGATCGCGAGCAGCGCCCGGTGCCCGTGGTCGGTGAGCAGCCGCTCGTCGACGAAGCGCCCGAGCGCGGAGCGCGGCGCGAGCGGCCCCTCGACGCGGCTGTTCGACTTCGTCGACGCCAGGCGGGTCGCCGCGAACCAGTAGAACTCGAAGTGGTCGGTGCGCCGGTTGAGGCCGACCCAGTCGTCGAGCACGGCATCGAGCCGCACGGTCGTCTCGATCGCCTCGAGCGCGAACGCGGGCACCGCCTGCACGGTGACGTCGACGAGCACGCCGAGCACCCCGAGGCCGAGCCGCACAGCAGGCAGCAGCTCCGGCCGCTCGGTCTCGCTCACGCGGAGCGTCTCGCCCTGCGCGGTCACGAGCGTCGCGGCGACGACCGACGCGCCGATCGAGCGGTGCCGCAGGCCCGTGCCGTGGGTGCCGGTCGAGATCGCGCCGGCGATCGACTGGTGGTCGATGTCGCCCAGGTTGTCGAAGGCGAGGCCGTGCCGCGCGAGCGCGAGCGATGCCTCGCGCACCGAGGTGCCCGCCAGCAGCGTCGCACGGCCTGTGGCGAGGTCGACCGAGCGCAGCCCCGAGAGCCCGTCGACGCTGAGGTGCGCGTCGTCCGGGCGTGCGGCGCCCGAGAACGAGTGGCCGCTGCCGACCGGTCGCACCGTGCCGCCCCGGGAGCGCACGCGCGCCAGCGCATCGCGGACGCCCTCGACGGTCACCGGGGCAGCCACCTCCGAAGGCTCGGCCCTCAGCGACCTCGCCCAGTTCGTCCACGTCACAGCAGCTTCCTCCCCTCCCCACGATAGGTGGGGATGGCGCCCAGCACCTGGGTGCCGGTCACGACGTGCAGCTCATCGGTGCGCTCGCACAGCTCGCCCGACTTCGCGTGCCGCATCCAGACGCGGTCGCCGAGGCGCAGCCGATCGGCGATCGGCCCCAGCACGGGCGTCTGCACCTCTCCGGCGCCCTCGGTCGGATCGATGCGGAGGCCCTCCGGCCAGGCGATGACCGGCGCCTTGTCGGCCCCGGCCAGGCCCGAGGCGTTCCATCCGCCACCGAGCAGCGTCACGCATCCGGAACCGGGGCGGCGCACGACGGGCAGCGCGAACGCCAGCGCCGGCGCGGGTTGGAAGCCTCGGTAGCCGTCGAACAGGTGCGCGCCGAACAGGCCGCTGCCCGCGCCGATCTCGGTCACCGAGGCGTCGGCCGCGGTCGACTCGATCGAGCCCGTGCCGCCGCCGTTGACGAACTCGAGCGGGGCGAGCTCGTGCAGGGCGGCGACCGTCGCGGCGCGGCGGTCGCGCAGCTCGTCGATCGACAGGCGCTGCATGCGGCGCAGCACGAACGCGGGCACGCCGCCGCGCGCCACGGTGTTCTGCACGCCGGCGACCTGGGCCTCGTAGGCCATCAGCCCCACGAGCCGGAAGCCCGGCCGGTCGACGACCGCGCGGGCGAGCTCGCGCACCTGCGCGGGGCTCCGCAGCGGCGAGCGGCGCACGCCGGCGCGCAGCGGCCCGAGCTCGAGCGCCGCGTCGAGCTCGATCGCCACGCGGATCTCGGCATGCCCGGGGGCGGCGGCGTCGATGAGGTCGAGGTGCTCGGCGCTGTCGACCATCACGGTGACCCGCTCGAGCGAGCGCGGGTCGGCGACCAGCGCGCGCAGTGCTCCGCGGTCGGCCGTCGGGTAGCCGACGAGCACGTCGTCGATCGTCTCGGCCAGCCAGAGCCCCTCCGGCAGCGTCGCGGCGAGCACGCCGTGCCAGCCGGGCGTCGCCAGCATCGCCTCGATGACCGGGCGGCTGCGCACCGACTTCGTCGCCAGGCGCAGGCTCGTGCCGGCGGCGCGGGCGACCATGTCGCCGGCGTTGGCGGCGAGCGCGTCGAGCGACAGCGCCGCGAACGGCCCGTCGAGCGCGGCGGTCGCGGCATCCATGCGCAGCCAGTGGCCCTCGAGCGTCCAGGGCTGCGCGTCGGCCAGTCGCAGCCCGCTCATCGCTCGCCCTCGAGCGCGCCGACGACCACCGGCACGACCGCCTCGATCCAGCGGTGGGATGCGTCGGTGTCGCGGGTGCGCAGCCAGGCGTAGGTCAGGGCGTCGGTGACGTGCAGGACGAGCGTCGCGACCTCGCGCAGCGTCGCGGCGGGTGCCAGCCCGAAGTGGGCGACCACCTGCTCGAGGATGCCGACGACCGCCTCCAGGTAGCGCTCCTGCACCTGGCCGGGCAGGTGCGCCAGCGACGGCGTGCGGCTGCAGAAGGCCATGATCTCCATCACCGCCAGCTCGTACTCGGGGTGCTGGACGAAGCGCTCGAACCACGCCTCGAGCGCCAGCCGCACCGCCTGCTCGAGCGTGGCGCCGTCGGGCAGCACCAGCGCCTGCTCGCCCTCCGCGGGCATCGCGACGTAGGCGTAGGCGTCGCCGATCATCTCGTCGCGCGAGGCGAACACGTAGTGGAAGGTCGCGAGCGGCACGCCTGCTTCGGCGACGATCGCGCGCACGGTGGCCCCGTGCATCCCCTCGCGTGCGATGACGCGCAGGCCCGCCTCCACGAGATCCTGGCGGCGCACGCTCGCCGGCTTCCTCGCCATCCGCGCTCCCCTCGCAAGCCTCTTGGACGGTTGTCCGCGAAGAGCATACGACAGCGCCGCGCCCCCGATGGGGAGCGCGGCGCTGAAGGGGTGCTGGTGAGGCCTAGGCGTCGACCTTGTCCTCGGCCCTGGGCGCTGCCGGCTCCTCGACCTTCGGCTTCGGGCGCGACGCGAAGGTCTCGAACGCGACGCGCGGGCGCTCGCGGTCGGAGATCTCGGCGATGTCGCGGCCCAGGAAGAAGCCGCCGATCCAGTCGCCGAACACGCGCAGCTTGCGCTCCCACATCGGCATCGCGAGCCCGTGGTAGCCGCGGTGCGCGAGCCAGGCGAGCGGGCCCTTGATGGCGAGCTTGCCCTTCTGGAACACGCCGTTCCAGAGGCCCAGGCCCGCGACGGCGCCCTCGTTGTCGTGGATGTACTCGCGCGGGGCCTCGTCGCGCAGCACGGCGACGATGTTCTTCGCGAGCAGCTTGGCCTGGCGCACGGCGTGCTGCGCGTTCGGCACGCAGAACCCGCCCGGGCCGGGCGTCTTCGACTTGTCGGGCACGGCCGAGACGTCGCCAGCCGTCCAGGCGTCGGGCACGACCACGCCGTCGGCGGCGACCTGCAGGGTGGCGAGCGCCGTGATGCGACCGCGCTCGTCGAGCGGCATGTCGGTCTGGCGCACGACCGGGTTCGCCATGACTCCGGCGGTCCAGATGATCAGGTCGGCGCCGAAGCGGTCGCCGCTGGAGAGCTCGATGACGCCGTCGAGGGCGCTCTGCAGCTGCGTGTTGAGGTGCACGTCGACGCCGCGCTTGCCGAGATCCTCGATGACCCACTCGCCGGTGCTCTCCGACACCTCGGGCATGATGCGGCCCATGGCCTCGACGAGGTGGAACTTGACCTCGTCGAACGAGATCTCGCGGAAGCGCGAGAGCAGGTGGGTGGCGAGGTCGCGGAGCTCGGCGATGGTCTCGATGCCGGCGAAGCCGCCGCCGACGACCACGACGGTCAGCAGGCGGTCGCGCTCGGGACCCTCGGGCAGCGCCGCGGCCTTGGCGAAGTTCGAGATCAGGCGGTCGCGCACCGCGACGGCCTCCTCGATCGTCTTCATGCCGATGGCCTGGTCGGCGACGCCGGGGATCGGGAAGGTGCGCGAGACCGAGCCCGCGGTCATGACGATGACGTCGTAGGCGATGGTCGACGCCTCGCCGCCCTCGGGCTGGATGGTGGCGACCTTGGCTGCGTGGTCGACGTTCGTGACCTTCGCCTGGATCACCTTGGTGCGGCTCAGGTGGCGGCGCAGCGGCACGATGGCGTGGCGCGGCTCGATCGAGCCCGCGGCGACCTCCGGCAGGAACGGCAGGTAGGTCATGTACGGCAGGGGATCGACGATCGTGATCTCTGCCTCGGAGGCGTTGAGCAAGCGCTCGAGCCCCCGTGCGGTGTACAGGCCGGCGTAGCCGCCTCCGACGATCAGGATCTTGTTCACAGACGCGCTTCTTCCCAGCTATCAGATGAGGATGTGCATCCAGTCTAACGCGGCCATGGATGCCGTCATTCCGGTGCGCCGCCCCGTGCATCGGGCGCGCAGGCGCATGCTTCGGGCGACCAGTCGGCGAGCTCGAGCGTCAGATCGCCGATCGGGTTGACGCGCGCGCCCGCCGCGAGCGAGTGCGCCAGCACCGCGTGCAGGCACTTCACGCGGGTGGGCATGCCGCCGGCGCTGATGCCCGCGATCTCGTCGACGTGGCCGTGGGGCTCGCGGTCGGCGAGGTACGCCGCATGGGCCGCGGCATACGCATCCGCCATCTCGGGCTCGGCCAGCCGCTCCTGCAGCGCGGCCATGGTGCCATCGGCCTCGAGCCGCGACGCCGCGGCCGTGGCCGCGGGGTGCGTGAGGTAGTAGAAGGTCGGGAACGGCGTGCCGTCGGGGAGGCGAGGGCTCGTGACCACCACGGTGGGCGCCCCGCAGACACAGCGCGCGCCCACGCCCAGCACCCCGCGCATGGTGCGGCCGAGCTGCAGCGCCATGATCTCGAGATCGCGGGCGCTGGCCGGCTCGATGGTGCGGTCGGTCATCGGTGGTCCTCCAGGACGACTGCGGCGGTCACTCGGGCTCGGGCAGGTCAGCGGGCACGCCGAAGGACGCGGGTCCGGCGTCGGTGAGGCCGGCGACGAGCAGCGATGCGGCTGCCGCCGCCGCCCAGTCGCTCTGCGGCTCCTCGAGCGTGTCGGAGGGCACGTCGGCCGATGCGGTCTCGAGCGTGGAGCGGTCGTCGAGCAGCACGAAGCTCGTCTCCCCCGGGTAGACGTAGAACAGCCGGTCGCGCGCCTCGGCCTCGATGTAGGCAGGGTCGTCCCAGCGGGCCCGCTCGTCCTCGAGCGCTTCGACGTTCGCCTGCTGCGCGGCCACCTGCGCCTCGAGCGCGGCGATGTCGCGGCGCTGCTCGAGCAGCAGCCCCACCGAGGGCGCGAGCACGACGAAGCCCGCCACCACCAGCCCGACCGCGACGAGCAGCAGCCACGACACGCGCAGCTGGCCGGAGGCGGAACGGGGAGGGGGCACCCGCCGAGGATATCGGCGAGTGCCCCCTGAGCGCGGTCGAACCGCGGTGCGCGGCTGGGTCAGCCCTCGAAGCGCGGGTAGGCGCCGGCGCCGGCGTACTCGGCGGCCTCGCCCAGGTCCTCCTCGATGCGCAGCAGCTGGTTGTACTTCGCGACGCGCTCGCTGCGGGCGGGGGCGCCGGTCTTGATCTGACCCGCGTTCACCGCGACCGCGATGTCGGCGATCGTGGTGTCCTCGGTCTCGCCCGAGCGGTGCGAGAGCACCGAGCCGTAGCCGGCCTGGGTCGCGATGCGGATGGCGTCGAGCGTCTCGGAGAGCGTGCCGATCTGGTTGACCTTCACCAGCAGCGCGTTCGCGGCGCCGCGCTCGATGCCGTCCATGAGGCGCTCGGGGTTGGTGACGAACAGGTCGTCGCCGACCAGCTGCACGCGGTCGTCGAGGCGCTCGGTGAGCGACACCCAGCCGTCCCAGTCGTCCTCGGCCAGCGGGTCCTCGATCGTGACCAGCGGGTAGGCGTCGACGAGCTCGGCGAAGTAGTCGGTCAGCTCGGCGCTCGAGCGGTCGCGGCCCTCGAAGCGGTAGGCGCCGTCCTTGTAGAACTCGGTCGCCGCGACGTCCATGCCGAGCGCGATGTCGGTGCCGGGCGTGAAGCCCGCCTTCTCGATCGCCTGCACGAGCAGGTCGAGCGCGGTGCGGTTGCTGGGCAGGTCGGGCGCGAAGCCGCCCTCGTCGCCGAGGCCGGTCGAGAGCCCCTGCTCCTTCAGGATCGCCTTCAGCGTGTGGTAGGTCTCGGCGCCCCAGCGCAGGCCCTCGCGGAACGTCTCGGCGCCGATCGGCAGGATCATGAACTCCTGCACGTCGACAGCCGTGTCGGCGTGCGCGCCGCCGTTGATGACGTTCATCATCGGCACCGGCAGCAGGAAGGCGTTCGGCCCGCCGAGGTAGCGGAACAGCGGCAGGTTCGCCGAGTCGGCGGCGGCCTTGGCGACCGCGAGCGAGACGCCCAGGATGGCGTTGGCGCCGAGGTTCTTCTTGTTGTCGCTGCCGTCGAGCTCGACGAGCGTCGCGTCGACGATGCGCTGGTCGTCGGCCGAGAGGCCCTCGACCGCCTCGGCGATCTCCTCGTTGACGGCGTCGACGGCCTGCTCGACGCCCTTGCCGAGGTAGCGCGCGGAGTCGCCGTCGCGCAGCTCGAAGGCCTCGAAGGCGCCGGTGGATGCGCCGCTGGGCACGGCCGCGCGGCCGACCGAGCCGTCGGAGAGCAGCACCTCGACCTCGACGGTCGGGTTGCCGCGGGAGTCGAGGATCTCGCGCGCCTGCAGGGTGTCGATGAGTGCCACGGGTGCTCCTTGGTTCGGGTGGGAAGGGATCGCAGTGGATGGCCGTGTCGAGCCTAGCCGCCACCCCTCGCCGGGCACAGCCGCGTCACCGGGCGCTCGCTCAGCCGATCGGCTTGACCTCGAGCAGCGCCGCCGCATCGCCCGGGCGCACGAACGCGAAGTGGGTGGCACCGGATGCGGCCAGCTGCTCGAGCAGCACCGTCACGTTCTTGGTGCGGCGCTGGATCCGCACCGTCTGGCCGGCCGCCACCAGGTCGCGCTTGATGGCGAGCACCGCCGCCGGCTCGACGGCCTTGTCGACGAGCAGCGCGACCACCTCGCGGGCGCCGCTGTCGGGCAGCTCGACGAGCTCGACGAGCCGCTCGAAGCCCAGCGAGATGCCCACGGCAGGCATCTCCTGGCCGAGGAACCGGCCGATCATGCCGTCGTAGCGGCCCCCGCCGCCGATCGAGAACGGCAGGTCGGGGTGCGCGATCTCGAAGATCGGCCCGGTGTAGTAGCCCATGCCGCGCACGAGCGTCGGGTCGAACTCGAGGCGGATGCCGACGCTCGCGTCGAGCAGGACGCGCACGTCGTCGAGCACGGTCGCGTCGAAGCCGTCGAGCTGCTCGCCGTCGCGGATCGCGTCGAGGGTCGACATCAGTTGCTCGCCGTCGACGCCGCGCTCGGCGAGCTCCGCGATCACGCCGTCGCGGCCGATCTTGTCGAGCTTGTCGACGGTGATCAGCGCCGACTCGCGCGCCTCGGCCGGCACACCGGCGTGCGCGAGCGCGGCCGCCAGGATGCGTCGGTCGTTGACGCGGATGAACGCGTCGGGCACGCCCAGGCGCGTCAGCGCATCCCCCGTCGCCGCCAGCAGCTCGAGCTCGGCCGCGATGCCGGGCTCGCCCGCGATGTCGATGTCGCACTGCATGAACTGGCGGTAGCGGCCGCGCTGCGGCCGCTCGGCGCGCCACACCGGCGCGATCTGGATCGCGCGGAACACCGGCGGCAGCGACGCGCGGTGGGTGGCGATGAAGCGCGCGAGCGGCACGGTCAGGTCGAACCTCAGGCCCAGGTCGGCGAGCGCCAGCGGGCTCTCGGCCGCGCGCAGGTCGTCGACGCTCAGCGCCCGCCGCATCACCGCGAACGCGAGCTTCTCGTTGTCGCCGCCGAGCCCGGCGTGCAGCCGCTCGGCGTCCTCGACGACGGGCGTCTCGATCTCCTCGAAGCCGTGGTCCTCGTAGGCATCCCGGATGATGCGGAGCACGCGCTCCCGCGCTCGCTTGTCGACGGGCAGGAAGTCGCGCATGCCGCGCGGCGGGTGCACCTGGGTAGCCATGGCGACCATTCTCCCGCACGCCGCGGGTGCGCCCTGCCGGGTCGACGCATCCGGAACCCGCACAGCGGTGCCATCATGGCGTCGTGCGACGACGCCCCTGGCCCCTCACCGATCGAGCCGAGCCCGTCGTGGCGTGGCGCATCGTGATCCTGCTCATGGCGGTCTTCGCCGAGGGCTGGAACATCAAGAACATGCTGCAGTCGGGCGAGCCGCCGACCGAGCACTTCGCCTACTTCACGGTGCAGGCGAACATCGCCGTCATCGTGCTGATGGTGTGGATGCTGCTGGTGCGGGAGGAGCATCGGCCCCGGTGGTTCGACCACCTCCGCGGCGCGATCACCGCCTACATCGTGCTCGCGGGCGTCGTCTACGCGGTGCTGCTGGCGGAGCCCGACGAGGTGTGGGCGTGGTCGGTCGAGTTCACCAATGCCGCGCAGCACCGCTTCATCCCGTGGATGGTGGGGCTCGACTGGCTGCTGGTCGCGACCGCCCGGCCGATCCGCGTCTCGCGGGCGGGGTGGTGGATGGCGTACCCGGTGGCCTTCCTCGTCTTCGCGTGGCTGCGCGGCGGGCTGATCGACAGCTGGTTCCCGTACCCGTTCCTGGACCCGGCCGAGCACGGCGGCTGGGCGGGCCTCGTGTGGCCCACCGGCCAGGTGCTGCTCGCCTTCGTGGTCGGCATCTTCCTGGTGGCCGCGGTGGGCCGGCTGCGCTGGCGGCCACCGACCGGGGACGGCCCGGTGCAGGCAGACGGCTCGGTGCAGGCCTCGGGCGACGGGGCGGCTCAGCCGTCGGTCGCGCCGCGGGCTGCGGACGCGGCGGGCGCGTCGGACGCTGCAGGCATGTCGGGCTCCTCGAACCCCTCGGGCACCCAGGCCGCCGGCCTGGCCTCGAGCCCGTCGAGCACCAGCTCGAGGCCGTAGGCGAACTCCTCGCCGTCGTCACACCCGTAAAGGAGCCGCCCGTGCGCGCAGCGATCGTCCCCAGGTATGGCCCGCCCAGCGTGGCGCGCCTCGTCGATCTGCCGACCCCGGAGCCACGAGCCGGCCAGGTGCTCGTGCGGGTGGCCGCGGCCGCGGTGAACTCCGGCGATGCGCGCATGCGCTCGGGCAGCTTCCCCCGAGGCTTCGGCGTCGTCGCGCGCCTCGCGATCGGCATGCGCGGCCCGCGCCGACGCGTGCTGGGCACCGCGCTCTCGGGAACCGTCGAGGCGATCGGCGAGGGGGTTGCCGAGCTGGCCGTCGGCGACGAGGTCGCCGGCATGCCGAACCGGCTGGGCGGCCACGCCGAGCTCGCCTCGGTGCGCGCCAAGGATTTCGTGCGGAAGCCCGCCGGCGTCTCGCACGACGCGGCCGCCGCCGTGCTCTTCGGCGGCACGACCGCCATGCACTTCCTGCTCGACGTCGCCGGCCTGCGCGCGGGCCAGACCGTCCTGGTGATCGGCGCCTCGGGCGCGGTCGGCACGAGCGCGGTGCAGGTGGCACGGCTCGCGGGCGCGCGCGTCACCGGGGTGGCGAGCACCGGCAACGCCGAGCTGGTGCGCAGGCTGGGGGCCGAGCGCGTGATCGACTACGCCCGCTCCCCCGTCGAGCGGCTCGACGAGCGCTTCGACGTGGTGGTCGACACCGTGGGCGGCACGACCGCCAGCCGCACGCGACTGCTCGCCGAGGGCGGCACGCTGCTGCAGGTGCTCGCCACGCTGGGCCAGACGGTCACGGCCCGCGGCCGGGTCAAGGCCGGTGTCGCCTCAGTGCGGCCGGAGCACATGCGACAGCTGCTCGCGCAGGTCGCGAGCGGCGAGCTCGACCCGGTTGTGCAGGCGCTGCCGCTCGCCGAGATCGCCCGCGCCCACGAGATCGTCGACTCGGGCCGCAAGGTGGGCAACCTGGTCGTCAACCCCTGACGACAGCTCGGGGCCTCCAGCACACCTGGCGCTCAGCACAACGCAAGCCCGCGGGGGCCGACCAGCGGCTGCCCAGCGCCGCCGCTCCCGAATCGCAGGCGGATCGCCGCGCGAGCTTGCGTTGTGCGGAAGCCATCGCGGGGCGCGGAGGCGCGGAGGCGCGGGGGCGCCGGGCCGCGGACGCGGCGCGGCTCAGGTGCCGGCCGCGTCGCGCTCCTGCGCCCGCAGCTCGTGCTCGAGCGCGCGCGTCGCGCCCCGCAGCGCTCGCTCGGCGTCGAGGCCGCGATCGCTCGCGCTCCGCACGATGTCGAGCAGCGCCCGACCGAGGTCGCGCTCGGTCTCGGCGTCCTGCGCGACGGCGGCCGACGCATCCGCCTCGGGCAGCCGCAGGCCGGCGCGCTCAGCGCGACGCACCACCTTCTCGGCGCGGGCGAGCGCCGGCAGGCTCGCCGGCACGCCGTCGAGCGCGCTCTCGCGCTCGGGCTTCTCGGCGCGCTTCAGCGCATCCCAGTTCGCGACCACCTCGTCGACGCCGTCGACCGCCACGTCGCCGAAGACGTGCGGATGCCGTCGGCGCAGCTTCTCGGCCAGGCCGCGCGCGACGTCGTCGATGTCGAAGCGGCCGTCGGCGCGGGCGATGTCGGCGTGGAAGACGACCTGCAGCAGCACGTCGCCGAGCTCCTCGCGCAGGTGGTCGTCGCCCGAGCCCGCCTCGATCGCCTCGGCGAGCTCGTGCGCCTCCTCGATGGCGTAGGGCACGAGCGACGCGTGCGTCTGCTCGGCGTCCCAGGGGCAGCCGCCGGGCGCCCGGAGCCGCGCCATCACCGCGACCAGGTCGTCGAAGGCGCTCACGCGTCGCCCTCGACGGCCGGCTTGGGCGGCGGGAAGATCGCCGTCAGCAGTCCGTCGACCCAGGCGATGAGCTCGGTGTCGGGCAGTGGCTCGGCAGCCGTGCCGGCGAGCCTGCCGCCGCCGGCGGTCGGGATCGGCACGACGATCGTCTTCGCCTGCACGTTGACCTTGGCCTCCGGGTACATGCGGCGCAGGCGCAGCTGCACCGAGTCGGCGAGCTCCGCCGGGCCGACGCGCAGGTTCGGGCCGACCGTGATGACCTCCGACAGCTTCGCGCGCTGCGCCTTGCGCCGCAGGCGGGCGACGGCGACCAGCGCGTCGACCTGCGCCGGCGGCTCGCCGTAGCGGTCGCGCAGCTCGTCGAGCACGTGGTCGATGGCGCCGTCGTCGCGGCTCGAGGCGGCGGCCGAGAGCTTCTGGTAGGCCTCGAGGCGCAGCCGCTCGGCGTCGACGTAGTCCTCCGGGATCACCGCGTCGACGGGCAGCTCGAGCCGCAGCTCGCGCGGCCCCTCGTCCTCCTCGCCGCGGAACAGCGCCACCGCCTCCCCCACCATGCGCAGGTAGAGGTCGAAGCCGACGCCGGCGATGTGGCCCGACTGCTCGCCGCCGAGCAGGTTGCCGGCGCCGCGGATCTCGAGGTCCTTCAGCGCCACCTGCATGCCGGCGCCCAGCTCGTTGTGCACAGCGATGGTCTCGAGCCGGTCGTGCGCGGTCTCGGAGAGCGGCTTGTCGGCGTCGTAGAGGAAGTACGCGTAGGCGCGCTCACGGCCACGGCCCACCCGGCCGCGCAGCTGGTGCAGCTGACTGAGGCCGTAGCGCTCCGCGTGGTCGAGGATGAGGGTGTTGGCGTTGGGGATGTCGAGGCCGGTCTCGACGATGGTGGTCGAGACGAGCACGTCGTACTGCTTCTCCCAGAAGTCGACGATCACCCGCTCGAGCTGCGCCTCGGCCATCTTGCCGTGGGCGACGCCGATGCGGGCCTCGGGCACGAGCTCGGCCAGCCGCGCCGCGACGCGGTTGATCGACGAGACCCGGTTGTGCACGAAGAACACCTGGCCCTCGCGCAGCAGCTCGCGGCGGATCGCGGCGGCGACCTGCTGCTCGTTGTAGGCGCCGACGAAGGTGAGCACCGGGTGCCGGGCCTCGGGCGGGGTGGCGAGCGTCGACATCTCGCGGATGCCGGTGACCGCCATCTCGAGGGTGCGGGGGATGGGGGTGGCCGACATCGAGAGCACGTCGACGTTGGCCTTCATAGCCTTGAGCTTCTCCTTGTGC
This sequence comes from Agrococcus beijingensis, assembly GCF_030758955.1. Taxonomy (NCBI): domain Bacteria; kingdom Bacillati; phylum Actinomycetota; class Actinomycetes; order Micrococcales; family Microbacteriaceae; genus Agrococcus; species Agrococcus beijingensis. The sequence goes on along the minus strand of NZ_CP132360.1, from coordinate 212,026 downwards.
TCGACGCCGAAGCGCTGCTCCTCGTCGATGATCACCAGGCCCAGCTCCTTGAACTGCACGCTCTCCGAGAGGATGCGGTGGGTGCCGATGACGACGTCGACGGTGCCGTCGGCGATGCCCGCCATCGTCTCGCGCACCTCCTTGTCGGACTGGAAGCGGCTGAGCGCGCGCACCTGCACGGGGAAGCCGGCGAAGCGGGCCGCGAAGGTCTCGAAGTGCTGGCGCACGAGCAGCGTCGTCGGCACCAGCACCGCCACCTGCGTGCCGTCCTGCACGGCCTTGAAGGCGGCGCGCACCGCGACCTCGGTCTTGCCGTAGCCGACGTCGCCGGAGAGCAGCCGGTCCATCGGCACCGAGCGCTCCATGTCGCGCTTGACCTCGTCGATGGTGGTCAGCTGGTCGGGCGTCTCGGCGTACGGGAACGCGTCCTCGAGCTCACGCTGCCAGGGGGTGTCGGGCCCGAACGACCGGCCCTTGGAGGCCATGCGCTTCGAGTAGAGCTGCACGAGCTCGACCGCGATGTCGCGGACGGCCTTGCGCGCCTTCGCCTTCGACTGCTGCCAGTCGCTGCCGCCCATCTTCGACAGCTGCGGCGCCTCGCCGCCGACATAGCGGTTGAGCTGGTCGAGCTGGTCGGTGGGCACCGAGAGCCGGTCGCCGGGGTGACCGCGCTTCGATGCGGCGTACTCGATCACGAGGTACTCGCGTTTGGTCTTCACGGGGTTGCGGCCACCGGTCGAGACGGTGCGCTGCGTGAGCTCGACGAAGCGGCCGACGCCGTGCGTCTCGTGCACGACGTAGTCGCCGGGCTTCAGCTGCAGCGGGTCGACGACCGAGCGGCGGCGGGCGGCGAGCTTGTGCGGCTGACGTGCGTCGACGCCGACGGCGCGGCCGAAGAACTCTGCCTCGCTCACGAGCTCGATGCGCTCGTCGGGCAGCGAGAAGCCGTGCTCGACCGACGCCTGGGTGACGTGCACGATCCCGGGCTCGAGCTCTGCGGGCAGCGCCTCGACGGTGCGCGCGGCCACCTCGCGCTCCCCCAGCACCTGAGCGGCGCGCTCGACGAGCCCGTGGCCGGCCGCGGTGACGACGATGCGCCAGCCCTCGCGGGCGCGCTCGCGCAGGTGGTCGACCGCGCCGTCTGCCCTGCCCGCGAAGCTCGGCACCGGCAGCGCGTCGATGCCCGTCACCGAGTCGTCGGCCTGCAGGGTCGAGAACGTCCACCAGGGCGCGCTGACCGCGTCGCGCAGCTCGTCGAGGCTGAGGAAGCCGCTGCGCAGGTCGACCGGCGCCTGGCCCCCCGCGGTCGCGGCGCTCCACGCGGCCTCGAGGAACTCCTGGTTCGTGTCGTTGAGGCTGGCGACGCGGTCGCGGATGCGCTCGGGACCGAGCACCACGACGCCCGCGCCGGGCAGGTAGTGGGTGACGGGCACGAGGCGCGGCAGCAGCGCCGGCGCGAGCGACTCCATGCCCTCGACCGGGATGCCCTCGGCGATCTTCTCCAGCATCTGCTGGATGCCGGGGAACTCGGGAGCGAGCTCGCGCGCCCGCTGGCGCACCGCATCCGTCAGCAGCATCTCGCGGCTCGGCGGCAGCACGATCCGCTCGATCGGCGTGGCGTCGGAGCGCTGGTCGGCGACGTGGAACCAGCGCATCTGCTCGACCTCGTCGCCGAACAGCTCGATGCGCACCGGGTGGTCGGCGGCGGGGCTGAAGACGTCGACGATGCCGCCGCGCACGGCGAACTCACCGCGCCGCGTGACCATGTCGACGCGCAGGTACGCGAGGTCGACGAGGCTGCGTGACAGCGCCGCGAGGTCGACGCCGCGGGATCCGGCGACCAGCTCGACCGGCTGCACGTCGAGCAGGTTGTCGGCGACCGGCTGCAGCGCGGCGCGCACCGACGCGATGACGACGGTCGGCACGCCGGGCGTGCGCTCGGCCACGGCGCGGAGCGTGGCGCCCCGCTGACCCACGGTCTCGGCGGACGGGCTCAGCCGCTCGTGCGGCAGCGTCTCCCAGGCGGGCAGCTCGAGCACCTGCGCCTCGGGCAGCCAGGCGAGCAGGTCGTCGCGCACGGCATCGGCCTCGCGGCGCGTGGCGGTGATGACCAGCAGCGGGCGGTCGTGGCCGCCGGCGATCGTGGCCACCACCGGCGCGCGCATCGCCTCGATGCCGCTGAGCGCCCCGCCACGGGAGGCGGCGACCACCGGCTCGAGCGCGCCGCGCTCCAGGAGGTCGAGGAGAGGCTTGAGGCTCACTGGGGCAGCGGGCTCACTGGGCCATGATGACGGCGCCGGCGCCGTCGAGGACCTGCAGCGTGAAGGTGCCCTCAGGCAGCACCGGCGGCATCACACCCACGAACACGGGGGGCGCGTCTGCGGGCAGATCCTCGCCGCGGGTGAGCTCGAACTCCTGGCCGAACCAGCCCATCACCGCACGCTCGGCGCCGGCGGGGGCGATGACGAGCACGCCCTTGGAGGCCTCGGGGCCCTCGATGCACAGCAGCGGTCCCGCGCCCAGGCACGAGGCCAGGAAGCGGCCGTCGGGATCCTCGAGGATCAGGTCGGTGAGCCCTGACTCCTCGCTCCGATCCCACCACAGCGTCGAGCCGTCGGCGCTGTTGGCCGCGAGCGAGTAGCCGTTCGGTCCCTGCGGGGGCTCGGGAGTCTCGGCGTCGCCGCTGGCGCAGCCGGCGAGCACGAGTCCCGCCGTGATGACGACTGCGACGCGCAGTGCGGTTCGACGCAAGAGGGCTCTCCTTCTCGATGGGCACTCCATGCTAGCGGCGTGCCGTCGGCGATCAGGACGGCGAGTGGATGCGCTGCTGGGCGGTGAGGAAGCCCTCGGCGATGATGCGCTCGACCGCGTCGGCGCCCAGCTGCACGAGCAGGTCGGCCTCCTCCTGCTCGGCCTTCGCGAAGGGCTTGAGCACGTAGTCGGCGGGATCCTGACGGCCGGGCGGGCGTCCGATGCCGAGGCGCACGCGCAGCACGTCGGGCCCCCGCGCGGCGATGATGTCGCGCATGCCATTGTGGCCGCCGTGCCCGCCGCCCTGCTTGAGGCGCACCTCGCCCAGCGGCAGGTCGAGCTCGTCGTGCAGCACGATGACGTGCTCGAGCTCGACGCCGTAGTAGTCCATGAGCTTCGCGACCGGGCCGCCGGAGCGGTTCATGAAGGTGGTCGGGAACGCGGTGACCACCTTGGGGCCGCCGATCACCCGCGACTCGGCGACGAGCGCCTCGGCCTTGCCGTGCCGCTTGGCAGTCGCGCCGCCGCGGCGCTCGAGCTCGGCGAGCGCCATCTGCCCGATGTTGTGGCGCGTGCGCGCGTAGTCGGGCCCGGGATTCCCGAGCCCGACCACGAGCCACGTCTGCGTCATGGAGACGCGATCGCCTGGAACTACTCCGCCGACTCGCCCTCAGCGGGGGCGGCGGGGGCAGCTGCCTCGTCCTCGCCGTCGCTCGGGGCCGCGGGCACCATGATGCCGACGATGAGCGTCTCGGGGTCGGTGAGCAGCGTCGAGCCCTTGGGCAGCTCGATGTCGCCGGCGAGCACGTGCGCGCCCTCCTCGAGGCCCTCGATCGAGAGCGTGATGGAGTCGGGGATGTGCAGCGCCTCGACCTCGATCGACAGCGAGGTCAGCTCGAGGTTGGTGATCGTGCCGGGAGCCGACTCGCCCTCGACGTGGACGGGCACGTCGACGACGACCTTCTCGCCGCGCTTGACGATCACGAGGTCGAGGTGCTCGATGGCCTGGACGCCCTGGAGCACCGGGTTGCGCTGCACGTCCTTGACGAGCGCGAGCTGCGACTTGCCGTCGACCTGCAGGTCGAAGATGGCGTTGGAGTGGCGCACGCGCAGGAACACCTCGTGGGCGTTCAGCGTGAGGTGCTGGGGCTCGGTGCCGTGGCCGTAGAGGACCGCGGGAACGCTGCCGATCGCGCGGATCTTGCGTGCCGCGCCCTTGCCGAAGGCCGTGCGGACCTCAGCGGCCAGCTTGTTGTCTTCGTTGCTCATGGGAATTGCTCCTTCGGGCCGCAGCCCATCGTTGTCGTCGACTCGAACGCCCGGAGCGTGAGGACTCTGCCTGCTGCCGCGACCGCGTCGATCACGGGTGCCGGAGCACCCCTCGCCGAAGTTCAACCTCCGATGGTACAGCACGCTGGAGCGAGGAGAGAGGGCCCTTTCGGGCCCTCCCCGCGACGCCAGTGCCCGAGCCCGTCCCGGGCCCCGATCCCGTGGCAGGCGATCAGCCGAACATGCCGGCGATCAGGTAGATGACGAACGAGATCGCGAAGCCGATGATGGCCATCAGGCCCTGCGCGACCGTCCAGGTCTTCAGCGTCGTCTTGACGTCGAGGCCGAAGAACTTGCTGACCAGCCAGAAGCCCGAGTCGTTGACGTGGCTGAAGCCGACCGAGCCGGCCGCCGTGGCGAGCACGATCGCAGCGACCTCGACCGGGTTGAAGCCGCCGTCGACCACCACGCCCGCCATCAGCGATGCGGCCGTGGTGAGCGCGACCGTGGCCGAGCCCTGCGCGATGCGCACGATGAGCGAGATGAGGAACGCCGCGACGATGACCGGCATGCCGATCGAGTTCAACGAGTCGGCGATCGCGTTGCCGATGCCGGTGACGCGCAGCACGCCGCCGAACATGCCGCCGGCGCCGGTGACGAGCACGACCGAGCAGATCGGGCCGAGCGCGCTGTCGGCGACCTTCTCGATCAGCGTGCCCGACTTGCCCATGCCCCAGCCGAGCAGCCACATCGACACGATGACGGTGATCAGCAGCGCGATCGGGGTCTCGCCGAGCGCGCGCAGCAGCGCCACGACGGGCAGTGCCTTGAACGCATCCGCGTCGTCGGTGGTCGAGGCGTACATGTTGAGGCCGGTGTTCATGAGGATGAGCACGAGCGGCAGCACCAGCAGCGTGATGATCTTGCCGAAGGAGGGGTTCGACTCCATCTCCTTGTGGTCCTCGGCAGAGCCGTCGAGGATCGTCGGCACGGGGATGTTGTAGCGACGACCGACCCAGCCGCCGAAGAGCACGCCCACCAGGTACCAGACGGGCAGCGCCACGACGAGGCCGAGGATGAGCACGAGGCCCACGTCGGCGCCCAGGATGGCGGATGCGGAGACCGGGCCCGGGTGCGGCGGCACGAAGATGTGCATGGCGCTGAACGCGAGGGCCGAGGGGAACGCGACGCTCAGCAGCGAGCCCCCGAGTCGACGCGCGACGGCGTAGATGATCGGCATCATGACGACCAGGCCGGCGTCGAAGAAGATCGGGAAGCCCATCAGCAGGCTCGCGACGCCGACGGCCATGCCGGCCCGCTGCTCGCCGAAGCGCCCGATCAGCTTGTCGGTCAGCACCCGCGCGCCGCCCGAGGTCTCGATCATGCGGCCGAGCATCGCGCCGAGCGCGACCAGCAGCATCACGCTGCCGAGCGTCGGGTTGAAGCCGAAGGAGATGGCGGGGATCAGCTGGTCGAACGGGATGCCGGCCGCGACCGCGGTCAGCAGGCTCGTGATCATCAGCGCCAGGAAGGCGTGGATCTTGAAGGTCATGATCAGCACCAGGAGCAGCGCGATGGCGCCGGCCGCGAGCAGCAGCAGCCCTCCCGTGCCGAGATCCCAGTTGAGGACCAGATCGTCCATCGTGCGTCTCCTCTGTGAGTGGTGGTGCGAGAGCAATGGGGGGGTGATGCGGTGCAGTGGGATCCGACTGCGGCGGAGGGATCTGCCGGCCGAGCGCCGGCGGCGGCTCAGGCGCCGGGCAGCTCGATGGTGCCGGTGAGCGTCGTCGCCGGCCCGGGCAGCACGTCGCGGCCGGCCGCGCGGGCGATCAGGATGCGCGAGACCTCGTCGACGATGGCCTCGGGCGACTGGTCGATCGAGATGGCGATGCCCTGCTCCCACTCGGCGAGGGGCTCGAGCGTCTCCATCTGGCTGTCGAGCAGCGTGGAGGGCATGAACTCGTGGTCGCGGTGCGCGAGCCGGTTCGCGAGCACCCCCCTGTCGCCCACCAGGTGCAGGAACACGAGCTGCTGGTCGCTCGAGCGCAGCAGCTCGCGGTACCAGCGCTTGAGCGCCGAGCAGGCGACGATCGTGATGCGGCCCTCGGCGCGGCCGGCGGCGATCGTGTCGCCGATGACCTTCAGCCACGGCACGCGATCCTCGTCGGTGAGCGGATGCCCCGCGCCCATCTTGTCCTTGTTGGCCTTCGGGTGCAGGTCGTCGCCATCGATGAAGTCGATGTTGAGCCGGTCGGCGAGCGCCTTGCCGATGGTCGACTTGCCGGAGCCCTGCACGCCCATGATGATCATCGACGGGTAGCGCGTCTCGCTCATGCCTTCACTCCTTCGTGTGCGTCGGCCGCGAACGTCAGCAGCACCTTCGAGGATACGGATGCGTCGCGCGCGAGCACGAGCGCCTCGCGGGCCTGATCGATCGGCAGCTCGTGGCTGATCACCGCCTCCGCGTCGAGCGAGCCGTCGGCCAGCGCCGCCAGCACCTCGTCGATCTCGTCGTTGAAGCGGAACGAGCCGACCAGGGTCAGCTCGCGCGCGATGGCGCTCGCCATCGGCACGGCGACGTCGCCCGCGCGCTGCAGCCCCAGCATCACGACCGTGCCGCCGCGGCGGGCACCGCTGATGGCGGCGGCGAGCCCCGGCACGGTGCCCGACGACTCGATGACCACGTCGGCGTGCACGGCCGCGATGGCCTGCGCATCCGTCGCATCGAGGGCGCGTGCCCCCAGTCGCGTCGCGAGCGATCGCGGGTGCTCGTGCAGGTCGGTCGCGACGATCTCGGCGGCGCCGTGGTGCTTGGCGACCGCGATCGCGAGCGCCCCGATCGGGCCGGTGCCGATCACGAGCACCCTGCGGCCGGCGACGTCGCCCGCCTGGCCGACGCCGTGCCAGGCGACGGCCGCGGGCTCGGCGAGCACCGCGAGGCGCAGCGAGAGCCCGTCGGGGATCGCCCGCAGCATGCGGGCCGGCAGCGCCACGCGCCGGGCGAAGGCGCCGTCGGTGTGCGGCAGCCGCGCGGCCGACCCGAGGTAGGTGCCTGCGGGGCTGAGGTTCGGCCGGTCGGCGGGGAACGGCGCCGAGCCGTCGTCGATGGGCGTCGCGGGGTGCACGGCGACGCGGGCGCCGACAGCCGGCCCCGAGCCGTCGGCCGCGGCGGCCAGCACGGTGCCGACGATCTCGTGCCCGAGCACCATCGGCTCTCGCAGGATCGACTGGCCGGCCGCGCCGTGCAGCCAGTAGTGCAGGTCGGAGCCGCAGATGCCGCCGTAGGCGATCTCGACCACCGCCTCCGAGGGCTCCGGAGCGGGCTCGGGCAGCGGCTCGACGCGCACGTCCTCCTTCGCGTGGGCGACCAGCGCCAGGTTCTCGATCATGCTGCTCCTCTCACACGACCGCGGTCATGCCGCCGTCGACGTAGATCGTCTGGCCGTTGACGAAGGCGCTCGCGTCGCTCGACAGGAACACGAGCGTGCCGACGAGATCCTCGACCCTGCCCCATCGCCCGGCGGGCGTGCGCTGTGCGACCCACGCCGAGAACTCCTGGTCGTCGACGAGCTTCTGGGTGAGCTCGGTCGCGAAGTAGCCCGGGGCGAGCGCGTTGACGCTGATGCCGTGCGGGGCGAGGTCGGCGCAGAGGCCCTTCGTCAGCATGACGATCGCGCCCTTCGTGGCGCTGTACGGCGCGATCGAGGGGCGGGCGAGCTGCGACTGCACGCTGCCGATCGAGACGATGCGGCCCGAGCCGCGCTCGATCATGCCCTTCGCCACCCGGCGCGAGAGCAGGAACGCGCTCGTCAGGTTGGTGGCGACCAGGTCGTGCCAATCCGCGTCGGTGAACTCGGCGATCGGGTTGCGCCGCTGGATCCCGGCGTTGTTGACGAGGATGTCGGGGGTGCCGAGCCGCGCCTCGACGTCGGCGATCCCGGCATCGACCGCAGCCGCATCCGTCACGTCGAAGATCGCGACGTGCGCCTCGCGGCCGGTCGAGCCGGCGATCTCGGCGGCGGCCCGCTCGGCCTTCCGGCGGTCGCGGCCGTGCACGACGACGGTCGCGCCGGCCTCGGCGAGGCCCTGCGCGAGCGCACGGCCGATGCCCTGGCTCGAGCCGGTGACGAGCGCGATGCGGCCCGTCAGGTCGAACAGCGCGGTGCCTCTGGAAGTCGTGCGGTCGGGAGGCATGCCGTCGCCCATCAGTAGAACTCCTTCGTGCTCATCACGTTGTGCAGCGGCTCGCCGTCGAGCAGGCGGGTCGCGTTCGCGGCGAAGAGCTCGGCGATGCGGCGGGGCTCCTGCCGCGAGAGCGCCGCCGTGTGGGGGCTGATCAGGACGTTCGGATGCGTCCACAGGGCGCTGTCGTGCGGCAGCGGCTCGGTCGCGGTGACATCGAGGGCGGCGAAGCCGACGCGCCCGGCGTCGAGGGCGGTCAGCAGCGCGGCCTCGTCGACCACGGTGCCGCGGCCCACGTTCACCAGGATCGTGTCGTCGCGGACGCCGCCGAGGACCGCCTCGCCGAGGAGCCCCTCCGTCAGCTCGGTGCCCGGCAGCGTGTTGACGATCGCGTCGACCTGCGCGGCGGCCTCGGCGAGCCGCTCGATCGGCACCAGCCGGTCGACGTGCGCGACCGGCTCGTCGCGGCGGGTGGTTCCCCAGACGGTCGCGCCGAGCGCCGAGAACCGCGCGGCGCAGACCTTGCCGATGCCGCCCGTGCCGACGATGAGCACGGTCATCTCGCCCACGTGCCGCATCATGCGGCGGCCGTCGGACCAGTGCCGATCCGCCTGGTCGCGCTCGAGCCGGCGCAGGTCCTTCGCGCCCGCGAGCACGCCGAACAGCGCCCACTCGGCGAGGGTCGACGCGTGCACGCCGGCGCTCGTGGTGACCGCGACGCGCGCGAGCTCCGCCTCGCTGAGGCGCGCGGCGCGCACCTGGCCGCCGCCGCCGGCGGCAGTCGTGTGCACCCAGCGCAGCCCCGCGTTGCCGCGCACGGCGCGGGTCAGCGCCACCGGGTCGACGTCCGGGATGCCGAAGAGCGCATCCGCCCCGTCGAGCATCGCCTCGTAGGCGCTCTGCCGCTCTGGCGTGCGCTCCCAGTCGGGGTCGCCCTCCCAGTCGCCGTGCCAGCGCCACGGCCGCGTCAGCGAGGTGTCGCGCAGCAGCTCGACGCGAGGCTCGAGCTCGCGGATGCGGTCGGCGGATGCGTCGTCGAGGGTCACGGCGGCCGCGACCTTCAGGGTGTGCTCTGGCATTGCTGTCCTCCCGAATCACCCTACTGGCGGTCCGGGAGGCTCACGGCCGGTCAGCCCTGCCGCAGGCGCGGTCCGAGCTGGTCGGCGAAGAACGCGAAGAAGGCATCCGGGTCGGGGCCGCCGTCCATGAGCGCGAGGTGGTCGAAGCCGGCTTCGCGGAAGCCGTCGAAGACCTCGACGTGCCGCTCGACGTCGGGGCCGCAGGCGAACGCATCCGTCATGTCGTCGACGCGAACGTGCTGCGTCGCCTGGTCGAACGCGGTCGGGTCGGGCAGCTCGGCCAGCACCTTCCAGCCCAGCGGCCCGAAGCGGAACCGGCGGTGCGCGGCCTCGGCGCCGGCGCGCTCGTCGGGCGCGAAGGCGGTCGGCACCTCGCCGTAGCGCGGACCGTCGCCGCCCACGGCCCGCCACGCCTCGAGCAGCGACGCGTCGGGATCGGTGGCGAACAGCCCGTCGCCCAGCTCTGCTGCGAGCGCCGCCGCCTGCGGCCCGCCGGCCGCCACGACGATCTCGGGCAGCGCATCCGGCAGGTCGTAGACGCGCGCATCGTGCAGCTCGAGGAACTCGCCGCGGTACGAGTGGGTGCCGCCCGACCACAGCAGCCGGATGATCTCGATCGCCTCGCGCAGGCGCTGATGACGGTCGCCCACCTCGGGCCAGCCCTGGCCGACGATGCGCTCGCTGAGCCGCTCCCCCGCGCCGACGCCGAGCGTGAAGCGGCCGTCGGAGATGATCTGCAGCGTCGCCGCCGCCTGCGCGATGATCGCCGGGTGGTAGCGGATCGAGGGGCAGGTGACGCCGGTGGCGAGCCGCAGCGTCAAGGTCTTCGCCGCGATCGCCGACAGGATCGCCCACGCGAACGGCGAGTGCTGGTGCTCCGGCAGCCAGGGATGGAAGTGGTCGCTGATCTCGACGAAGTCGAAGCCGACCCGCTCGGCCTCGACGGCTCGCCTGATCAGCTCGTTCGGCGCGACGTCCTCGGCGAAGAGCTTGTACCCGATCTGCATGCCGAGACGCTAGGAGCCGCGGCTGGACGTGCGGTGGGCACGTGTCGCCGAACGGACGACGAACGCCGCCCCGCCCGAGGGCGGAGCGGCGTCGTCGTCCGGGCGTCGCGTTCCCGGAAGTCATGTCACCAGTTGTGCATCGACCCGTCGAGCAGGCGTGCCACCGGCAGGTAGGCGGGCGCGTAGCCGTGGCCGGCGCCGGCCTCGTCGTCGTACTCGACGCCCAGGCCGACGGCCTCGCCCGGCTTGAGGAGCCCATCCTCGAACGAGTAGTCGGTGCGGAACACCTCGTGCGTCGCCTTGGAGTGCTTCATGTACTCCTGGATGCCGAAGTTCGGGATCGCGATGCCGAGGTGGATGGCGGCAGCGAGGCCGACCGGCGAGACGTCGGTCGGGCCGTGGACGCCCGACTTGATCTGGTAGACCGAGGCGTAGTCGAAGATGCGGCGCAGCGCCGTGATGCCGCCCGCGTGCGTGATGGGGCTGCGCACGTAGTCGATCAGCTGCTCCTCGATCAGCTCCTTGTAGTCCCAGATCGTGTTGAAGATCTCGCCGATCGCGAGCGGCGTGGTGGTGTGCTCGCGCACGAGGCGCAGCGCCTGCTGGTTCTCGGCCGGCGTGACGTCCTCGAGCCAGAAGAGGTCGTAGGGCTCGAGCAGCTTGCCCACCTTGGCCGCCTCGATGGGCGTGAGGCGGTGGTGCGCGTCGTGCAGCAGCGGCAGCTCGGGGCCGAACTCGTTGCGCACGGCCTCCATGACGGTCGGGATGTGGCGGATGTAGGCGCGCGTGTCCCACGACTCCTCGACGGGGCGCTCGCCCGGGCGGGCGGGCTCGTGGTCGTAGCGGGTCGTGACGCCCATGCCGCCCTGCTGCGCGTTGGCGCTCGAGGCGACGCCGTAGACGCTCGGGAGGCCCGGCACGCCGGTCTGCACGCGGATGGCGCGGTAGCCCTCCTCCTGGTGCTCGCGGATCGAGTCGAACAGCTCGGGCAGCTCGGCGCCGGAGGCGTGGCCGTAGACCAGCAGGCCCTCGCGCGAGCGACCGCCGAGCAGCTGGTAGAGCGGCATCTTGGCGACCTTGGCCTTGATGTCCCACAGCGCCGTGTCGACGGCGGCGATCGCTGCCATCGTGATCGGTCCCCGGCGCCAGTAGGCACCCCGGTAGAGGTACTGCCAGGTGTCCTCGATGCGGTGCGCGTCGAGGCCGATGAGCAGCGGCACGACGTGGTCCTGGAGGTACGAGGCGACCGCCAGCTCGCGACCGTTGACGGTCGCGTCGCCGAGGCCGGTGTAGCCGTCATCGGTGGTGATGCGCAGCGTGACGAAGTTGCGTCCGGGGCTCGAGACGAGCACCTCTGCCTTCTCGATCTTCATGTCATGACTCCTTGATGGGTGGGGTGGATGCGTCTGCTCGCGTCGCGAACGCTGCAGTCGAGAGCGAGGGGTCGATGGTGCGGAGAGCCTCGGTCTCGGTGCGGCGCTGCTCGATCTCGGCAACGATCTCACGGTGGCGGGCATCCGTCAGGGGGTAGAGCACCATGACGCCGACGGCCAGCAGCGAGAAGATCGCCGGCACGAGGCCGACGGCGGCGCGGATGGCGAGGTCTGCCGCCTCCGACTGCTCGGCGGCGCCCGCGACGTAGCCGCCCACCGCCAGTGCGTAGGCCGCGAGCGCGCCGCCGATGGCCTGGCCGGTCTTCCGGGTGAACGAGAACAGCGCGTAGATGATGCCCTCGGCGCGCACGCCGGTCTTCCACTCGCCGTACTCGACGGTGTCGGCCTCGAGCGCCCACACGAGCATGCCGTTGAACGAGACGCCGAGGGTCGCGATCGCGAGGCCCGCGAAGCCGAGCCACGGCAGCGTCGTCGGAGCCATGAACGCCGTGACGCCGCCGAGCACGACGACCGCGCCGCCGAGCATGTAGGCGTTGCGCTTGCCGAGCGTGCGCACGATCCACGGCATCATCGCCCCGATGCCGAAGGTGCCGATGATCTGCACGATCGACACGGCGGCGTAGAGCTCGATCGCCTGCAGCACGTCGCGCAGGTAGTAGAGCTGCACGGTGCTCATGGCGAGCATGCCGGTGAGGAAGAAGAACGATGAGATGCACAGCATCGCGAGCGGGCGGTTGTGCTTGAGGATCGCGAAGCTCTGGCGCATCGTGACCTTCGTCACGTCGCGGCGCACGGTCTCCTTGGCGGTGAAGAACGTGAACATGTAGAGCGCGAAGCCGACCACCACGAACCCGAGCGTCATGAAGGTGAAGAGCGTCTGCAGGTCGCGCTCCGGCGTGATGAGCGGAGCGACCACGATGCCCAGCACCGCGCCGACGATCACGGCGCCGATGGTGCGGGCGCTCGACAGCCTCGCGCGCTCGGAGGAGCTCTGCGTCATCGCCCCGGCGAGCGAGCCGTAGGGGATGTTGACGAGGCTGTAGGCCAAGCCCAGCGCCGCGTACGTGAGGTACGCGTAGATGAGCATGCCGGTCTCGCCGATCTGCGGCACGTTGAACGTGAGGAAGCTCAGCAGCAGCAGCGGCAGCGACCCGAACAGGATGAACGGCCGGAACTTGCCGAACCGCTTCGAGTAGGTGCGGTCGACGATGCGGCCGGCGAAGACGTCGGCGAACGCGTCGAAGATGCGCACCACGAGCAGCAGGGTGCCGGCCGCCGCAGCGCCGATGCCGGCGACGTCGGTGTAGTAGACGAGCAGGAACATCGTCGCGGTCGTGAACGCGAGATTGTTGGCGGCGTCACCGGCGCCGTAGCCGATCAGCGTCTTCGCGCTGAGGCGGCCTGCCTGCTGGTTCGTCGCCGGCTTCGCAGCCGTGTCGTTCGACGTCACTGTCATCTGGTTGGGATCCCTTCGCGCCATCGCGTACGCGTCGTTGCGTGGAGTGGGTGCTCCGATCGCCGGTCGGCGATCCCTCGATCATGGCAGTGTTCCGAGTGGTTGGCAAGCGGTTGCCAACCTTTGCCTGGAAACGCGTCGGAAGGTCAGCCGGAGGTCGGCGCCGCGGCCCTGGCGGAGGCGAGGATCTCGGCGTCCTGCGCGAGTCGCGGGTCGACCAGATCGAGCAGGGCGGCGACCGGATCGGCCGCGGATCGCGCGACGTCGATCTGGGCCGCGGCGGCATCGGCTGGCGCCGAGCCGTCCAGGGCGAGGGCGAGCCACGCCGTGAGCGCACGCAGCGAGGCCGCGCCCGAGCGTCCGGCGGCGCGCTCGGCCAGGAGCACCGGAGCGATGCGCACCCGCAGCTTGGCGACGCCCTCCATGCCGATCTGCGCGAGCCGGTGCTCGATGCGCGCGTTGTCGAAGCGGTCGAGCAGTGCAGCCCGGTAGGCGTCGAGGTCGAGGCCCTCGGGCAGGTGCGCCGCGGCCTCATCCCAGAGTCCGTCGACCGCGGCCCGCAGCTCGGGGTCGGCGACCGCGGCGGCCACCGTCTCGTGGCCCCCACTGAGCCCGGTGTAGGCGAGCAGCGTGTGCGCGCCGTTCAGCAGCCACAGCTTGCGGCGCTCGAAGGGCTCGATCTCATCGACGAAGCGCGCTCCGGCGGTCTCCCAGGCGGGTCGGCCGGCGGGGAACTCGCCCTCGAGCACCCAGTCACGGAACGGCTCGGTGACCACCGGCGAGGCGTCGGCGAAGCCGGTCAGCCGCTCGGCCGTCGCAGCGTCGGCGGGCGTCGATCGGGGCGTGATCCGGTCGACGGAGGTCGACACGAACGACACCTCGTCGCGGATCCAGGCGGCGGTCTCGTCGAGGCCTGCCAGCGCTGCGAGCGCGGCCGTGCCGTTCGCGACGAGCGCGCCGTTGTCGGGCATGTTGTCGCAGGGGACGACCGCGAGCGGGCCGACGCCGGCGGCGCGGCGGGCGTCGAGCCCGGCGACGAGCCTGCCGAGCGTCGTGGCGGGATCGCCGCCGTCGCGGAGCGCCTCGACGTCGGCGGCGACCAGCGGGTCGCTCTCGTCGGGCGAGCCGTCTGCGCGCAGGCGGTACCCGGGCTCGGTGATGGTGATCGTCACGATCGCGGTCTCGGGAGCGGCCAGCAGCGCGGTCAGGCGCCCGACGTCGTCGCCGGAGACTGCCTCGACGATGCTCGGCACGATCTCGGCGCGGTCGGCGTCGCCGTCGCGGACGATCAGGGTGAACAGGCCGTCCTGCGGCCGCAGCTCGTCGGCGACGGCGGGGCTGCGCCCGGTGAACGCGGCGATGCCCCAGTCGGCGGCGTCGTCGGCGTTGGCGGTGTACCAGGCCTGGTGGGCGCGGTGGAATGCGCCGAGCCCGAGGTGGACGATGCGGACGGGCGCCGCTTCGGCGGCGAGGCCGGCGTCGGCGAGCGCCTGGCGGGAGATGCGATCGGTCACAGCTTGAAGACCCTCCTGGGCGAGCCGTCGACGAGGTCGACGACGATCTGGGCCGCGGTGTCGCGGTCGATGCGGCCCTCGATCACGAGCCGGGCGAGGAACGCGGCGTCGAGGCGCCGAGACATGTCGTGCCGGGCGGGGATCGACAGGAACGCGCGGGTGTCGTCGATGAAGCCGGAGCCGCGGGAGAACCCGGCGGTCTCGGTGACGGCCGCGCGGAACCGCAGCACCGCATCCGGAGCATCGATGAACCACCACGGCGCCCCGATGTAGACCGACGGGTAGAAGCCCGCGAGCGGCGCGATCTCGCGCGAGTAGACCGTCTCGTCGATCGTGAAGAGCACGAGGTGGAAGGACGGGTCGTCGCCGAAGCGCTCGAGCAGCGGGCGCAGGTTCTCGACGTACTCGACGGCGACGGGGATGTCGTGGCCGGTGTCGGGGCCGTAGGAGCGGAAGGTCGAGCTCGAGTGGTTGCGCGCGACGCCCGGGTGCACGGTCATCACCAGGCCGTCCTCGACGCTCATGCGAGCCGACTCCAGCAGCATGTGGCCCAGCAGCTCGCGCGCGTCGGCGGGGCTGATCGTGCCGGCGACCGCCTGGGCGAAGAGCGCGCTCGCGCCCTCGACGCCGAGGTCGACCGTGTAGGGCTCGAGCACGCCGAAGTCGGCCGAGACGGCGCCGTGCTCGACGAAGTGGCGGCGGCGGCGCTCGAGCGAGTCGAGGTAGCCGCGGAAGTCGTCGGCCTCGTGGCCGCCCCATTCGGCGAGCCTGCGCACGTTGTCGGCGTAGCCGGGCGCGAGCGGGTTGAGGTAGGCGTCGGGGCGGAACGTCGGCAGCACGCGGCCCGTGAACGTCGGGTCGTCGGCGAGCGCGCGGTGGGCGGCGAGGTCGTCCATCGGGTCGTCGGTGGTGGCCATCACGTCGATGCCGAAGCGCGCGAACAGCGCCCGGGGGCGGAACTCGTCGGTCTCGAGCGCGGCCTGGACGCGGTCGTACAGCGCGTCGGCGTTCTCGGGCGAGGGGTGCTCGTCGATGCCGAAGAGGGTCGCGAACGTGTGCTGCAGCCAGTACCCGGATGCGGTGCCGGCGTAGAGGCGCCAGTGGGCGCAGAAGGTGCGCCACACGTCGCGCGGCGCGGCGACCGGTCGGCCATCGGCATGCGGGATGCCGAGGTCGGCGAGCTCGACGCCCGCCGCGTGCATCAGGCGCGTGACGTAGTGGTCGAAGCGGATGAACAGCTGCGCCGGGTCGGGGAAGGGCTCGTCGTCGAGCAGCAGCCGCGGATCGACGTGGCCGTGCGGCGACACGATCGGCAGATCGGCGACCAGCGCGTAGAGCTCCCGGGCGATCTCGCGCGTGGCGGGGTCGGCGGGGAGGAGGCGGTCGGGATCCAGGCGCAGCGTCATTGGCACAGGTGCAGTGAACCGCACTGCGCGCGCCTTGTCAACCGGTTGCCAAATCGCGGCCTCCGGTGCCAGACTGCACCCAGCAGCGTTGCATCGTCGCGACGCTCGACGATGGGAGACCAGGTGGCAGTGATCGGCGTCCAGGCGATGATGCTCAAGGACAGCGTTGCGGAGCACGGGGCGTTCGAGACGCTCCGTCGCGTACGCGAGATCGGCTACCGGGCGGTGGAGATCTCGCAGATCCCCCTGACGCCCGAGAACGTCGCCGAGATCGCCAGGGCACGCGACGAGCTGGGCATCGACATCGCGTCGATCTCCGCCGGCCTCGAGCCCTCGCCCGCCGGCAACGACGCGCTCACGACCGACTTCGACAAGATCGTCGCCGATGCCAAGGCGCTCGGCGCGACCATGGTGCGGATCGGCATGCTGCCGTTCGACGCCATGGCGAGCCTCGAGAAGGTGCTCGCCTTCTGCGACGCGACCGAGCAGATGGCCCAGCGGCTCGCCGAGCACGGCATCGGCCTGTACTACCACAACCACCACATCGAGTTCGCGAAGTACGACGGGCGCTTCCTCCTCGACATCATCGCCGACCGCTCCCCCACCGTCGGGCTCGAGCTCGACGCCCACTGGCTGCAGCGCGGCGGCGTCGACCCGCAGCGCACGATCGAGCGCTTCGCGGGCCGCGTCGCCATGATCCACCTGAAGGACTACCGGATCGGGCAGCTGCCGCCCGAGGCCTTCGGCGCGCTCGCCCAGGGCGACTTCGCGACCTTCATGCAGGCGTTCACGGGCGTCGTGCAGTTCGCCGAGGTCGGCGAGGGCAACCTCGACTGGCAGGGCATCATCCCGACGAGCATCGACGCGGGCGCGAAGTACCTGCTCGTCGAGCAGGACGACCTGTACGGCCGTGACGTGTTCGACTGCCTGCAGACCTCGTACGACAACCTGGTCGCGCTCGGCTTCGCCGACCTCTTCTGATCGCGAACGGCCCACGCTCCGCGGAGCGTGGGCCGTCGTCGTGCGCTGGGAATCGGCGAGCGGGAGCTAGCTTCGGGCGCGCCCCGAGGATCCGCGGATGACGAGCCGCGACACCGGCGGCTCGATGCGCTCGGGCTCCGTGTCGTCCTGCAGCATGTCGAGCAGTCGTCGCACCGCGAGCTCGCCCAGCACCATGAGCGGCATGCGGACGGTCGTGAGCGGCGGCGAGGTGAAGTCGGAGCCGAAGACGTCGTCGAAGCCGACGATGCTGAGATCCGACGGGATGTCGAGACCCTGCTGCTGCGCGGCGCGCAGCAGCCCGATCGCCATCACGTCGTTGTACGCGACCACCGCGGTCGCGCCGGTCGCCACGATCCGCGGCAGTGCCTCCGTGCCCATCTCGAGCGTCGGGCGGTTCGGGCCCAGCACCTCGATCTCGACACCCCGCCGAGCCGCGACGGCGCGGATGACCGCCTCGCGGTGCCGGCTCATCCATGACGTCTGCGGTCCCGAGAGGTAGACGATGCGGCGATGGCCGAGCAGGTGCAGGTGCGCGACCGCCTCGTCGATGCCGGGCTCGACATCACCGATGACCGACTCGACGTCGTCGACGGCGCGGTTGATCAGCACCATCGGGCGATCCTCCGCGGCCTGCGCGATGCGCTCGTCGTCGAGGCGGCTGGCCGCCAGCACCAGGCCGTCGACACTCGAGATCATGCGGTCGACGGCGGTCGCCTCGAGCTCCCCGCTCTCCTGCGACTCGGCGAGCAGCAGCGTGTACCCGCGCTCGGAGGCGGCCTGCTGGGCACCGCGGACGATGCCCGCGATCATCGGGTTGGTGATGTCGGAGAGGATCAGGCCCAGCGTGCTCGTCCTGCCCGTGGGCAGCGCTCGTGCCATGGGGTTGAGGCGGTAGCGCAGGTCGCGCGCGGCGGCGCGCACCTTGGCCTCGGTCTTCTCGTTGATGCGGCCGGGCGAGTTCAGCGCCCGGGAGACGGTCGAGGGGTTGACCCCGGCCAGCTTCGCGACGTCGTAGATGGTCGGCGCCGAACCGCCGCGGCGGCGCTCAGGTGAAGACATGGTCCATGCCTCCCTGGTCCGCGGCTGACTGCACCTGCATCCTATGACGATCGGCGCACGCTCCGATCCGCGCGGCCCTCGCCTCAGGCACTGGCCGACTCGACGGAGGGCACGGCCTCCGAGTCGAGCAGCTCGCGCCGCTCCCGCCGGCGCACGGCCTGCCGGTCGGGGTCGGGCACGGGCGAGGCGAGCAGCAGCCGCTTCGTGTACGGGTGGTGCGGGTGCCGCGTGACCTGCTCGGCAGCGCCGTGCTCGACGATGTCGCCGCGGAAGAGCACCGCCACGTCATGGCTGATGTGCCGCACCACGTCGAGGTCGTGCGAGATGAAGAGGTACGACACCCCGGTGTCGCGCTGGATCTGCAGGAACAGGTCGAGCACACGGGCTTGGGTCGACAGGTCGAGCGCGCTGACCGGCTCGTCGCAGACGATGAGCTTCGGGCTGAGCGCGAGCGCCCTGGCGATCGCGACGCGCTGCCGCTGACCGCCCGAGAACTCGCGCGGCAGCCGGTGGATCGCGTCGCTCGGCAGCCCGACCTGGTCGAGCAGCTCGGCGACGCGCGCCTTCGCCGCAGCACCGGCGATGCCCTGCACCACCAGCGGCTCCGCCAGGATCGCACCGACCTCCATCGACGGGTTCAGCGACGTGTACGGATCCTGGAACACGACCTGCATGTGACGGCTGAGCCGCTTGCGCTCGGCACGCCGGACGTGCGTGGCGTCCTTGCCCTCGAAGGTGATCGTGCCGCCCGTGACCGGGGCGAGACCCAGGAGCGCGCGACCGATGGTGGTCTTGCCCGAGCCGGACTCCCCCACCAGCCCCAGCGTCTTGCCGGGCTCGATCGACAGCGAGACCTCCTTGAGGACCCGGATGGGTGCGGCCCGGAACCCGCGGCCGGGGTACTCGACGACCAGGCGGTCGACCTCGAGCAGCTTCGTGGCGGTCATCGGTCCGTCCCCTCTCGGCCGCGTCCGGCATCCGTCAGCATGGTCATGGGCTCCTTGCCCTCGAGCATCGCGCCGAGCAGCATCTGCGTGTACGGATGCTGCGGGCTGCCGAGGATCTGCCGGACATCGCCCGACTCGACCACGCGACCGGCCTGCATCACGACGACGCGGTCGGCGATGTCGGCGACGACGCCGAAGTTGTGCGTCACGAGCAGCACGCCCATGCCGATGCGCTGCTGCAGGCCGCGCAGCAGGTCGAGCACCTCGGCCTGCACCGTCACGTCGAGCGCTGTGGTCGGCTCGTCGGCGATCACCAGGTCGGGCTCGCAGCTGATCGCACCGGCGATGAGCACGCGCTGCGCCATGCCGCCCGAGATCTCATGCGGGTGCATGTCGTAGATGCGCTCCGGGTTCTGGATGCCCACCTGGTCGAGCAGCTCGATCGCCCGGGCCTTCGCGGCCTGCTTCGACAGCCCCATCACCTTGCGGAGCGGGCGGGAGAGCTGGTGGCCGATCGTGAAGTTCGGGTCGAGGTTCGACATCGGCTCCTGCGGGATGTAGGCGATGCGCTTGCCGCGCAGCGGCGCGAGGCGCGACTGCTCGACCTTCGACTCACCCGGCGCGACGGTGTACTTGCCGTCGAACTGGATCGAGCCCGCCACGATCTCGGCGTTGTCGGGCAGGAGGCCCAGGATCGAGAACGCCGACTGCGACTTCCCCGAGCCCGACTCGCCCACGATGCCCAGCACCTCGCCGCGGTCGACGTAGAAGGAGACGTCGTCGACCACGCGCTTCGTGCTGCCGTCGGGCTGCGGGTAGCCGACGGCCAGGCCGCTCACGCGCACCAGGTGGTGCTCCGTGCCCTCGTCGACGGCGGCGACGCCCTTGGCGCGGCCTGCGCGCACGATCGGCGTCATCGCCGTGATCGCGCCGGTGGCGATGTCGGTGACGCGACGCTTGCGCTTGACCTTCTGCTGGTCCTCGAGCGCGTCGCGCAGGGCGTTCGCGAGCAGCACCAGGGCGCCGATCGTGAGGCCGATGAGGATGACCGGCGGCCAGATGAGACCGGGCGCGGCATAGATGTTGCGGAAGCCTTCGTTGACCATCGACCCCCAGCTCGCCTCGGTCGGGTCGCCGAGGCCGAGGAACTGCAGCCCGGCCTGGATGGCGATCGCGACGCCGACGACGACGGCGGTCTGGATGATGATGGGCGCCCGCACCACCGAGAAGATGTGGCGGCCGATGATGCTGGCGTCGGAGAGCCCCGCGACACGGGCGGCGTCGACGTAGAGCTCGTTGCGCACCGACTGCACGGCGCTGCGCGTGAGCCGGAAGTAGCCGGGGCTGAGCAGCACGCCGAAGATGGCCATCGAGATCCACACCGACGGGCCGAGCGCGGCGCGCACGGCGAGCAGGACCACGATGCCGGGCAGGCTCATCAGCATGTTCGCGGTCCAGCTGGCGAGCGAGTCGAACCAGCCGCCGTAGTAGCCGGCGAGCAGGCCGGAGGGCAGGCCGATCGCGATCGCGACGACCGCGCAGAGGATGCCTGAGAGCACGGTCAGCTGCGTGCCGTAGAGCAGCCGGCTCAGCACATCGCGACCGGCGGAGTCGGTGCCGAGCAGGTGCTCGGGCGACGGCGGCGCGAGCGGCACGAGGATGTCGGCGAAGTTCTGGTCGTACGGCGCCAGCAGCGGGCCGATGGCCGCGGTGACCAGCAGCAGCCCGAGCAGCACGATCGAGCCCAGCCCGAGCGGGTTGCGCAGCAGCTTGCGGATGATGTGCGGACGGACGACGGCGCCCGCCTGGCCCGCGGGGGCCTGCGGCGTCACTGCCGCGCTGGTCTCGCTCATGCGACACGCACCTTCGGGTTGAGCCAGCCGTTCAGGAGATCGACGAGCAGGTTGACGATGACGACGATGATGACCGTGTAGAGCACGACACCCATGACGACCGGGACGTCGCCCAGCTGGGTGGCGCTCACGGCCAGGTTGCCGATGCCGGGGATGGCGAAGATCTTCTCGATGATCACGAGGCCGCCGAGCATGCCGATGAACTGCAGGCTCAAGACGGTCAGGCCGGCCGGGCTGGCCCCGCGCAGCACGTGCTTCAGGAGGATCTCGCGCTCACCGAGGCCGCGGCTGCGCAGCGTGCGCACGTAGTCGCGCTCGTACTGCTTGATCACGGCGGAGCGGATCTGCTGCGCGCTGGAGGTCACCGCGTTGATGACGATGGCGATCACCGGCAGCAGCAGCGAGAGGAACCAGGCGGAGGGCGGCGCGTTCGGTGTGATGGTGCTCACCGCCGGCACCCACTTGAGCTGGATCGCGAAGACGAGCACGAGCAGGATCGCCAGCACGAAGCCCGGGATGGCGTCCCCGACGACGGCGGAGACCTGCAGGGCCTTGTCGAGCCAGCCGCGCTTGACGGCCGCGGTCACGCCGATGATGAGGGCGATCAGGGCGGTGAAGATGATCGCGACGACCATCACCGTGAGGGTGACGGGGAGCCGCGTGGCCACGGCCTGCGAGACCGTCTCGGCGCCGAACCAGGAGCGGCCGAGGCTGCCGGTGATCGCGCCGCCGGCCCAGGCCAGGTAGCGCTGCCAGAGCGGCTGGTCGAGACCGAGCTCCTGCTGCTTCAGCAGCACCTGCTCCTCGGTCGCGGTCTCGCCCAGGATGTTGCGGGCGATGTTGGTGCCGGAGGCGAACATCAGGGCATAGGCGAGCGCGCTGATGACGACCAGCAGGAGGAGGCCTGATCCGAGTCGTCGGAGGGCGAAGGTGAGCATGTCGACTCCCTTGTCGATGCGTGGTGCTTGGGGTGTGGAGGGCGGGTCGCCCCGCCCTCCACAGGGGGTGCTACTGCGCCGGAGCGAAGTTGTAGATGGACGGGACCGCCTGCTGCACCTGCGGCTCGACGGTGACCGTCGCATCCGTGTAGAACAGCTGGTCGGGGCGGTACAGCGGAGCGAACCAGGCCTGCTCGACGACGTAGCGGTTGACCTCCACCGCAGCGGCTTCGAGCTCCTCGTCGGTCTTGGCCGCCTGCACCTGGTCGATCAGCGTCTGCAGCTCGGGCGTGGTGCTGTCGAGCGAGTTGTAGAGCGCATCGGTCGAGATGATCTGGTTGATCGCCACCCACGCCTCGCCCTGGAAGAGGAAGAAGAACGCCGACGGGTGGTTGCCGCTGGCGATCTCGGAGACGAGGTCCTGGTCGGGCACCGCCTCCGCCTGCAGCGTGATGCCGACCTCGGACAGCTGCTGGCCGATGGTGGCGAAGAAGATCTCGAAGGCGCTGACGCTCGGCGCCGACATCGTGAAGCCATCCGCGTAGCCGGCCTCGGCGAGCAGCTCGCGAGCGCGCTCCGGGTCGTACGGGTAGGCGTTCTCGAGCTCCTCGTCGAACGCGCCCGACTCCGGGCCGAACGGCTGCGCGGTGGGCGTGCCGTAGCCGAGCTGGAGCGCCTCGAGCAGGGCCTCGCGGTCGAGCGCGTGGTTGATCGCCTGGCGCACGCGCACGTCGGCGAGCTCGGGCACGATGGTGCCGTCGCGGTCGAGCAGCAGCAGCCCGACCCAGTCGGTCGGGTAGGCGATGCGCTCGAGGCCCGCGCCGTCGACCTGCGCGGTCGAGCGTGCGTCGATCAGCGCCGCGTTGATCTGGCCGGAGACCAGCGCGTTGGCGCGTGCGGCGTTGTCGACCAGGAACTTGAAGGTGATGCCCGCGAACTTCTGCAGGTCGGGGTTCCAGTAGTCCTCGCGCGCGGTGAAGACGTACTGCGAGCCGGCGACCGTCGACGCCGTGTCCATCACGTAGGGGCCGGAGCCGACGGGGGCTGCGCCGATCGCGTCGCCGTCGAGCGCGGCCGGGCTGCCCATCAGGCCGGCTGCCTGGCTCAGGAAGTAGGTGAAGGCGGGGTCGGGCTCGGTGAGCGTGATCTCGACGGTGTCGGCGTCGACGGCGGTCGCCGACTCGAAGCTCGCGAGCTGGGCGCCCTGGCGGCCGTTCTCGGCCTTGAAGTGCTCGAAGTTCGCCACCACGGCCTCGGCGTCGAACGCCTCGCCGTCGCTGAAGGTGACGTCGGTGCGCAGCTCGAGCGTGAGCTGCGTGTTCGTCTCGTCGTAGGTCCACTCGGTCGCGAGCATGGGTGCCAGCGTGCCGTCGGGCTCGCGCAGCAGCAGCGTGTCGTACGCGGCCTGGTAGGGCTGCAGCAGGTGGCCGACGTGGGCCTGCGCGGGGTCCCAGTCGGTGATGTCGGCGACCGCGCCGATCGTGAGCGTCTGCGTGGGTGCGGATGCGTCACCGCTGGCGGCGGGCTCCGGTGCGCCTGCGGCGCAGCCGCTGAGCACGAGCCCGGCGGCGGTGAGGACGGCGGCTGCCGTCACTGGGGTGCGAAACTTCATTGTCTCTCCTGGGGGTGACTCGTCTTCGAGTGGATGGTGCTGGGACTTGCTGGTCGTGCTCGGCTGCCCGCGGCTCTCGCCGCCGCTGCCCGCCGGTCAGAGGTGAGGACCGGCGGTGTGTCGGCCGCGACAGGCGGGCAGCCGGTCCTGAGGACTTGGCGTGCCTGCCGCGGCCTGGTCTCAGGATCGGACCGGGAACTTGCCCTCCTCGGCGATGCGGCTGTTGAGCTCGGCGAGGTACTCGTCCTCGTCGAAGTCGAGCCCGACCTCACGGCCGGTCCAGCTCGAGAGGTGGATCGCGTTGGCCAGGCGCACGCCGTTGATGCCCTCGGCTCCGGGCGCGAGCAGCTCGCCGCCCGTGAGCACGCTCTGCGCGAAGTCCTCGAGCACGCCCGAGTGCTGCTCGCCCCACGGGGAGTCGAACT
This sequence comes from Agrococcus beijingensis, assembly GCF_030758955.1. Taxonomy (NCBI): domain Bacteria; kingdom Bacillati; phylum Actinomycetota; class Actinomycetes; order Micrococcales; family Microbacteriaceae; genus Agrococcus; species Agrococcus beijingensis. Next base: position 188,132 of record NZ_CP132360.1, on the reverse strand, counting down.
CGATGACCTCGGTGGTGTAGAGCTCGGTCGCGTCGAAGTCGCCCATGAACATGCGCATCACGTCGTCCATGCTCATCGCCTCGCTGAGCTCGCGCTCGGGCTTCTTCAGGCGGGTCACGGTGGCCGTCTTCGAGTTCTCGACGACGATCTTGCCCTTGTCGCCGAGGATCTCGAAGCGGTCGGTGCCGGTGATGTCGTGCGTGGCCGTCACGAACACGCCGGTGGCGCCGTTGCCGTAGTCGACCACGGCGGTCACCTCGTCCTCGACCGCGATGTCGCGACGGAAGCCATAGGCGACCTTGGCGTAGACCGACTTCGGCACGCCGCAGATCCACTGCCAGAGGTCGAGCTGGTGCGGGGCCTGGTTGACGAGCACGCCGCCGCCCTCGCCGCCCCACGTAGCGCGCCAGTCGCTCTGGTCGTAGTAGCCCTGCGGGCGCCACCAGGTGGTGATGATCCAGTTCGTGCGACGGATGTCGCCGATCTCGCCGTTGTCGACGATCTCCTTGAGCCGCTTGTACAGCGGGTTGTTGCGCTGGTTGAACATGATGCCGAAGGTCAGCTCGGGCTTCGAGGCGGCGAGCGCATTGAGCTCGGCGACCTGCTTCGTGTAGACGCCCGCGGGCTTCTCGACCAGCGCGTGGATGCCGGCCTCGAGTGCGGCGATGCCCATCTCGGGGTGCAGGAAGTGCGGCACGGTGGTGACGATGGCGTCGACCTCGCCGCTCGTGAGCACGGTGTCGAGGCTCTCGTGCAGCGCGACCCCCGGGTAGAGCTCTGCGGCCTTCGCCCGGCGCTCCTCGCTGTGATCGGCGATCGCGCCGATCTCCATGCTGGGCACCATGCCGTCGGCGATGAACTTCGCGTACATCGAGCCCTGGGCGCCGAACCCGATGATGCCGATCCTGACCTTGTCGCTCATGCTGCGTCCTTTCGCACGGTCGCACGAGCTCGCTCGGGGAAGGAGCTGTCGTACACCGCAGTGATGGTGGAGAGGGTGGCGAGGCCCGCGTCGGCGCCGATCCAGAAGGGATCGGGATCGGCGAGGCTCGCGTGGAAGTCGTCGATGAGCAGCTCGTGCGAGACGCCCCAGTAGGCGCGCCCGCCGCCCGCCGACTCGCGCTCCCGCACGGTCTCGACCCGGCCGTCGGCGTGCTCGACCGTGAGGTCGCCGCGCAGGGTGAGGGTCGCGTGCTCGGTGACGATCTCGATCGTCACGGGCGAGTTCGCCGCGTGGCCGAGCGTGGCGTAGAGCACGCTGGTCGCGCCGCTCTCGTGGCGCAGCCGCAGCTCGGCGGTGTCCTCGACCTCGATGACGTCGGCGAGCGCGCGGGTCGCGGCGTGGCCGGCGACGTCGGCGACCGGGCCGAGCAGCCACTGCAGGAGGTCGAGGGTGTGGATCGCCTGGTTCATCAACAGGCCTCCGCCGCCGCCCGCCCAGGTGCCGCGCCACGGGCGGTCGAGGTAGTAGTCGGGCAGCCGGTGCCAGAGCACGGTCGCGGCGGCGCCCCGCACGGCGCCGAGCTCGCCGGAGGCGAGCAGCCGCTGGGTTGCCTGCACGGGCGCGTTGTAGCGGTTCTGGAAGCAGACGGCGAGCTTCGCGCCGCTCGCGGCGGCTGCCGCGGCGATCGCCTCGCCCGCGGCGGGCGAGTCGGCGAGCGGCTTCTCGGTGAGCACGTGCACGCCGGCGGCGAGCGCCGCGACGGCAACGGGCTCGTGCTGGTCGTGCGGGGTGCAGACGTGCACGACATCGGGTCGCACGGCCGCGATGAGCTCGTCGACGCTCGCGAAGCCGGGCACGTCCCACTGGGCGGCGGTCGCCGAGCGGCGGCCGGGATCCACATCGGCGACCCCGACGAGCACCGTGCCGTCGCGCTTGGCGATGGCCTCCAGGTGCACGATCGAGATGTCGCCGCAGCCGATCACCGCTGCCCGCACGGGGGTCATCGCGTCTCGATCTCCAGCTCGCGCAGGATCCCCTGCAGCGCGCGGGCGGCCTCGCCGAATGCCGTCGGGCCCGAGAAGCCGCCGAGCTCGTGGCCCTCGGCGAGGTGCGGCTCGAGCGACACGAAGCCCTCGTAGCCGGCGTCGCGCAGAGCGCGCACGGTGTCGGCCACCTGGCCCTGGCCCTGACCGGCCGGCACGACCTCGCCCGAGGCGGCCAGCGCATCCTTGACCTGCAGGTACTCGACGTAGGGCGCGAGCATGGCGAAGCCGTCGTCGTGCGGGCGGGCCACGCCGACCTGCACGAAGTTGGCGCTGTCCCAGGCGAGGCGCAGCGCCGGCGATCCGACGGCCTCGACCAGGTCGAGCACGCGCTCCGGGGTGTCGCCGTAGATGTCCTTCTCGTTCTCGTGCAGCAGCACGACGCCGGCCGACTCGGCCTCGGCCGCCAGCAGGCGCATGGCGGCGATGACGTCGTCGCGGATGCTCTCGACCGGCACGCCTTCGGCGCGGAAGAACGAGAAGACGCGGATGCGGTCGGTCCCGAGCGCCTGCGCGACCCGGATGATGCGGCGCAGCCGCGCGACCTCGAGCTGCGGGTCGAGCGCGACGTCGACCTTGCCGATGGGCGAGGCGACGGCGCTGACGCCCATGCCCGCCTCGCGGAGGATCGCGGCGAGCTCGTCGAGCTGCGCGTCGTCGAACTCGACGACGTTCACGCCCCAGGCGCTGCGGACCTCGATGTGCTGCGCGCCCAGCGCCTTGAGCACGGCGACCTGCACGCGGGGATCCGGATCGATCTCGTCGCCGAAGCCCGAGAGTGTCCACGTTCGCGTCGTCATCGTCGCCTCGCCTTCGAGTGATCATGCGCCGCCGATGTGGCGACTGGCCGCAACTCTACGGCCGCCCGCGCGTCTGTGCAAGCGGTTGCCAAAAGTTTTTCCACGAGGTTGCCAAGCAATGCGCACATCGGGTCACCCGTGGCTTTGCAGGCTGTTCAGCGAGATTTGGCAACCGGTTGATCCGACGATTCGAGGATGGGATGATGACGACTCACCGACGACATGGCGAAGGAGCCGCGATGGCAGATCTGACGAAGGCCCCGTTCCACCTCGATGACGACGCGGTCGCGTGGGTGGAGGAGACGATCGCCTCGCTCACCGACGAGCAGAAGGTCGGCCAGCTGTTCATCAACCTCAACACGCGGTTCGACGAGGACTACCTCGACCGCGTGGTCGGCGCGTACGGGGTCGGCGGCATCCGCTACATGGGCGCGGGCTCCGCGGCCGTGCAGGAGCACATCCGCTACGCGCAGTCCGTCGCGAAGGTGCCGCTGCTGGTCGCCTCGAACCCTGAGATGGGCGGCTTCGGCTCGATCGACGACGGCACCCTGGTCGCGACGCACCTCGCCGCCGGCAGCCACCCCGACGCATCCATCGCCCGCGACCTCGGCGACGTCGCCGGGCGCGAGACCGCCGCCCTCGGCTGCAACTGGGCCTTCGCGCCGATCGTCGACATCCACCGCAACTGGCGCAACACCGTCGTCAGCACGCGCTCCTTCGGCAACACCGCCGACGTCGTCATCGAGCGCGCCAAGGCCTACTTCGACGGGCTGAGCGCCCACGGCTCGGCTGCCGCCATGAAGCACTTCCCCGGCGACGGCATCGACGAGCGAGACCAGCACGTCGTCACCAGCTACAACACCCTCGGGTGGGACGAGTGGTGGGCGAGCGACGGCCGGGTCTACCGCGAGATGATCGACCACGGCGTGCAGTCGATCATGATCGGCCACATCGGCGCCCCCGAGCTCTCGCGGCACCTGCGGCCGGGCATCGAGGACCGCGACATCATGCCCGCCACCGTCGCGCCTGAGCTGCTGCAGGATCTGCTGCGCGGCGAGCTCGGCTTCAACGGGCTCATCCTCACGGATGCGTCGATGATGGTCGGCCTCACCCAGGCGCTCCCCCGACGCGAGGTGATCCCGGCCACCATCAACGCCGGCTGCGACATGATCCTCTTCTTCCGCGATCCCGAGGAGGACCTCGCGGTCGCGCTCGAGGCGGTGCGCAGCGGCGTCATCTCCCCGGACCGCCTGCACGAGGCGCTGCAGCGCATCCTCGGCCTCAAGGCATCCCTCGGCCTGCATCGGACGCCGCGCGAGGAGCTCGTGCCGCCGCCCGCCGCGCTCGCCGCGATCGGCACCCAGGAGCACCACCGGATCGCCGCCGACATCGCCGACAAGGTGGTGACGCTCGTGAAGGACACCGCGGGCAACCTGCCGCTCGACCCCGCGACGCATCCGCGGATCCGCCTCTACGGCATCCGCGGCGCCTTCGACTTCACGGGCGTCGAGCACGACTTCGTCGACATCGCCCGCGAGGAGCTCGAGGCGGCCGGCTTCGAGGTGCACGTCTTCCGCGACGCCGCCCAGCGGCGGGCGGACGGCGAGGAGGGCGTGGCCTTCCACACCGTGATGGCCGACGAGGCGAACAGCGCCTACACCGAGCGCTACGACGCCGCCGTGGTGGTGGCGAACGTGACCGGCTTCGCGCAGGAGGCATCGGTGCGGATCCGGTGGTCGTCGCCCATGGCCGCCGAGATCCCCTGGTACGCGGCCGAGGTGCCCACCGTCTTCGTCTCGCTCTGCCAGCCGAACCACCTCGTCGACGTGCCGATGGTGAAGACCCTCGTGCACGCGCACATGCCGAGCCGCGAGGCGATCCACGCGACGGTCCAGAAGATCACCGGCAAGAGCGAGTTCCAGGGCACGTTCAACGAGAACGTGTGGTGCGACGGCATCTGGGGCACGCGGATCTGACGCGGCGCCGGCCGACGACAGAGGGGCCGACGACAGAGGGGAGGTGCCGCGAAGGCACCTCCCCTCAGCCGTCCGAGGCGCGCTACGGCACGACGGTGACGAGGCCCAGCGCCGTGGGCAGCCACATCGACAGCTGCGGCACGAACACCACGATGAACAGGCCGATCAGCAGCGCGACGAAGAACCATGTCAGTCGCTGCGTGACGGCCTCGACGCGCACGCGCGAGACCTGGGCACCGACGAACAGCACGTTGCCGACCGGTGGTGTGATGTTGCCCAGCGCCAGGTTGAACACCATCATCGCGCCGAAGTGCACGGGGTGGATGCCGATCTCGACGACGATCGGCAGCAGGATCGGCGTGAAGATGAGGATCGCGGGGGTCGGGTCCATCGGGAGGCCCACGATCAGCAGCAGGACCATGATGATCAGCAGGATCACGATCGGCTCATCGCTGATCGAGAGCATCCCGTCGGCCATCAGCTCGGGCATGCGCGTGAAGGCCATGACCCATGCCAGTGCCGACGAGACCGCCACGAGCAGCATGACGATGGCCGTCGTGCGGGATGCGTCGAGCAGCGCCTTCGGCAGGTCGCGCAGCTTGAGCGTGCGGTAGACGGCGCACAGCACCAGGCAGTAGACGACCGCGATCGCGCTCGACTCCGTGGCGGTGAACTGGCCGGAGAGCATGCCCCCGACCACCACGACGATCATCAGCATGCTGGGCACGGCGCGCCACAGCACGATGCTCGCCTGCTTGAGCGTGGGGCGCTCCGTGCTGCGCAGGTCGGGGCGCTTCCGGGCGTAGAGCGCGACGACGAGCATGCAGGCGAGTGCCCAGACGAGACCGGGGCCCACGCCCGCCATGAACAGCGCGGCGATCGACTGGCCCGAGACGAGCGCGTAGACGATGAAGGTGTTGCTCGGGGGGATCAGCATGCCGGCCGGAGCGGCCGCGACGTTCACGGCCGCCGCCCACGGGCGGTCGTAGCCCTTCTCCACCATGCGCGGCGTCATGACCGTGCCGACGGCTGCCGCTGAGGCGACCGCGGCCCCGGAGACCGCACCGAACATCGTGTTGGCCACGACGGTGGTCTGGGCGAGCGAGGCAGGGAGGCGTCCCGACACGACCTGGGCGGCATCGACGAGCCTGGAGGCGATGCCGCCGTTGTTCATCAGCACGCCGGCGAACACGAAGAACGGGATCGCCAGGAGCGAGAACGAGTTGATGCCGGTGAACATGCGCTGGCTCGTGGCGAGCACGGCGCCGTCCCAGCCCAGGATGACGACGGTGGCGGCGAGGGCCGGCAGGCCGACGCTGATGGCGATCGGCACGCCGAGGGCGAGCAGCACGACCATGCCGGCGACGAGGATGGTCGCGGCGAGCGTGACGAGATCCATCAGATGGCCTCCGCATCCTCGTGGCTGACGAACGCGGGCGCGCGGCCGCGGATCACGTCGATGACGGTGAACAGCGAGTAGACGATGATCAGCGCGCCGATGATCGGCATCACGAGATACATCTGCCCGACGGTGAAGGGGAGGGCGACGAGGCCCTGGTTCCAGGCGCCGGCGACCACGCGAGTACCGCCCCACAGGAGGGCGGTGGCAGCGAAGAAGATCACCACGCCCTCGATGCCGACCGCCATCCACTTCGCAGCCCGCTGGGGCAGCTTGCGGATGAGCAGGTCGACGGCGATGTGGCCGCGCTCGCCGAAGACGAGCGCGGCCGCCACCATGGCGACCCAGACGAAGAGGTAGCGGGCTGCCTCCTCCGTCCAGGTCGCCGGGGCCGCCAGCAGGTTGCGCGATGCGACCTGCCAGACGACGACCAGCACGAGCGCCGCGAACAGGACGATCGAGACCGTCTTCAGGACGGCGTCGATGCCGCTGCGGATCACGTGCATGAGATCAGGCGTCGGCCTGTGCGGCGCGAACGGCGTCCCAGAGCGCCTGCTGCTCGTCGGTCTGGATGAAACGCTCGATCAGCGGCGCGATGGCCTCGTCGAAGGCGGCCGTGTCGACGTCGGTGAACGTGGCACCGCCGGCCTCTGCGGTCGCGATGGCCTCCTCGGTCTGCGTCACCCACAGGTCGGCGTGCTCCTGGTACGTGGCGTCCCACTCCGCGTCGAACGCGGCGCGGTCCTCCTCGGACATGCCGTCGAGCATCGCGCTGTCGGCGATCATGTAGTCGATGCCGACCAGGTGGTTGGTGTTCGACCAGAAGGGCGCGACCTCGAAGTGGCGCTGCGTGACGTAGGAGATGGCGTTGTTCTCGGCCGCGTCGACGACGCCGGACTGCAGCGCGGTGTAGAGCTCGCCGAAGGCCATCGGGGTGGCGGCACCGCCGAGGGCCTCGGCCATCGCGATGTGCAGCTCGGACTCCTGCACGCGCAGCTTCTTGCCTGCCATGTCGGCCGGCGTCTCGATGGGACCGAAGGAGGTGTAGACCGAGCGCGTGCCCTGCGTGAGTCCGCCGACGACCGAGATGTTGTTCGACTCCTCGAGCGATGCGAAGAGGTCGCCGACGATCTCGTCGTCGTGCACGACGTCGAGCTGGCTCTCGATGGTCGTGAACGCCGTCGGCAGGTTCAGCACGCCGAAGTCGGGGTTGAGGTTCTCGAGCTGCGTGCCCGAGACGATCGACAGGTCGATCGTGCCGTCCTGCACCAGCTGGATGGTCTCCTGCTGCGCGCCGAGCGTCTCGTTCGCGAAGACGTCGATGCTCCAGCGACCGTCGGTCGCCTCGCTCAGGCGCTCGCCGAACGAGGTCAGCGCGATGTACGAGGGGTGCTCCTCGGTCTGGTTGAGCGCGAGCTGCAGGGTGCCGCCGCCGGCAGCCGCCGGCTCGCCGGAGCTCGCGGGTGCGGTGCCGCCGCTGCAGGCCGTCAGCATCAGTGCCGCGGCGCCGACGGCGGCGGCGATGCCGAGCGTCTTGGTGGTGCGCATGGTGTTCCTCACTTGCATGGGTGCGAGGGCGAGGAGCTGGGGCCAGCGCTCGCGGGTTCGCATCATCGAGAACCCGCGGTGACCCGGGGTCTGAGGATCAGACAACCACGAACGCCCGACTCTGTGCAACCGATTGCCATAACGATTCGGCAACCGGATGCCGTCTTGTCCCCCATCCGCCGATCCTCGAGCACGTCGCCCCGGTCGACGCATCCGCCGACGGCTACGCTGGGCCAGTGACCAACGCCAACATCGCCGTCGTCGGACTCGCCGTCATGGGTTCGAACCTCGCCCGCAACCTCGCCTCGCGCGAGGGCAACACCGTCGCGGTCTACAACCGCACGACCTCGAAGACCGACGACCTGCTCGCCGCGCACCCCGAGGCCGGCTTCGTCAGGGCCGCCACGATGCAGGAGCTGGCCGACAGCCTGCAGAAGCCGCGCACCGCGATCATCATGGTGAAGGCCGGCCGACCCACCGACGCCGTCATCGACGAGCTCGTGAGCGTCTTCGAACCGGGCGACATCATCGTCGACGGCGGCAACGCGCTGTTCACCGACACGATCCGCCGCGAGGCCGCCGTGCGCGAGACCGGCATCCACTTCGTGGGCTGCGGCATCTCCGGCGGCGAGGAGGGCGCGCTCAACGGCCCGTCGCTGATGCCCGGCGGCACCGCCGAGTCGTACGAGACGCTCGGCCCGATCCTCACCGGCATCGCCGCCATCGCCGAGGGCGAGCCGTGCGTGACCCACGTCGGCACCGACGGCGCCGGCCACTTCGTGAAGATGGTGCACAACGGCATCGAGTACGCCGACATGCAGCTCATCGCCGAGGCCTACGACCTCATCCGCCGCGGCACGGGCAAGACCCCCGCCGAGATCGCCGACGTCTTCGACGAGTGGAACCGGGGCGAGCTCGAGTCGTACCTCATCGAGATCACCGCCGAGGTGCTGCGCCAGGTCGACGCCGAGACGGGCCAGCCGCTCGTCGACGTCATCCTCGACGCCGCCGGCGCCAAGGGCACCGGCGCCTGGACGGTGCAGACCGCGCTCGACCTGGGCGTGCCCGTCTCCGGCATCGCCGAGGCCGTCTTCGCCCGCTCGCTGTCGTCGAAGCTCGCGCAGCGCGCCGCGGCATCCGACCTCCCGGGGCCGTCCGGGTCGTGGCAGGTCGATGACGCGGATGCGTTCATCGAAGACGTGCGCCAGGCCCTGTTCGCGTCGAAGATCGTCGCGTACTCGCAGGGCTTCGACGAGATCGTCGCTGCCGCCGAGGAGCACGGCTGGGACATCAAGAAGGGCGAGGTGGCCCGCATCTGGCGCGCAGGCTGCATCATCCGCGCCCGCTTCCTCAACGACATCACCGACGCGTACGCGGCCGACGCCGACCTGCCCGCGCTCATCCTGGCGCCCTACTTCCGCGACGCGATGGCCGCGACGCAGGAGGCCTGGCGCCGGGTCGTCGTCGCCGCAGCGCAGGCGGGCATTCCCTCGCCCGCGTTCTCGTCGTCGCTCGCGTACTACGACGGCCTGCGCGCCGAGCGGCTGCCGGCAGCGCTCGTACAGGGCCAGCGCGACTTCTTCGGTGCCCACACCTACCGCCGCATCGACCGGGAGGGCACGTTCCACACCCAGTGGTCGGGCGACCGCACCGAGATCGCCGCGGTCGACACGCACTGATCGCCGTCGCCCTCCCATGAACGCGTTCCACGCGGACTCCTCGCACCTCGAGCGCAAGGAGGTGCTCAGCTGGGATGGCTTCGGCGCGGCCGGTCGAGAGCTCGCGCAGGCGGTGGCCGACAGCGGCTACCAGCCTGAGATCGTCATCGCCGTCGCTCGCGGCGGGCTGCTGCCGGCGGGACATCTCTCGTACGCGCTGGGGCTGAAGCTCGCCGACGCGATCAACGTCGAGTTCTACGCCGACGTGCACCAGACGCTGCCCGACCCGGTGCTGCTGGCGCCGCTGCTCGACCGCGAGTCGCTGCGCGGCAAGCGGCTGCTCGTCGTCGACGACGTCGCCGACTCGGGGCGCACGCTGGCGCTGGTGCTCGAGCTGCTGCGCGGCATGGGAGCCGAAGCGCGATCCGCCGTGCTCTACGCGAAGTCGGCCTCGATCGTCGACCCCGACTTCGTCTGGAAGCGCACCGACGAGTGGATCGTCTTCCCCTGGTCGGCCGAGCCGCCCGTCTCCGCCTGACGCCGACGCTAGAGCTCGGTGTCCTCGTCGAGCGGATGCAGCATCGTCGGCTGCACGCCGGTGCGGCGCTCGCGGATCGTCTGCAGCGCCTCGGTGTGCGTGCGCTCGTCGAACGGGAAGGCGCGGATCAGCAGCGCCGAGGCCAGGAACAGGACGACCGGGACGGCGCCGACCGCGATCCGGATGCCCCACACCGCTGACTCCGACTGGGACTCCGCGCCGCCGACGTAGCCCAACAGGCCGATGATCCAGACGCCGGCCGCCCCGCCGATCGCCTGCCCGAGCTTGCGCATGAAGGAGAAGACCGCATAGGTCGTGCCCTCGGTGCGGATGCCCGTCTGCAGCTCGCCGTACTCGATGGAGTCGGCCTCGAGGTTCCACATCACGGTGTTGCAGACGCCGCTCGAGGCGCCCAGCAGCAGGAAGCCGATGACGGCGAGCACGTAGGCGCCCGGCGGGGCCAGCAGCAGCACCGCCGCGCCGACGGCGCCGACCACGGCGGAGATCGCGTAGAGCCGCTTCTTGCCGAGCGCACCGACGAGCCGCGGCAGGAACCAGCCGATGACGAGGATCGGGCTGAAGGTGAGCGCGAGCGCGACGGGCGTGAACGTGGCGTCGCCCAGCACGTCGCGGACGTAGAAGATCGTCATCCCGGCGATCGTGAACAGCCCCACCAGGTACACCACGGCGGCGACCGCCAACGTGCCCAGCGCCCGGTTCTTGCGCAGCGTGCCCACCGCATCCTGCAGCCGCACCTTGGGCACGTCGCGCTCGACCTGCTCACGGGCGGTGAACACCAGCACCAGGTAGAGCAGGATCGTGACGATGCCGAGCACGATGATCGTCTGCGTCAGGGCGCCCTGCAGCCCATCGGGATCGCCGCGGAACTGCTGGATCGCCGGACTGATCGCGAGCGCGACGATGACCTGCATGAGCGCGGAGCCCGCGGTGCGGAAGGTCGCCAGGCGCGCCCGCTCCTCGGGGCGCTGCGTCATCGCGGCCGCGAGCGAGCCGTAGGGGATGTTGACGAGCGTGTAGAAGACGCTGCCGAGCAGGAAGTACGTCACCCACGCCCAGACCACGGCCCCGAAGGTGCCCCGCAGCGCTTCGGGCACCGAGAACGTCAGCACCGCCATGGCCACGAGCGGCACGCAGAACACCAGGATCCACGGCCGGAACTTGCCGAAGCGGGTGTGCGTGCGGTCGATGAGCGATCCGGCGATGACGTCGGTGAACGCGTCGATGAGGCGCATGACCAGGAAGAGCAGGCCGACCGCAGCCGGGCTGATCAGCGCGACGTCGGTGTAGTAGAGCGTGAGGAAGGTGGTGACCAGGGAGAACGCCAGGTTGTTCGCCATGTCGCCTGCGCCGTATCCCAGGAACGATCGGAAGGGCAACTGCGGCGTGGTCGCCGTCGAGGCGTCGTTCGTCGACATCGGAGGGCTCCTTCGCGACTGCCGCGAGCAGCGCTGCCCGCCTGCCGTGACGGTAACAGCGCGACGCCGGTGGCGGAAGGGGGGGATCGCGCCCTACGCCGCCCGGGGCGGCGGTCAGCGCGTCGCAGCCCGCTCGGCGAGCGCGAGCGACGCAGTGCCGGAGCCGTCGACCTCGAGCCGCTGGCGCGGCAGCGCCTCCGGGTGCTGCTCGCGCAGCCACGTGACGAGCCGCTCGCGCACCCGCGCGCGCAGATCGGCGAGCTCGCCGCCGTCGACCGCCGTGACCAGCACGCGGATGCGCACCTGCCCGCCCGTCGCATCCGTCACCTGCAGCACCTGCGCCCGACCGTCCCAGAGCTGGGTGGCCGCCAGCACGCGCTCGAGCTCCTCGCGCATGGCCTCGACCGGCACCCGCCAGTCGACATCGAGCTCGACGGCGCCCATGACCTCGCTGGTGGTGCGGGTCCAGTTCTCGAAGGGGACGGTCGTGAAGTGCGTCGACGGCAGCACCAAGCGTCGGTCGTCCCAGATCCGCACGACCACGTAGGTCAGCGTGATCTCCTCGATCGTGCCCCACTCCCCCTCGACGACCACCACGTCGTCGACACGGATCGCATCGGAGGCGACCAGCTGGATGCCGGCGAAGACGTTGCCGAGCACCGATTGGGCGGCGAGGCCCGCGACCAGCGAGACGAGGCCCGCCGAGGCGAGCAGGCTCGTGCCGGCGACGCGCGCCGCCTCGAAGGTGAAGAGCACCGCGCCGCTCGCGATGACCACCACCACCACCGCGAGCACGCGCCGCAGCACCTCGACCTGGGTCTGCACCTTGCGGGCGCGGCGGTCGCCCTGTGCTGCGCCGAAGCGCGCCAGCACCGCATCGCTGGCGATGTGCAGCAGGCGCACGGCGAGCCAGGCTCCGGCGATGATCGCGGCGATCAGCAGCGCGTGGCGCAGCACCGGCCCACCGCGGCCCATCGTCGCGCCGAGGTCCGTCGCTGACGCGGCGATCGCGAGCGCGACCACGAACGCGAGCACCGCGATCGGCCAGCGCAGCCGCCGCCGGGCGGACTGGCGCCCCTCGGGCGATCGCATGGCGGCGGCGGTGGCGGCGAGCATGGCGACGCTGGCCGCGATGGCGACGATCAGGGCGATGACGGCGACGATGCCCAGGTGGGCGAGGGTGTCGATGAGCGCGGGCAAGGGACTCCTCTCGTGCGGCAGCCCGCCACGGTACGCCATCGGTCTCGGTGCCGGCCATGCGGCGCCGGCGACGGGCGCGACACGCCCCTCAGGCGCGGCGCAGCAGCGCGCGGACGCAGAGCCCCAGTGCGAGCCACGCCGCGGCCGCGACGACGCCCGGCCAGGGCAGCGTGGCCACGAGGGTCGCGCAGAGCGCCAGGCCCGCCATCGGCACCCAGCGCGGCAGCCACCAGCGCACCGGCCGGGCGCCGGGCTCGGCCGACGCCTCCGCGGTGCGCCGCGCTCCGCGGATCGCGCTGACGTGCGCGACCGCGTAGTAGGTGAGCACGCACGTCGACGAGAACGCGACCAGCTGCGCCACGGGCAGCAGCAGCACCCCGGCCACGGCCACCGCCGCGGTCACCGCCTCGGCCACCACGGGCGCCTTGGTCACCGGCCAGACGAACGAGAGCGGTCCCGGCAGGTCGCGGTGCCGCGCCATGGCGAGGCCGGTGCGCGAGAGCCCGGCCAGGATCCCGGTGAGGCTGCCGACGCTCGCGAGCGCCGCGGCGCCCAGCAGCGCGATGTGCAGCCAACCCAGCCCGACGAGATCGGCCACCGGCGCGGCCGAGGAGGCCAGCGCATCCCCCAGCCTCGTCGTCGTCGCCCAGCCCACCAGCGCGTAGAGCACCAGCACGACCGCGAGCCCCGCGCCGATCGCGCGCGGCAGCGTGCGCACCGGGTCGCGCACCTCCTCGCCGAGCGTCGCCATGCGCGCGTAGCCGGCGAACGCGAAGAAGAGCAGGCCCGCGGCGGTGAGCACGCCCAGCGGCCCGTCGAGCACGCCGTCGACGCGGTTCGCCTCCACCGGCGCCGTGATCGCCAGACCGGTGTCGGATGCGGTGGGCAGGCCGAGCGCCGACCACACGAGGGCGGTCACCACGAGCGCGAGCACGATCGTCACGATCACCGTCGTGACGCGCACGGTCGAGCGGATGCCCGACATGTTGACGACCGCGAGCACGACGATCAGCGCCGCGGCGAGCCATGGCGCGGCCTCCGGCCAGACGTGCCGCGCGGCGATGAGGGCGATGGCGCCGGCGGAGGCCGTCTTGCCGGTCAGGAACATCCAGCCGGCGACGAAGCCGACGGCCGGCGAGACCTCGGCACGGCCGTAGGCGTAGGCGCCGCCGGAGACCGGGTGCCGCATCGCCAGCTGCGCGGTCGACATGGCGTTGAGCGTCGCGACGGCGGCCGCGAGCAGCAGCGCCAGCCACAGCCACTCGCCGGCCAGCTGCGACGCGGGCACCCAGACGAAGAAGAGGCCGGCGCCGATCATCGAGCCGAGCCCGATCATGATCGCTCCGGGGATGCCGATGCGGCGGGCGAGCGCTGTCACCCCTCGACCCTAGGCACCGTCGGTGAACGCCCGGTGCCTCGGCACCCGGATGCACAACGCAACCCCCGCGACCCGTCGGTGAACGGCGGGTGCCTCGGCACCCGGATGCACAACGCAAGCCCCCCGACCCGGATCCGCGGCTGTCGCGGGCCCGACCGTCGCTCTGCCGCGGAACGCGCGGGCCGGGCTTGCGTTATGCGGGGAAAGGGACGGGAGCGGAGGGAGGGGGCGGGGGCGGGCGACGGGGCGTCAGGCGCGCTCGAGCTCGACCAGCACCTCGGCGTGCTCGGTGTGCGGGAACATGTCGAACACGCGGCCGCGCACGGGCCGCAGCCCGGGCATCGCCGCGAGGTCCTTCGCGAGCGTGACGGGGTTGCAGCTCGAGTAGACGACCCGGCGCACCGCGCTCGCCTCAAGCCGCCCGGCGAGCTCGCCGATGCCGCGGCGCGGCGGGTTCACCACCACCAGCTCGGGCGCCCGGGCGCCCTCGAGGTCGACGCTCGTCGCGTCGCCGACCGTGAACGACGCATCCGCCCCCATCGCCGCCGCCGTCTCGCGGGCCGCATCGATCGCCTCGGCCGTCACCTCGACGCCCGCGACCGGGCGACCGGCACGGGCCGCGTGCAGCGCGAAGCCGCCGACGCCGCAGTACAGATCGAGCAGGCTCGCCGGGTCGGCCTCGTCGATCCAGGCGGTCGCCTCGCGGTAGAGGGCGGATGCGACGGCCGTGTTGGTCTGGAAGAAGCTGCGGGGGCGCAGCCGCAGCCCGATGCCGTTCACCCGCATCTCGAGCACGCCCGAGCCCGCCAGCAGCAGCTCGTCGTCGCCCTCGAGCACCGCCTTGTGCTGGGGCAGCAGGTTGGCCGAGACGCTCGCGAGCGGCAGCGCGTCGAGCAGCCCCAGGTGCTTGCGCAGCCGGCCCAGCGACTCGGTCGAGCGCAGCACGAGCCGCAGCGCCAGCTCGCCGTCGGGCGAGGCGGTGAGGATGAGGTGCTTCAGCTCGCCACGCCGGTTCGGCACGTCGTAGGGCGTGAGGCGCGCGTCGCGCACGAGCTGCTCGAGCACCGGCATCGCGTCGACGATCGGCTGCTCGTGCAGCGGGCACGCCCGCAGGTCGATGCCGCTGCCGTCGGCGGCCAGGATGCCGATCGTCGGCGCGTCGACGCTGCCGGCGACGGCCATCTTGGCCTTGTTCCGGAACCCGCCGACGGCACTGGCGTGCGGCGCATCCCACGGCATCTCGGGCAGCAGCGCCTCGATGCGCGCCTGCTGCTCGGCGAGCTGCCGCTCGTACGGCGTCGCGAGCAGGGTGCACGAGCGGCAGCGCCAGGCGTCGAAGTAGGCGCAGTCGAGCGCGACGCTCGTCGACGGCGCCCCCGCTTCGCCCGGGACGTCGCCCGGGGCAGCGGGGCTCACGGCTCGGTCGGCGTGCTGCCCGGTGCCTCGATCGCCGAGGGGCCGCCGGCATCCTCGACCTGCTCGATGAGGAAGGCGTCGAGGATCTGCGCGCGCAGGGCGTCGATGCTCGAGCGCAGCCGCTTGACGTCAGCCCTGGCCGCACCGCCGCGCAGCATCTCGACGGCGTGCTCGAGCCGGATCAGCGACGTCGACCAGGCGGCCGCCCGCCGGCGCTCGAAGTCGTCGTCGGCGCTGTTGCGCAGGTACTCGACCTGCTCGCGCATCGCCTGCAGCGTCTTCCGCATCTCGTCCGGGTCCTGCCCGGTCGAGGCGGTGAGCCGCTTGACCATGCGCTCGATCGTCTCGCGCACCTCGGGGTTGGCGCTCAGCCAGGTCCACACGAGCGGGCCGTACTTCACGCCGTTCACGCCGATGAACCGCAGCGCGGCGACGAACCAGGTGGGGATCGGCATGCGGAGCCTCCGGTCGATGGGGGTCAGGCGGCGCCGTCGAACAGGCTGGTGACGGAGCCGTCCTCGAACACCTCGGTGATCGCGCGCGCCAGCAGCGGCGCGATCGAGAGCACCTTGAGCTTCTCGAACCGCTGCTCGTCGCGCAGCGGCAGGGTGTCGGTGACGACGACCTGGTCGATGACGTCGGAGTTGAGGATCGTCGGCGCCGGCTCGGAGAAGATGGCGTGCGTGGCGGCGACCACCACGTTCGTGGCGCCGCTCTTCTTCAGCGCCTCGGCGGCCTTCACGATGGTGCGGCCGGTGTCGATCATGTCGTCGACGAGCAGGCACGTGCGGCCCGCGACGCTGCCGACGATCTCGTGCACCGACACCTGGTTCGGCACCAGCGGGTCGCGGCGCTTGTGGATGATCGCGAGCGGGGCGCCCAGCTTGTCGCTCCAGATGTCGGCGACGCGCACGCGGCCCATGTCGGGCGAGACGACCGTGAGGGTCTCGGGGTCGAGGGTGCGCTTGAAGTGCTCGAGCAGCACCGGCATGCCGAACAGGTGGTCGAAGGGGCCGTCGAAGAAGCCCTGGATCTGCGACGCGTGGACGTCGATCGACATGATGCGGTCGGCGCCGGCCGTCTTGAAGAGGTCGGCGACGAGCCTGGCGGAGATCGGCTCGCGGCCGCGGCCCTTCTTGTCCTGGCGGGAGTAGGGGTAGTACGGCATGACCACCGTGATGCGCTTCGCGCTCGCGCGCTTCAGCGCATCCACCATGATGAGCTGCTCCATGAGCCACTCGTTCACCGGGTGGCCGTAGGACTGCAGGATGAACGCGTCGGAGCCGCGCACCGAGCCCTCGAAGCGGGCGTAGATCTCGCCGTTCGCGAAGGTGCGGCTGTCGACGTCCATGAGCTCGGTGCCCATCTCCGTGGCCACGGCTCTCGCGAGCTCCGGGTGCGCACGGCCGGTCGCCAGCACGAGGTGCTTGCGGTTCTTCGCGACGATCGATCCCACTCGGTTGCCTCCTAGGCCTCAGGTGCGTGCGTGCTCGCCGCTGCGGCCGCGTCTGCCGCTGCCGTGCCGGGGCGGTTCGCCTCGACCCAGCCGGTCATGTTGCGCTGCGGTGCGACCGAGATCGCCAGCGCGCCCGGCTCGACATCCTTGCGGACGACCGTGCCGGCTCCAGTGTAGGCGCCGTCGCCGATCGTCACGGGGGCGACGAAGACGTTGTGGCTGCCCGTGCGCACGTGCGAGCCGACGGTCGTGCGGTGCTTGGCGACGCCGTCGTAGTTGGCGGTGATGGTGCCGGCGCCGACGTTGGAGTGCTCGCCGACGACCGTGTCGCCGATGTACGAGAGGTGCGGGATCTTGCTGCCGGCGCCGATCTGCGTGTTCTTCGTCTCGACGAAGGTGCCCACCTTGCCGTCGTCGCCGACGACCGAGTTCGGCCGCAGGTAGGCCCAGGGGCCGACGGATGCGCGGGCGCCGATCACCGACAGGGTCGCGTCGGTGCGCTTCACGACCGCGTCCTCGCCCACCTCGGTGTCGACGAGCGTCGTGTCGGGGCCGATGGTGGCGCCGGCGGCGATCGCCGTCGCGCCGTGCAGCTGGGTGCCGGGCAGCAGCGTGACGTCCTCGGCGAGGGTCACGTCGACGTCGATCCAGGTGGAGGCCGGGTCGGCCACCGTGACGCCCTCGCGCTGCCAGCGGCGGATGATGCGGTCGTTCAGCTCGTGCGCGGCCGCGGCGAGCTGGATGCGGTCGTTGATGCCCCAGATCGCCCACGCGTCGGCGGCGGGCACGGCCTGGATCCGGCCGCCGGAGGCCTGGATGCGCACCGCGGCGTCGGTCAGGTACATCTCGCCCTGCGCGTTGTCGCGGTCGATGGTCTGCAGCGCGCGGCGGAGGGCGGATGCGTCGAAGACGTAGATGCCGCCGTTCACCTCGTCGATGGCGCGCTCGGTGTCGCTGGCGTCCTTCTGCTCGACGATGCGCACGAAGGCGCCCGCCTGGTCGCGCACGATGCGGCCGAGGCCGGTCGGGTCGCCGAGGCGCGCCGACAGCAGCGTCAGCTGGTTGCCCTCGCGCTCGTGGCGCTCGATGAGGCCCTGCAGCGTCTCGGCGTCGATGAGGGGCACGTCGCCCGAGAGCACCACGACGTGGCCGTCGAAGTCGGCGATCGCGTCGAGTCCCTGCTCGACCGCGCGGCCGGTGCCGGGCACGTCGTCCTGGTCGGCGATCAGCACGTGCGGCGCGAACTCGAGCACGGCCTCGGCCATGCGGTCGCGCTCGTGCCGCACGACGGTGACGATCGAGGTGGGATGCAGCTCGCCGGCGGTGCGCAGCACGTGGGCGATGAGCGGCTTGCCGGCCAGCGGGTGCAGCGGCTTCGGCGTGCGGCTCTTCATGCGGGTGCCCGCGCCTGCGGCGAGGACGATGACGGCTACCTGGGCCACGTGACTCTCCCATCGGGGTGCTCGGAAGTCGTCTCCAGGCTACTGGGGCGCGGGCTGCCGCCTGAACGAGCGCGTCGCGTCGGCGCGAGCGACTAGCCTGGATCGCGCGATCCGCCATGGTGTAACGGCAGCACAGCGGCCTTTGGAGCCGTTTGTCCAGGTTCGAATCCTGGTGGCGGAGCGAACGACCCGGTGGGTCGTTCGCGCCGCCACCAGTCACGAGCGTCAGCGAGTGAGGGCGGAGCCACGCCGCGAACTGCCGCGTCGCCGAGCGAAGCGAGGAAGGGCGGAGCCGCACGGCGAACCGCACCCTCGCCGAGCGTCAGCGAGTGAGGGCGGAGCTGCATGGCGCTCGCTGCGTCGCCGAGCGTCCGCGAGCAAGGGCGGAGCCGCACGGCGAACCGCCGCGTCAACGAGCGTCAGCGAGCGACCCCCGAGCCCTTGAGGCGCCCGCTCCCTCGCGCGCCGAGACGCCGCAGACGTCCACCGATGCGACACTGGCGCCATGGCCGACCTCCGCAACGACGACGTCGATCGCATCATCGAGCAGTGGATGCGCGTGCGGCCCGACGCCGACGTCACCCCGCTCGACGTGCTCAGCCGCATGACGCGCATCTCCCGGCAGCTGGGCCGCATCCGCTCGGAGGCGTTCCAGACGGCCGGCCTCGAGTCGTGGGAGTGGGATGTGCTGGCGGCGCTCCGCCGCGCCGACGGCCCGCTCAGCCCCAAGGACCTCATCGCCCAGACGATGGTGACCAGCGGCACGATGACGAACCGCATCGACAACCTGGTCGCATCCGGGCTCATCGAGCGCGTCGACGGCTCGACCGACCGGCGGGTGCGCCTGGTCGCGCTGACCGACGAGGGCATCGATCGCGTCGACGTCGCGCTCGACGCGCTGCTCGACGCCGAGCGACGGCTGCTGCGCGGCATCCCCGCCGACGACCAGGCGCGGCTCGCCGAGCTGCTCCGGCTGCTCAGCGACGCGATGCTCTGAGCCGCCGCCGGAGGTCAGTAGCGGTA
This sequence comes from Agrococcus beijingensis, assembly GCF_030758955.1. Classification (NCBI taxonomy): domain Bacteria; kingdom Bacillati; phylum Actinomycetota; class Actinomycetes; order Micrococcales; family Microbacteriaceae; genus Agrococcus; species Agrococcus beijingensis. Next base: position 168,876 of record NZ_CP132360.1, on the reverse strand, counting down.
GTGCTCGGGCTTGTAGGGGCCCTCGACCGGCACGCCGATGTACTCGGCCTGCGCGTCGCTCAGCGTCGTCAGGCGGGCGCCGAGGGCGTCGAGGTGCAGTCGGGCGACCTCTTCGTCGAGCACCTTCGGCAGCCGGAACACGCCCAGCTCGTAGTGCTTCGTGGCGAGCTCGATCTGCGCCAGCACCTGGTTCGAGAACGAGTTCGACATCACGAACGACGGGTGGCCGGTGGCGTTGCCGAGGTTCATCAGGCGGCCCTCGGAGAGCACGAGCAGCGAGCGGCCGCTCGGCATCCGCCACTCGTGCACCTGCGGCTTGATCTCGATGCGCTCGGCGCCGGAGCGCTCGAGCGCCGCGATGTCGATCTCGTTGTCGAAGTGGCCGACGTTCGCGACGATCGCGAGGTGCTTCATGCCCTGCAGGTGCTCGAGCGCGATGACGTGCTCGTTGCCGGTGGTGGTGACCCAGATGTCGGCCTCGCCGAGCGCGTCCTCGACCCGGGCGACGCGGAAGCCGTCCATGGCCGCCTGCAGCGCGCAGATCGGGTCGACCTCGCTGACGATGACGCGCGCGCCCTGGCCGCGCAGGGCCTCGGCGGCGCCCTTGCCGACGTCGCCGTAGCCGACCACGAACGCCGTCTTGCCGCCGATCAGCACGTCGGTGGCGCGGTTGAGCCCGTCGGGCAGCGAGTGGCGGATGCCGTAGCGGTTGTCGAACTTCGACTTCGTCACCGAGTCGTTCACGTTGATGGCGGGGAACAGCAGCCGGCCGGCGGCGAAGAGCTGCTCGAGGCGGTGCACGCCGGTGGTGGTCTCCTCGGTGACGCCCTGCAGCTGCTCGGCGATGCGCGTCCAGCGCTGCGGATCCTGGCCGAGCGTCGTGGCGATGAGCGCGTCGATCACCTTGAGCTCGTCGGGAGCGCCCTCGGGCGTGACCGGCGCAGCCCCCGCGAGCTCCGCATCCCGCCCCCGGTGCACGAGCATCGTCGCGTCGCCGCCGTCGTCGAGGATCAGCGTCGGGCCCTCGGCGAAGTCGAAGATGCGGGTCGTGCACGCCCAGTACTCCTCGAGCGTCTCGCCCTTCCAGGCGAAGACGGGCACGCCGGCGGGCGCCTCGGGGGTGCCGGAGCCGACGACGATCGCGGCCGCAGCCTCGTCCTGCGTCGAGAAGATGTTGCAGCTCGCCCAGCGCACGTCGGCGCCCAGCGCCACGAGCGTCTCGATGAGCACGGCGGTCTGCACGGTCATGTGCAGGCTGCCGGCGATGCGCTGGCCGGCGAGCGGCTGCTCGGCGGCGTAGCGGCGGCGCAGCTCCATGAGTCCGGGCATCTCGTGCTCGGCCAGGCGGATCTGGTGGCGGCCGGCCTCGGCGAGGCCGAGGTCGCGCACCTGGTGCTCGATGGTGCCGGGCTCGATGGTGCGGGAGGCGGTGTCGGTCATGCCGACATCCTCCCACTCCCTAGGCGGTCGGCAGCGACGCGACGTACTCCTCGAGCATCGCGAACTGGTCGCGGGGCGCGAAGCCGGTGGCCTCGAGCTTGGCCAGGCGCATCGCGCTGTGCCGCGGCCTGGGGGCCACGCCCGCGCGCGACGCGTCGTACCGCTCGGTGGAGATGGGCGTGACGGCGGATGCGTCGTGGCCGGTGAGGCTGAAGACGCGGCGCGCGATCTCGGCCCAGCTCGTCGGCTCGCCGCCGTTCGAGACGTTGTAGACGCCGTGCTCCGCGCCGGAGGCCAGCAGGTGGTCGATCGCCCGGGCGAGCTCGCTGGCGAACGTGAGCCGGCCGACCTGGTCGTCGACGACCTCGGGTCGCGACCCCTTCTGCGCGAGCGCGGCCATCGTCGAGACGAAGTTGCGGCCTGAGCCGACGACCCACGAGGTGCGCACGATGTAGTGCTTCGGTGCCGCGGCGACGGCGAGGTCTCCGGCCGCCTTCGTCTGCGCGTAGACCCCGAGCGGGCCGAGCGCGTCGTGCTCGTCGCGCTCCCCCTCGACGTCGGCGAAGACGTAGTCGCTCGAGACGTGCACCAGCGTGAGCCGGTGCTGCGCGGCGATGCGCGCGAGGTGCGACGGACCGGTCGCGTTGACGGCCCAGGCGACGCGGCGACCCTCGGCGGTCTCGGCCTCGTCGACGGCGGTGAAGCCGGCGGCGTTGACGATCGTGCCGTAGGCCGACCAGCGGATGCCGTCGAGCGTCTCGGGGCGGGCCAGGTCGATGCGGTCGCGGCCGACGAACTCGACGTCGGTGCGGCCCGCCCACTGCTGCTGCAGGGCGCGGCCGAGCTGCCCGTCGGCGCCGAGCACGAGCGTCCTGCGCCCGAGCATGGGCGCGACGTCGTCGAGCAGCGGATGCGCTCGGTCCTTGTCGCTGAGCTCCGCCTGCTCGAGGGGGATCGGCCACGCGATGGCGGCTGTCGGGTCGGCGAGGTTGAGGAACGTGTACTCGCTCTGCGCCTCGGCCGACCAGTGCTCGTTGACGAGGTAGCTGTAGGCGGTGTCCTCCTCGAGCGCCTGGAAGGAGTTGCCCACCCCGCGCGGCACGAACACCGCGATCGACGGGTCTATCTCGATCGTGAAGGTCGCCCCGAAGGAGTCGCCCTCGCGCAGGTCGACCCACGCGCCGAACACCCGGCCGGAGGCGACCGAGATGTACTTGTCCCATGGCTCGGCGTGGATGCCGCGCGTGACGCCCACAGTGGCGTTGAAGGAGATGTTGTTCTGCACCGGCCCGAAGTCGGGCAGGCCCAGCGCCAGCTGCTTCTCGCGCTGCCAGTTCTCCTTGAACCAGCCACGGTTGTCGCCGTAGACGGGGAGGTCGATCACGAGGAACCCCGGGATGGGGGTCTCGCGCACGGCGAGCTGCTTGCCCGTCTGCATCAGCGTGGTCCTGTTCCCCGGCCTAGTGGCCGGCCTGCGCGTACTTGGCCTCGGCCTCGGCCTTCTGCGGCCGCCACCACGACTCGTTGTCGCGGTACCACTGGATGGTCGAGGCGAGCCCCGCCTCGAAGTCGGTGAAGGAGGGCTCCCAGTCGAGCTCGTCGCGCAGCTTCGAGGCGTCGATCGCGTACCGCATGTCGTGACCGGCCCGGTCCTTGACGTGGTCGAACGCATCCGCCTCATGCCCCATGAGCCGCAGGATCGCCCGCACGACCTCGAGGTTGTTCTTCTCGCCGTCGGCGCCGATCAGGTAGGTCTCGCCCGCGCGGCCGCGCTCGAGGATGCGCAGCACGGCGCTCGAGTGGTCGTCGGCGTGGATCCAGTCGCGCACGTTCTCGCCGGCGCCGTAGAGGCGGGGGCGCACGCCGTCGATCAGGTTGGTGATCTGGCGCGGGATGAACTTCTCGACGTGCTGGCGCGGGCCGTAGTTGTTCGAGCAGTTCGAGATGGTCGCCTCGAGGCCGAACGAGCGCACCCAGGCGCGCACGAGCAGGTCGGAGCCCGCCTTCGTCGAGGAGTAGGGGCTCGAGGGGTTGTAGGGCGTCTCGGGCGTGAACTTCGCCGGGTCGTCGAGCTCGAGGTCGCCGTAGACCTCGTCGGTCGAGATGTGGTGGAAGCGCTTGGCATGACGGCGGGCGGCCTCGAGCAGCGTGAACGTGCCGATCAGGTTCGTCTGCACGAACGGCGAGGGGTCGGCGAGCGAGTTGTCGTTGTGCGACTCGGCCGCGTAGTGCACGACCGCGTCGGCGTCGGCGACCAGCGGATCGACCACCTCGGAGTCGGCGATGTCGCCGACGACGAGCTGCACGCGCTCCTCGGGCAGGCCGGCGAGCGACGCGCGGTCGCCCGCGTAGGTGAGCTTGTCGAGCACCACGATGTCGTGGTCGGTGTTGGCCACCGCGTAGTGCACGAAGTTCGAGCCGATGAAGCCGGCGCCGCCGGTGACCAGGAGCTTGCTCATGCGCCCCAGCCTACCGGCGGGCGACGGCCCGACCGCGGTGGGCGCCGCGTCAGTCGTCGAGCCGCTGCGCGAACTCCTTGAGCCAGGCGCGCAGGTCCGGGCCGAGATCCGGACGGTCGCACGCGAGCATGACGTTCGCCTTGATGTAGTCGAGCCGGTCGCCGGTGTCGTAGCGCCGGCCGCGGAAGACGACGCCGTGCACGCCGCCCGCCGAGGCGTCCCCCGCGAGGGTGAGCAGCGCATCCGTCAGCTGGATCTCGCCGCCCCTGCCGGGCTCGGTGCGCTCCAGCACCGGGAACACCTCGGGCCGCAGCACGTAGCGGCCGACGACCGCGAGGTTGGAGGGCGCGGTGCCGGGATCGGGCTTCTCGACGAGCCCGGTGACGCGCACCACGTCGTCGTCGTCGGTGCGCTCGACCGTCGCGATGCCGTAGAGGTGGGTCTGCCCCGGGTCGACCTCCATGAGCGCGACGACCGAGGTGGCCCGCTGCCGGTGCACCTCGAGCATGCGCTCGAGGAGGGTGTCGCGCGCATCGATGATGTCGTCGCCCAGCAGCACCGCGAACGAGCTGTCGCCCACGTGCGCGCGTGCGCGCAGCACCGCGTGGCCGAGGCCGAGCGGGTCGCCCTGCCGCACGTAGTGGACGTTCGCGAGATCGGTCGACTCGGCCACCCGCGAAAGCCGCTCGTCGTCGCCCTTGCGCAGCAGGATCGACTCCAGCTCGGTCGCGCGGTCGAAGTGGTTCTCGAGCGCGTTCTTGTTGCGGCCCGTCACGAAGAGCACGTCGGCGAGGCCCGCCCGCACGGCCTCCTCGACCACGTACTGGATGACCGGCTTGTCGACGACCGGCAGCATCTCCTTGGGGAGCGCCTTCGTCGCCGGCAGGAATCGGGTGCCGAGGCCGGCAGCAGGGATGACGGCCTTCGTGACGGGAGCGAGCATTCCACCACCGTATTCGGTCGCCCGGCCTGCCCGGCGCCGATGCGGCCCCACGCGCGTCGTCAGGCGCCGCGGATGAGCCCGAGCACCTCGTCGCGGATCGCCACCATCGTCGGCTCCTGCTCGGCCTCGGCGTTGAGCCGCAGCAGCGGCTCGGTGTTCGAGGGGCGCACCGAGAACCACCAGGCGCCGTCGGGCGCGGTGACCGTGAGCCCGTCGAGCTCGTCGAACTCGCCGCGACCGGTGAACGCCTCGACCACCCGGGTGTAGGCGGCGGGCACGTCGGCGACGGTCGAGTTGATCTCGCCCGAGGCGGCGTAGGGGCTGTAGCGGCCGGCGAGCTGCGACATCGGCTCGCTGTCGGCACCGAGGGTCGCGAGCACGTGCATGGCCGCGAGCATGCCGTTGTCGGCGCCCCAGAAGTCGCGGAAGTAGTAGTGCGCCGAGTGCTCGCCGCCGAAGACGGCGCCGGTCTCGGCCATGCGGTCCTTGATGAGCGAGTGGCCGACGCGGGTGCGCACGGGCGTCGCCCCGGCGGCGGCGATGACCTCGGGCACGACGCGGCTCGTGATCAGGTTGTGGATGACCACGACATCCTGCTCGCCCTCGGCCTGCACCCGGCGGATCTCGCGCTCGGCGACGATCGCGGCGACGGCTGACGGCGAGACCGCGCCGCCGCGCTCGTCGATCACGAAGCAGCGGTCGGCGTCGCCGTCGAAGGCGAGGCCGAGGTCGGCGCCGTGCGCGACCACGGCGGCCTGCAGGTCGACGAGGTTCGCCGGGTCGAGCGGGTTGGCCTCGTGGTTCGGGAAGGTGCCGTCGAGCTCGAAGTACATGGGCACGATCTCGAGCGGCAGCGCGCCGAGCCCGGCGGCCCCGCCGAGCACCGCGGGCACGGTCATCCCGCCCATGCCGTTGGCCGCATCCACCACGACCTTCAGGGGTCGGATGCGCGACAGGTCCACGAGCGAGCGCAGGTGCGCCGCGTAGTCGGCGAGCACGTCGCGCTCGGTGAGCGTGCCGCGCGGCGCGGCCTCCGGCACCTCGTCGTCGAGGTAGCGCTGGGCGCCGTCGCGGATGGTGGCGAGCCCGGTGTCGAGGCTCACGCCGCGGGCCCCTGCCCGCGAGAACTTGATGCCGTTGTAGGCGGCGGGGTTGTGGGATGCGGTGAACATCATCGCGGGCGCGTCGAGCGAGCCTGAGGCGAAGTAGGTGCCGTCCGTCGAGCACAGCCCGATCAGCACGACGTCGGCGCCTCGCGCCATCGCGCCGTCGGCGGCCGCCGCGGCGAGCTCGGGCGACGACGGCCGCATGTCGTGGCCGATGACGATGGGCGCGTCCGTGCCGACCTCGTCGGCGAAGGCTGCGCCCAGCGCGCGCACGACCTCGGCGGTCAGCTGCCCGTCGACGAGCCCGCGCACGTCATAGGCCTTCACGATGTCCGTCAGCGCCATGGTTCCCTCTTCGCTCTGCTCTTGCGCGGCCCTAGCGGGTCGCGCGCCCTGGCTCGTGCCTGACGACCTGCCAGCCGGCCGGCCCTGCGGCACGGTCGGCGTGCGGCTCGCACAGATCGTAGCTGCCGTCGATCGCGCCCTGCCTGCTGGCAGGCTGCAGCGGCCCGACGACGAGCAGCTGCGCGGCGTAGTCGACGCTGACGGTGCGGTCGGCGTACCTGCGGCACGCGGGCCGGGAGCACGTCCTGTCATCCATCCGGTCAAGGCTAGTGCCGCTGCGGCCGACCGCCCGTCGACACGTAGGATGGCGACATGCCCGCGCGCAAGCACTCCCGTGGATCGCGCCACGGGCGCGAGATGCGCTCGTCGATCGCCGGGCCCGTGCTGCCGTTCCTGTCGTCGCGCGAGACGCGCTTCGAGGACATCGCCGCCGACGCGGCCGACTACGTGCTGGCGCTGTGGCCGAACGAGCTCGGCGACGTGCGGTTCCGGTGGGCCGACATGCCCCCCGCGTCGATCGCGGGCCGCATCGACGAGGTGCCCGAGTGGGCGATCGACACCGTGCACCGCACCATCACCATCTATCGGCTGCCGCTCCAGCGGCTCCCGCGCGTGCACATCGACGACCCCTGGCATCGCCAGATCGCCATCGAGGGCGCGGTCTTCCGCGCTGCCGCCGAGCTCATCGGGCGCGACCCGTGGGAGGTCGCGCCGGATCGCTGGCGCCACCACTGATGCCTCGCGCGGCGCGCGGGCCGGCGGTCAGTGGACGACCGTCACGCCCTGCGCCGTCGGGCCCTGCGGGCTGGCGGTGAAGCCGCCGACCCGGCTGGCGTCGCGATAGGTGACCGCGACCACGATGTCGTCACCGGTCACCTCGACCGCGCCCTCGGCGACGGCCTGCTCGTGCACGCCGCCTGCGGGCAGCAAGACGGGCACGCCGCCGACGGTGATCTCCTGGTCGGCCTCCGACGCGCTCGCGACATGCAGCAGCGCCGGCAGGCCGCCGGGGACGGCGATCGACGATGCCCCGCTGCGCGGCTGCCCGCCGGAGATCCAGTCGAAGTCCACGCCCTCCGCCGACGACGCGACCGCGCGGGCACCGGCGACGACGGGGCCGTCGGCATCGACGCGGATGGTGGTGGTGCCGGGCGGGATCTCGTCGAGGGGGAAGTCGGTGACCAGGCCGGGCTGGAGCTGGCCCTCCGACTCGATCGTCGACCCGTCCTCCGACCGGAACGCGAGGCGCACGGGGCCGCCGTCGACCGACAGCAGGCGCAGCACCGGCACCGCGTCGTCGAAGTCGGGCTGCGTGCCGACCCCTGTCGGAGCGGGGATCTCGACGCCGGGCAGCACCGCGCCGGTCAGCGCCTGCACCGGGTCGACGATGTCGAAGCCGCCCGGCTCCAGGCCGCGCGTGGTGGTCTGCTGCAGATGAGCGGCCACCGGGGCGCCGACCGAGGTGACGCGCACCACGGCATCGGCGACGCCGGGAGCCAGGGCCGCGAGGTCGAGCACGACCTCGGTGCCCGGGCGCACCGAGATGCCGCTCGAGCCGACCGCCTCGACCGGTCCGTCCGCGCCGAAGACCGTCACGTCGACGCTGGCGCTCACGAGCGCCGCGTTCGCGATGGTGAGGACGCTCTGCCGACCGGTCCTGGTCGAGCCGCCGACGAGCCATTGGTCGAGGCTGGTCTCTGCGCACTCGCTGGCGGCGAAGCCGCGCGCCTCGCCGCCGGGAAGCGTCAGGCTCTGCGTCGCAGAGAGTGTCGAGGCCTCGCCGCGCTGCGAGATCGCAGCGCTGCCGACGACACCCTGCTGGCTCTCGACCACGAGGCTCGACCGGTCGATCTGGCCGCCCAGGCTGCCGACCGCCACCGACGGCTCGGCGAGCGAGGCGATGGCGAGCGCGTCCTGACCGTCCGAGGATCCGACGCGCAGCGCCGGACCGGCGCAGACGCGCGACTGCAGCGGCGACGCGGGCTGCACGTGCGTGGTCGGCGCCTCGGCCTGCACTCGCGCCGTCGGCGGCAGCGCGTTCGCCCCGAGCACCGCGCCCACGCCGAGCGCCGCCGCGGCGACACCGGCGAGCGCGCGCAGGCTCCAGCGCGCGATGTCGCGTCGGGCGGCGCGGCGCGACGTCTCCGCCGCATCGTTCGCGGCAGCCTCGCGGTCGGTGAGCGCGACGTCGCTGGCGATGTCGCCGCTGGCCTCGGCCTCCGCCTCGACGCTGCGCTCTGCCGCGGTCGGCTCGTGCTCGCGCGGCTCCGCGACGTCGTCGATGGGCGAGGGGTCGTCGAACTGCTGCGAGTCGTCGAGCGGCAGCCCGTCCTCCGGCGTCGAGGCGTCCTCGCGCGCGTCGTCCCGTCCGGTCACTGCCACTCCCCCGATCCTGCCAGTCGCCTCGTGCGCGCCCTCGCGCCGCGGCGCAGCGACGGCAGCGCCGCGATGACGGCGCCGACGAGCGCCAGGAGCTGCGCCGCAAGCAGCCAGCCGGCCCCGGCGGGCGAGGGCTCCCGCTGCGCGGTCTGCGCCTCGAGGCGCTGCCACAGCAGCCCCGCCTCGGTCTGGCCGATCGACTGCAGGTCGCCGCGAGCGTCGAGCGAGCGCTGCGCCCGGTCGTGCGCGCCCGCGGCGCCCTGGCGCTCCTCCTCGAGCAGCACGAAGCGCACGCCGAGATCGTCGAGCAGGGCGGTGACGTCGACATCGCCTCCTGCCGCCAGATCGACGGCCGTCTGCGCCAGCTCGGCCTCGGCCGGGCTCACCGCCTCGCGCGTGAGCTGCGTGGTCGACAGCGCGTCGAGCGTGCGACCGCCGCCGCGCTCGACGTCGACCGCGAGCACGCCCTCGGCCAGCGGGCGCAGCACGAGCGTGCCCACGCCGGGATCCTGCGCGGCCGCGGCGTCGACGAATGCGGGCATCCGGCGTTCAGGCGCCGGCGTCAGCGCGGAGGGCGACAGGAACGTGCCGGCGATCAGCGGCACCGCGGTGGCGACCGCGACGAGCGCGACGAGCGCGCCCGGCGCTGCAGCAGGGCGGTCGTCGACGTCGGCGGCCAGCACGCCGAGCGCGAGGAGCGAGAGCAGCACGAGCGAGAGGCCCGAGCCCGCCCACACCGCGACCGGTTCGCCGTCGAGCGTGGTGAGCGCCAGCCTCGAGGCGGCGACGGCTGTGGCGAACCCGCCCAGCAGCGCCAGCACCCAAGGCCATGCCGCCGAGGGCCGGAGGACGACGCCGACGAGCGCCGACAGCGCGAGCGGCACGATCAGCGCGAGGGCGATCCAGGCAGCGTCCACGCCCGGCAGCAGCGCCGCCAGCGCGGGCTCCAGCGCCGACAGCGTGCCGTCGGGGCTGAGCAGCGCGAGATCGACGACGCTCGGAGGGTCGGCGCGCAGCGGCACTCCTGGGTCGGCGAGCGCCGCGAGCGACCTGCCCTCCCGCCACCGGGCGACGACCACCGGTGCGATGAGCAGCGCTGCGGGCAGCAGGGCCGCGAGCGGGCGCAGCGGCGACCGCCAGCCGAGCCCGGCCGCCGTCAGCACGAGCAGCAGCACCATGGGCAGCAGCACCGGCGCCCCGGCGACGACCAGCGCCAGCGGGATCGCGGCGGCGCCGGCGCTGCGCCACGAGGCGTGCGCCCGCAGCAGGCCCGTGACCGCGAGCGGCAGCGCGAGGTGGGCGATGAGCGCGCCGAGGCGACCGTCGGCGACCGCGGCGAGCAGCACCGGCGAGAGCGACCAGACGGCGGCCACCACCGCGGGCACCCAGCGCGACAGCGTGAGCCGTCGCGCGGCGAAGAAGGCGGTCACCGAGGCGATGGCCGGGGCGAGGAAGAGCAGGATCACGATCGCGGTCGACGGCTCCCACGGCGTCAGCGAGCCGAGCAGCGCGAGCACCACCGTCTGCGGGTCGGCCGGCCCGACGACCTCGCCGAACGCGTCGCGAGTGCCGAGCAGCGCGTTCGACCACACGGCGCCGAGCGAGTCCGCGAGCGGGATCAGCGCGCCGCCGGTCGCGGCACCCGCGCCGATCAGCTGGGGCAGCAGCACGACGCCGACGATCAGCGCCAGCGAGGTCACCCAGAGGCCCGCGCCCTCCACGAATCCGACCCGCTCGTCGACGACGCGATCCATCGAGCCCGGGTCACCGAGCGCTCGCCGCTGGGAGCGCACCGATCGCCAGGAGGCCCGCAGGCCACGCAGCGCCGCCCAGCCGACGGTGCGCGATCTGGCGATGCGCGATCTGGCCCGCGCGACGGCGGCCAGCGCGACGAGCGTCACGATCGTCGCGCGCCACTCGGCCAGCACGGCAGCCGGCCGCTTCGCCAGCAGGTGCGCGACCGAGCGCAGCAGCGCGAGCGGCAGCAGCAGCAGCCAGTGCAGCACGAGCGCGACGGGGTTGGCGTAGGCGAGCCGCCGATGCAGCTGCGCGCGTCGCGAGATCGCCACCCGCTGCGCGTCGCTCACCGAGCGGGCGGCGAAGTGCTCGGGGCCTCCGGCGCGACGCACGCGCGCCCGCGGCTCGACGGCCACCCGGTGACCGGCGAGCCTGGCGCGCACGCCGAGGTCGAGGCCGGCGTCGATCGAGCCGAGCGCGGGGTCGAAGCCGCCGACCGCCGCGAACACGTCGCGACGCACGAGCATCCCCGTCTCCGCCACGCCCAGGCGGTCCGAGTCGTCGTCGTGCTGCCCCTGGTCGAGCTCGCCCTCGTGCAGCAGCAGGCTGCGGCCGAACGGCGTGACCGTCTGCCCGAACTCGGCGAAGCGGTCGGCCACATCCGCCCGCATCACCTTCGGGCCCACGACGACCACGCTCGGGTGGGCATCGACGTGGGCGAGCAGCGCCTGCAGCGCGCGCGGGTGCGGCGCCGCGTCGTGGGCGAGCAGCCAGAGCCAGTCGCCGTCCTCGGCGGCCGGCAGCGACGCGACGCCCTTCCCGATCAGCTGCCCGTACGGCAGCCGGGGCGCCACCACGACGCTGCGGGCGCTCGATGCCTCGAGCAGCGCCCGCGAGTCGTCCTTCGAGGCGCCGTCGACGGCGATGAGGTGCTCGGGCGATACGGTCTGCGCGGCGATCGCGGCGAGGGTCGCCGGCAGGTACGCGGCGCCATTGCTGGCCGCGAGCACGACGAAGACCCTCGGATGCACTCGGCAAGGCTAGGCGCGAACCGCGCCCGGTCCGATGGTTGCGGTCGGTGTGCCGCCCGATCGGTCAGTCGAGCACGGGCATCGCGACGGTGCGCGGCGCCCGCGGCGCGATCTCCCGTCGCCTGCGACCGATCGCGAAGATGAGCAGCAGGATCATGCCGTACTCGATCCACGGGCGCGACTCGGTGAAGCCCTGCACGAACAGCGCCACCCAGATCAGCAGCGGCGCGGCGTTCATCGCGTAGTCGCTGCGGGGCGAGCGGTACATCGTGCCGAGGCAGTTGATGAGCGCGCGGCCCTGCACCGTCAGCCAGACGATCAGCCCGACGACGCCGAGCTGGAGGAAGACGTCGAGCCAGACGTTGTGCGCGTGCAGGTAGACGGTGTCTCCCAGCCGGCCGAGCTCGCCGAACGGCTCGACCCACGGCATCCAGTAGCCCAGGTAGCCGACGCCGACGAAGGGGCTCTCGGCCGCGAGTCCGAGCACGCGCTCCCAGATGGCGACTCGCGAGGCCATGCCGACCTCACGGCCGAGGAACTCGGTGACCGCGGAACCGTTGGCCAGGATCAGCGCGATCGCGACGGCTCCCGCGGCGATCGCGATCGCGAAGATCCTGTAGAAGGTCGCGCCCCGCCAGCGCACCCAGGCGAAGATGAGCCCGGCGATGACGGCCACCGCGACGACGGCGAAGGCGACCGTCGCGCTCTTCGCCACCAGCAGGCTCACGAGCGGCAGCGCGACCCAGAGCGGCCAGAGACGATCCAGCCCGGCGACCCCGCGGCATCCGGCCACGATCAGGGCGATGAGCGCGACCATCGCGAGCAGATTGGCGTTGCCCATGACCCCCTGCACTCGGCCGCCCTCGAGGATCAGGCCACCCGACCACTGCCACTCCGACGTCGTGCCGGGCGGGTAGTCGGCCCAGAGGGGGTAGAGCGGCCGCCGCAGCACCAGCGCCACGAACAGCTCGAAGGCGAGCGAAGCGGCGAGCAGCGCCTGCAGGCTCCAGTGGACGATGTCGAGGATCAGCCGGTACGGCAGCGAGGCGATGAAGATCGCGCTGGAGACCATGCCGACGAGCACGAACGTGCCGACGAGCGACCACCAGGGCGAGAGCGCCCAGACGGCCGAGGCGGCGGCGAGCACGACGAGCATGACGATCGAGACCGGCACCTTGGCGATCCTGATGCGCAGCAGCGCCAGCTCGACGAACACCCAGACGAAGGTCAGCAGCGCGAGGGCCGCCCAGACCGGGTAGCCCACGACGTTGCGCAGCGCGTCGCCGGCGGCGGCGTTCGCGATGAGCCAGGTCGCGAGCGCAGCTCGACGACGCAGGTGAGGCATCTGACCATCGTCCCACGGTCGCCGCCCACCGGCGCGCCGGGCGTCAGCCCTGGGCGAGGAGCCGCAGCTCGATCTCGTCGCCGATGCGCCCGCCGAGCAGCGTCGACATCGACGCCGTGAGGTGGGATGACGGGCTGTCCTGATAGACGATGGTGTTCTGGATCACGGTCGCGCACTCGGTGTCGTCGCAGAACGCGTCGGTCATGTCGAGCGTCTCGACGCCGTGCTGCTGCGCGAGCGTCGTCATGCGGTCGGGCTGGCCGTCGATCGCGGTCGCCCTCGGCGAGGCGCACGCGGCCGCGGCGAGCACGTCGCCGCCGCTGGCGTCGATGCACTCGTAGGCAGGCACCTCGTGGAACGGCACGTCGACGACGGGGACGATCGGCTGGTCGGCGGCGATGAGCTCCTGCCAGAAGAGATCGACCTCCTCGATCGGCGTGTAGGAGCCGCGGAAGGAGCTGGTGAGCACGGCGTCGTAGTCGCCGTCGACCAGCTCGGCGAAGCGGTCGCGACCCCCGGCGCAGGCGTCCCAGACCATGCTGTCGCAGTTCATGCCGACGAACGTGGTGAGGTGCCAGCCGCGCTCCTCCACGGCGGCTCGCACCGCCGGGATCAGATGGGCCATGTGCGAATCGCCGACCATCGCGATGCGCGTCTCCGACGATTCGTCGCCATAGCTGCAGGGCTCGAGGCCCGCGTAGACGAGGTCGAAGCACTCGTACATCGCGCCGTAGTCGGAGCCGCGCTCGGACACCGTCGGCACCAGCGGCAGGCTCGGGTCGTTCGTGACCACGCCGGCTTCCCGCGCGGCCTCGAGCGTCGCGCGCGCCTCGTCGGCGCGCACCTGCGACACGACGAACGAGCCCGCGACGAGCGCGCCGACGACCGCAGTGCCCACCAGGGGGATCACGAAGCTGCGCCACGGGGGTGCGCTGAAGAACGGCGCGAAGCGCACAGGGTCCTCGATGAGGCGCTTGCTCAGCGCGGCGAGGCCGATCACGATGCCGATCAGGACGATCTTCTGCCACGCGACGAGCGGCTGGGCCAGCACGACGGGTGCCGCGATGAGCAGCGGCCAGTGCCACAGGTAGACGCCGTAGGAGATGTCGCCGATCCAGGTGAGCGGGCGCACCCCCGCGAGCAGCGTCGGGTCGCCCCGGCGCACGTCGCCCGCCATCAGGCACAGCACCGCGCCGAGCACCGGCAGCAGGGCGGTGGCGGACGGGAAGGGCGCGCCGGTCGGCAGCAGCAGCGTGGTGCCGACGATGAGCAGCATGCCCGCCCAGGACGCCGCGATGCGTGCCGGGAGCCGGCCGTTCCGGAGGAACGCGAAGTCCCGGGGGACGAACGCGATCAGGGCTCCCGCCGCGAACTCCCAGGCGCGCGTGGTGGTCGCGAAGTACGCGGGGCCAGGATCGGTGGCCGTGAAGATGATCGAGTGGGCGAGCGAGGCGACCGCGACCACGATGATCGCCAGCAGGGCCGAGCGGCGCCGGCGCATCGGGTGGTCGCGCAGCAGCTTCGCGCCGAGCCACATCGCGAGCACGAGCAGCAGCGGCCAGACGAGATAGAACTGCTCCTCGGCCGAGAGGGTCCAGAAGTGCTGCGTCAGCAGCGGCTGCTGGTCGCGCGCGAGGTAGTTCGTGCTGTCGCCGGCGAGCGCCCAGTTCTGCACGTACAGGCTCGACCAGAGCACGCCGAGCATGCCCGGGCGCTGCTGCGACGCGGGCATCACGAACAGCAGCAGGGCGACGGTCGCGAGCAGCACGGTGAAGGCGAGCGGCAGCAGGCGGCGCGCCCGGCGCGCCCAGAAGCGCACGATGCGGATGCCGCCGGTGCGCTCCGCCTCGCGCATCAGGTGGTCGGTGATCAGCAGCCCGGAGACGACGAAGAACACGTCGACACCGATGAAGCCGCCCGGGAACCGCTCCGGCCAGAAGTGGTAGAGCACGACCGCGCCGACCGCGACGGCGCGCAGCAGCTGGACGTCGAGGCGCACCGCGCTCACGCGGACGGGGGCTCCTGTCGCCGCAGGGGCGTCGCGGCGAGGCGTGCGCACGCTCTCAGAAGTTGGCGTGCTCATCCCTCCATCGTAAACGACCCGGCCGTTCGCACCGGAATCGCCAGCGGGACGGGCTCAGCGCGGCCGGACGACGCGCTGCACCGCCTTCGCCGCGCGGAACGCGGGGTGCCCGCGCAGGGCTGCGAGCCGGGCGTGGGCCTCGTCGCGCTCGCGCGCGGCGGCCGCCGCCTGCTCACGGACATCGGCGAGCTGGCCCTCGAGGGCGCGGCGCGCCGGCAAGCCGGCCGCCAGGCCCTCCTTCCAGGCATCCTCGCGCTCACGGCCGATGCGCTCGTCGAGGCCGGGAAGGCCGTCGAGCCCTTGGACCTGCACGCGCAGCTCGTAGAGCTCGGCGTTGCGGGCGTCGAGCTCCTCGCGCAGCGCGACGAGCTCCTCGTGCGCGACCTGGTCGAGCGGTGCGAGCAGCCGAGCGAGCTCGCGCAGCTCCCGGATCTCCGCCGACGAGAACGGCTCGTCGCCGCTGTCGTCGAGCACCGCGGCGAGCCGCTCCGGCAGCACGGCGTCGAGCCGTCCCAGGCTCCCGGCGAGCGACGCGTCGATGACGAAGCCGGGCGCCTCGAGCTCGTCAGCCGTGGGCATGCGCAGCGAGAGGAAGGGAAGCAGCACGCCCGCCCGCTGTCGGCGCCAGTCGCGCATGCCGTGGTGGTTGGCGCTCGGCCGCAGGTGCGGGCTCGCGTCGTAGCCGCGACCCATGTTCTCGGTCTTGCGCTCGAACTGCGCCGACGAGCGCCACGGCAGGTGCAGCACCTCGAGCGCCGCCTCGACCGGCGGCTCGCCATGCGACTCGAGGGAGACGAAGTGGTTGCCCTGCGCCACCTCGACGTCGGCCGAGCCGACATGGATCGCGTTGGGCGTCGGGTGCGCATGCACGCCGGCCGCCCGGAGGGCCTCGAGGCCACGCTCATCGCGTCGGTCGAGGCGGCCGATGCCGGCGCCGTGCCGAGCCATCTGCCCGACCAGGTTCACGACCGGCACGGCGAAGGCCTGCAGCGACTTCGGCGTGCGCTCGAGCGCCTCGGCGACGGTCATGCCCGGGTCGACCGCGCGCACGAACTCGTCGGCGTCGCCGTTGATGACCCAGTCGGCACCGTGCTCCGCGAACGCGAGGCGAGCCATCCGCGTGACGACCTCTGCCTGCTGCTTGCGATGCTCCGGGTCGTCGAACACGGTCACCGGGGCGACGGCGGCGTACTCGGCCAGGATCTCGCGGGTGCCGTCGACCGACGCGTTGTCGGTGACAAGGATCCGGTCGATGCCCTGGGCGAGATGGTGCTCGATCGTGGCGGCGATGATGTCAGCCTCGTCGCGCACCATCATGGTCATCACGACGGTCATGGGGGTGAGCCTAGTAGCGGCGCGGCGGCGCTACGCGAGCTTGCGGAGCTTGCGGCGCTCGCGCTCCGACAGACCGCCCCAGATGCCGAAGCGCTCGTCGTTCTCGAGCGCGTACTCGAGGCACTGCTGGCGCACCTCGCAGCCGTCGCAGATGCGCTTCGCGTCGCGCGTCGAGCCGCCCTTCTCGGGGAAGAACGCCTCGGGGTCGGTCTCCGCGCACAGCGCGTCGGCCTGCCAGCCCAGGGGGTGGTCGTCCGCCTCGTCGCGGACGCCCGGCACTCCGAGCATGATCGGGTCGACGAACCAGTCAGCGGGAACGCCGCGATGCAGCGAGGCCTCTTCGACGCCCCGCGCTGCTGTCGTGCTGCGCTGCACTCCCTCTCGCATGGCTTCCCCCGGTTCCTGCAGGCACCCGGCCGGGCCTGCGATGCACCAATTACACCGGTGTAGTTCACCCTGAGTCAAGTCGAGGATTCTAGGAGTGTCGCGCCCTTCGAGCGTCAGGCGTCCGGCGTGTCGCGCTCGAGCGCGAGCCACGCCTGCCCCGAGGAGACGCGGAACGCATCCGCCGTGTCGATCCACGCGCCGCCGCCGGCAGGCACCTCGCGCACCGCCCCGTCGACCTCGACGAGCGCGGGCTCGATCGCGAGCAGCAGCGCGCGGCCGCCGGGAACCGAGTGGGTTCCCGTGACGCTGCGCAGCTCGAACGGCGCGGCGGGCCGATAGGCGGTGGCGCCGTCGAGCCGCACCGCCGCCAGCCGGGGCTCGTGCAGCGGCGCCGCGTCGACGACCGCGAGCAGCTCGCGCACGTCGACGTGCTTGGGCGTCAGCCCGCCTCGCAGCACATTGTCGCTGGGGCCCATCAGCTCGATGCCGAGGCCCTCGAGGTAGGCGTGCAGGTTGCCCGCCGGCAGGAACAGCGCCTCCCCCGGCGCGAGCGAGACGCGGTTGAGCAGCAGCGCGATGGCGATGCCGGGATCGCCCGGGTGCGTGCGCGCGAGCCGGTCGACCGTGTCGGCCTCGGCCGGGTGCGCGTCCGCGAGCGCCGGCGCCGCTGCGGTCACGGCGGCGACGACCGCCTCGACCGCGTGGTCGCCCGAGAGCAGCCAGGACAGCGCGTCGCCCGCCTGCAGGTGCTCGAGCAGCGGCGCGGCTCGATCGTCGCGGCGCACGATCGCCCGCACCACCGCGAGCGCCTCCGCTGCCGGCCGGAAGCCGCTGAGCGCCTCGTACTGCGTCACCGCGACCACCAGCTCCGGCTTGGCGAACGGGTCGCGGTAGCTGCGATGCGGAGCATCGCGCGGGATGCCGGCCGCGTCCTCGCGCGCGAATCCCGCCTGCGCCGTCGACGCATCCGGGTGCGCCTGCAGCGACAGCGGCTGCGCAGCGGCGAGCACCTTCAGCAGGATCGACGGCTGCGCCCGCCCCGCGCGCTCGATCGCCGCGCCCAGGTCGACGCCCGCGTGCTCGCCCTCGGTCACCATCGCGGGGCATCCGGGGTGCGCGCCCAGCCAGAGCTCGGCCTCCGGGCCGCCCGACGCCGAGCGGCCGAGGTAGTCGGCGAGCAGCTCGGTGCTGCCCCACGCGTAGTCCCGGGGCTCGTTGGTGATGGGCACAAACACGTGGGCGGAGTCCTCTCGACGATTGGCCTCAGGCTACCAACGGCCCTCCGATGGCCGCGCCCGCCCGCATAGCCTGGCGACGACGGCCGACGACGGCCTGTACAGCCTCGGAGGACCCATGCCTTTCACACCGCTCGAGAGCGACTTCTACGCCTTCGCGAACGACCTGACCGACGCCGAGCAGGCCTCGCTGGCCGAGATCCGCGCGTTCATGGAGCAGCAGGTGCGGCCCGTGATCGACGAGCACTGGCACCGCGACGAGTTCCCGATGCACCTGATCCCGGGCATCGCCTCATTGGGCGTCGTGGGTCCGGGCTGGGCCGAGACCGCGCGGTTCGAGAACTCCGCCGTCTACCGGGGCTGGATCGCGCTCGAGATGAGCCGTGTCGACGCATCCGTCTCGACCTTCGCAGCCGTGCAGAACGGCCTGGTCGCCGGCTCCATCGGCGTCGGCGGCTCGCCCGAGCAGCGCGCCGAGTGGCTGCCGCGCATCGCCGACTGCTCGATCATCGGCGGCTTCGGGCTCACCGAGCCGCTGTCGGGGTCGGATGCGTCGAAGGGCCTGCGCACGACGGCGCGGCGGGAGGGCGACGAGTGGGTGCTCGACGGCGAGAAGCGCTGGATCGGCAACGCCACGCACGCCGACATCGTGGTCGTCTGGGCTCGCGACGTCGCCGACGGCGAGGTGAAGGGCTTCATCGTGCCCACCGACACCGCGGGCTTCTCGGTCTCGAAGATCGAGCGGAAGATCGCGCTGCGGATGGTGCAGAACGGCCACATCGTGCTCGACGGCGTGCGGGTGCCCGAGTCGCTGCGGCTGCAGGGGGCGGAGAGCTTCCGCGACACCGCGCGGGTGCTGCGGCTGACGCGCGCCGAGGTGGCGTGGAGCGCCGTGGGCGTCATGGCGGGCGCCTACGAGGCCGCGCTGCGCTACACGACCGAGCGCGAGCAGTTCGGCAAGCCGATCGCCGCGCACCAGCTGGTGCAGGATCTGCTGGCGAAGTCGCTCGGCCACATCACCGCCTCGATCGCGATGTGCGTGCAGGTGTCGCGGATGCTCGACGAGGGCAGGCAGAGCGATGCGCACTCGGCGCTCGCGAAAACCTTCACGACGACGCGGATGCGCGAGGTCGTCGCGTGGTGCCGCGAGGTGTGCGGCGGCAACGGGATCGTCACCGACTACGACGTGGCGCGATTCTTCGTCGACGCGGAGGCGCTCTACACCTACGAGGGCACGGCCCAGATGAACTCGCTCATCGTGGGCAAGGCGATCACCGGTCGGTCAGCCTTCGCCTGATCGCGTCGGCCGCGTTGCCCAGCTGCGCGGCACGGCGGCCGATGCCCCAGCCGGTCGTCTTCAGCAGCGCCTCGCCGACGATGCCGCCGGACATCTTCGAGCTGCCGAGCTCGCGCTCGCGGAAGGTGATCGGCACCTCGGCGATGCGCGCGCCGAGGTCGGCGGAGCGGCGGGTCATGTCGATCTGGAAGCAGTAGCCCTGGCTCGTGACGCTGGCTGCCAGGATGCGGCGCAGCAGGGGCGCGGTGTAGACGCGGTAGCCCGCCGTCATGTCGGCCACGTCGATGCCCAGCGCCAGCTGCGCGTAGAAGGTGCCGGCGCGGCTGATCAGCTGCCGGCGCAGCGGCCAGTCGACGATGCCGCCGCCGTCGACCCAGCGGGAGCCGATCACCAGGTCGGCGTGCTCGGCCGCTGCGAGCATCGCCGGGAGCGCGGTGGCGGGGTGCGACCCGTCGGCGTCCATCTCGACGATCAGGTCGAAGCCCTCGTCGAGCGCCACGCGCATGCCGGCGAGGTACGCCGCCCCGAGGCCGGCCTTCTCGGTGCGGTGCAGCACGCGCACGCGCTCGTCGATCGCGGCCATCGCGTCGGCGATCTCGCCCGTGCCGTCGGGACTGCCGTCGTCGATCACCAGCAGCGTGACATCGGGCACCGCCTTGAGCAGCAGCTCGGCGGTCACCGGCAGCGCATCGCGCTCGTCGTAGGTCGGCATGAGCACGATCGTGCGCGGCTGCGTCATCTGTCTCCGTCCCGGGGTGAGCGACTGCTCATGCTCTCACGGGCTGCCCGCGAATGCCCTGCGATGCGCCGGCGCCTCCCGCCGGCTCACCGCCGTCCGGCAGCGTCGGCGACCAGGTGCCGGTAGACCTCCGCGTGCTTCCGTGCGGTCTCGCGCCAGGTGAACCGACCGGCCCAGGCCGGGCCCTCCTCCGCGGCTCGGCGCTGCGCCGGCTCGGTGAGCGCCTGCCGCAGCGCGGCCCGCATCGACTCGGCGTCGCCGGGCGTGAAGAGGTGCGCGAGCGGCCCTCCCACCTCTCGCGAGCAGCCGGCGTCGGCGAGCACCACCGGCGTGCCGGCGGCGAGCGACTCGATGGTCGGCAGGCCGAAGCCCTCGTAGAGCGAGGGGAAGACGAAGGCGGATGCGCGGGCGTAGACCGTGCGCATCTCGCTGTCCGCCGGCCGGAGGTGGACGGCCCGGTGGCCGATGCCGTGACCGGCGAGCTCTGCCCGCTCGTCGTCGGAGAGCTCCCCTCCTCCGACGATCACGAGCGACAGCGAGGCATCCTCGTCGAGCAGCGGTGCGGCGGCCGCCAGGAATCGCGAGAACTCCTTGTAGCCGCGGCGGACACCCACGAACAGCAGGTACTTGGCCGGCAGGTCCATGGGCGCCGATGGCGCCGACAGGAACGCGTCGCTCACGCCGAGGTGCGCGACCGTCGTCCTGTCGAGCAGCTCGGCGCCGTAGAACCTCGCCAGGTCGTCGGTGGTCGCCTGCGAGTTCGTCAGGATCGCGTCGCTGCGCATGGCGAACCGGCGCTTCGCGAAGTGCGGATTGCCCAGCGGGAACAGCTCGGGGAAGCGCTCGGGCATGAAGTCGTAGATGCTCACGACGCGCGGCGCGGCGACGGGGCCGAGGTAGCTCGGGTGCGTGAAGGTGTGGTGCAGCACGTCCGTCCGCGGCAGCCGCGCCGCCTGCTCGCGCGGATGCCCGATCAGGCGCCACCCCACCCACGCCGCACGGGCGGCGATGCGGCCGCGCGGTGGCGCGGCCGGCACGAAGCCGCTCTCGGCGAGGTGCTCGTTGCGGGTCGAGCGCGAGAGGAAGATCGGCTGCACGTCGAACTCCGGCAGCAGCCGGGCGATCTCGACGAACGTCTTGGAGACCCCGCCGCGCGGCTGGGCGACGAAGATCTGGTCGTCGAACGCGACCGTCACGGGGCGTGGCATGGCCTCCATGCTGTCATGCCCCCGGCGGTCGGCCGGTGCCGGTCGGCCGGTGCCGAGGGCGCTCGGCTCCCAGTAGAGTCGGGGCGATGACGTTCGACATCATGCTCCCCTTCTACGGCCGCTTCGACCACTTCCAGGTCGCGGTCGAGAGCGTGCTGGCGCAGTCGCACCGCGACATCCGGCTGGTCGTGGTCGACGACGTCTATCCCGACACCGCGCCGGGCGAGTGGGTGCAGTCGCTCGGCGACGACCGCGTCGAGTACCACCGCAATGCGCAGAACCTCGGGGTCAGCCGCAACTACCTGCACTGCGTCGACCTCATGCGGAGCCCGTTCTCGATGCTCATGGGCGGCGACGACGTGATGCTGCCGGGCTTCGTCGAGCGCGTGCTCGAGCTGGCCGCGCGCTTCCCCGACGTCGACGTCATCCAGACCGGCGTCACCGTGATCGGCGGCGAGGGCGAGCCGTCGAACCCGCTCGCCGATCGCGTCAAGACGCTGCTGCGTCCGCGCGGCGCGAAGCCCGCGCAGCTGCGCGGCGAGCCGCTCGCGACCAGCCTCGCCCGCGCCAACTGGACCTACTTCCCGTCGCTCGTCTGGCGCGTCGAGACGATCCGTCGCATCGGCTTCCGCGCCGATCTCGACGTGGTGCAGGACATCGCGATGCTGCTCGAGATCGCCAGGACCGGCGGCAGCCTGGTGCTCGACGACGACGTGCACTTCCGCTATCGCCGCCACTCGTCGAGCGTGTCGGCCACCACCGCCGTCTCCGGCGCCCGCTTCGACCAGGAGCGCCAGGTGTTCGACGAGGCGGCCGCGGCCTTCGAGGCGCAGGGATGGGGCCGGGCAGCCAGCGCCGCGAGCCGACGCATGACCTCTCGCCTCAACGCGATCTCGCAGCTGCCGCTCGCGCTCCGCGCGGGCGATGCCGCCGGGCGCTCCAGCCTGCTGCGACACGCGTTCGGCTGATCGATCGATAGGCTCGCTCCCATGAGCCTCAAGCATCGCGTGCTGATCGTGATGCCCGCGTTCAACGAGCAGGAGTCGATCGCCGGGGTGATCGCCGAGGTGCGACAGCACCTGCCGGAGGCCGGGTGCCTCGTCGTCGACGACGGCTCGACCGACGCCACGGTCGACGTGGCGCGACGAGCCGGCGCCACCGTCGCGTCGCTGCCGTTCAACCTCGGTGTCGGCGGTGCGATGCGCTTCGGGTTCATGTTCGCGCTCGAGCGCGGCTACGACGTGGTGGTGCAGATCGACAGCGACGGCCAGCACAACCCTGCCGACGTGCCCCGGCTGCTGGCCGAGCTCGACTCGGCCGACATCGTGATCGGCGCGCGGTTCGCCGGTGAGGGCGACTACGTCGCGCGCGGTCCCCGTCGGTGGGCGATGTCGCTGCTGTCGGCGACGCTCAGCCGCACCGCGCGCACGCGCCTCACCGACACGACCAGCGGCTTCAAGGCATCCGGACCTCGGGCCGTGCGCTTCTTCTCGGTGCACTACCCCGCCGAGTACCTCGGCGACACGATCGAGTCGCTCACGCTCGCGGCCCGCGCAGGGCTGGTCGTGCGGCAGGTGCCGGTCGCCATGCGGGAGCGCGCCGGCGGTGTGCCGTCGCACGACCCGGTGAAGTCCGCGATCTACCTCGCGCGCGCGGGCATCGCCCTCGTCTTCGCGCACACCAGGTCGGCCGCCTCGTTCCGATCGGCCATGTCGTGACCGTCGTCGTCCACATCCTGAGCGTCGTCTGCGCCCTCGTCGGGCTCGGGGTCGTGCTGCACATGCAGCGCTCGCAGCGGCTGCGCGAGCGTCACGCGATCTGGTGGATCGTCGCGGGCCTGCTCGCGCTGGTGATCAGCCTCTTCCCGCAGCTGCTGTCCTGGCTCGCGGGCCTGCTGGGCGTCGAGGTGCCCACCAACCTGGTGTTCTTCGTCTCGATCGCGCTGCTGTTCGGCGTCTGCCTGCAGCTCTCGAGCGAGCTCACCCGCGCAGAGGCGAAGACGCGGGTGCTCGCCGAGAAGGTCGCGATGCTCGAGCTCAGGATCGACGAGGCGCACGGGCCGGCCGCCGCTCCCGACACCGACGATCAGACGTCAACCGCCTGACCGCCTGCGCAGCAGCAGCTGCAGCGCGGCGCCGACGATCGGACCGACAGCGATCGCGATCACGCTTCGCACGACGAAGGGCAGGGGCAGCAGCAGCAGCGCGATGCTCACGACCGCCGCGACCACCCAGCCCGTCGCGAACGCGTCGTGGCGCCCCTCGGCGAGCACGAGCGGCCCGGTGATGCACAGGAGCGCCATGGGGATGGCCGAGGCGACGATGGCTGCCAGGAGCGGACCGCCGAGCACGTAGTCGGCGCCGACGAAGGTCTCGAGCAGCCATGGCCCGGCCAGGCCTGCAGCGATCGCGGCAGCCGTCGCCAGCCCCAGCACCGCGAGCACCACCGAGCGGATGCGTCCGGTGTCGCCGTCCTTGAAGTGCGTCACCAGGAAGGTCTGCAGCGACAGGAACACGATGACCAGCGGTGCGCGCGAGAGCGTGAACGCGAACAGGAACGCGCCCAGCTCGGCCGCGTCGACGTCGTGCGCGAAGAGGCCGAGCACGAAGGGGAAGCCGCTGACGAGCACCGCGGTCGAGGCGGAGCCGACCAGGGTCTTCAGCGTGGTCCTCGCGAGCGCCCGCGTCGGCACCGCCACCTCGATCGGCTCCTGCGCCCGCAGCAGCAGCGCGCCGAGCGCCGCGGTGGCGACGAAGGGCAGGGCCACGCCGGCGAGCACGACCCAGAGCGGCGCGCCGACCGCGAGCGCGATCCCGGCGGTGACCGCGCGGAGCAGCGCATCGACCACCATGGTCGCCGCGATCGCCGGCCACGCCCTGGCGCCGTAGAGCAGCCCCGTGACGACCGCCAGCACGGCGTAGCCCGCGGCGCCGGCAGCCATCGCCGCCCCGACCGCCGCGTCGCTGCCGCCCAGCGCGCTGCAGACCGAGACGACCAGCGCGCCGATCGCGGCCACGACCGCCGTGAGCAGGCCGAGCCGAGTGCCGGGAGTCGACGCGGCGGCGCTCCTGGGCGCGGCCACGCGGGCGACCTCCTGCTGCACGCCCGCGAGCGCTCCGACGACGAAGTACAGCAGCGCCCAGGCGACGCCGAAGGCCTCGTACTCCCGAGCGGGCAGAGCGATGCCCGCGAAGATCTGCAGCAGGTAGCCGAGCCCGCCGGCGATCGCGGTCGCGCCGAGGATCCAGGCACCGGCAGGCACGCGCGTCGTCAGGCTCATGCGCGACGGGTCGCGCTGCGCCAGAGGGCGCGCCAGCCCCTGCCCGGTCCCCGGTCCTTGATGGTGAGCGCCCAGCGCTCCACGCCGTGCCAGCTCAGCCAGGCGAGCCCGGCCGCGCCGATCAGCGCGGTCACGACGAACGGGACGTAGCCCCACTCGTGGACGCCCAGCCAGGCGAGCGTCTGCTGCACGGGCCAGCCGTAGAGGTAGATGCCGTAGGAGTAGTCGTTCTTCTGCCCGATCCACTGGATCCGGCGCGGCAGGCGGGCTGCGAGGTAGAGCAGCAGGTAGGCGAAGGCGGGGTAGCCGACGATGCCGAGACCGCCCTTGAAGGCGGAGAACACGAAGACGAGAGCGGCGAGCATGGCGAGGCCGTCGTGCAGCGGGATCGTCTTGCCGTAGACGGCGATCGTGCCGCCGATCATGAACATCAGCGTGAGGCCGACGAAGTAGCGGTCGGTGAGGAACGGGATGGTGCTGAGCGCGCCGGGAGCGCCGGTCAGCAGCGCGACCTGCACGGCGAGCAGCAGGCCCGTGATGACGGGCACGACGACCTTGACGCTCGTCAGCACGCCGAACAGCACGGTCACGCAGACCACCAGGTAGGCGAAGAACTCGTAGGACAGCGTCCAGAGCGAGCCGTTCATCACGCTGCCGCCGCTCGCCCCGTAGGGGTTCGACGCGAAGACGTCGTGGATGCCGTACTGCCGGATCGTCAGATCCCAGTTCGCGGTCAGGTAGGTGAGCGGGCCGCCGGGCCCCATGGACCAGTAGTCGCCGAGCGGCCGACCCTCGCCCACCCACCAGAGGGGGCCCAGCACGAGCGCCGCGAACAGCAGCACGCACCAGTAGGCGGGCATGATGCGCAGCACTCGGTGCCAGAGGAAGCGCAGCGCATCGCCCGACTGGCCGCTCTTCGTGATGAGGTAGCCGCTGATGGCGAAGAAGCCGAGCACCGCGATGCCGCCGAGGTTCTCCTGCTCGTCGAAGCGCGCCGCCATGGGATCGGCGCCCCACCCGCCGATCGGCCAGGCGTGGGAGAAGATCACGGCCGAGGCCAGCACCAGCCGCAGGATGCCGAGGGAGTTGTCGCGCCCGGAGAGCGCCACCGAGATCGACGGTCCGACCGCGGAGGGGAACCGTGCGAAGCGGGCGCCGTCGCGCTCGACGGTCACCGGCTCGGCGGCAGATTCGCGATCGCGATGTCGCACAGGCGGATCTCCAATCGGGGCGTCGAGCGGCCTCAGCCGTTGGGGCGACGGCGAGTGCCGACGCCCACCACGCGACCGGGTTCGCCGCGACCACCGCCCAGGATATCGCGACGTCCCGCGAGCCAGAGCCTCTGCCGCCTCCCTGATATCCTTGGCGCCGTCTACCCCACCCACGGAAGCGCCCTCCTATGAACCCGTCCATCGCCGTCGCGGCGGCGCCCCGACGCTGGCGGACCTTCCTCGTCACCACCCTGCTCATGTGGATGCTGACCGCGCTCTGGTCGCAGGCGACGCCGCTCATGTCGGTCACCGACGAGCCCTCGCACACGATCCGGGCGGCAGCCGCTGCCAGGGGCGAGATCGTCGGCGAGGTGGGGGCGCTCTCCGACCGAGGGCTGATCGACTTCCAGGTGCCGCAGGGCATCGCCGACGCGAACCAGCTGACGTGCACGGCCTGGCAGTCCAACACGGCGGCGGACTGCCAGCCCGACGTCGCCGACCCCGTCGAGCCGCTGGCCGACGGGCCGTCGAGCGCGGGGGTCAACCTCCCGACCTACTACGTGGTGGTGGGATGGCCGTCGCTGCTGGTCGGCGGCGAGGCCGGCATGTGGCTGATGCGGCTGTGGAGCGCGCTGCTCTTCGCAGCGCTCGTCGGCATCGCGGCCATGCAGCTGCGCACGCTGCCCCAGCACCGGTGGGCCCTGACCGGCCTCGCGGTCGGCGCGATCCCCACCGCGGTGTACATCGGCGGCTCCCTGAACCCGAACGGCCTGGAGTGGGCGGGGGCGGCGGCGCTCTTCGCCACCCTGCTGGCGCTCGGCCGCACCACGAGCACGAATCGCGAGCTGCTCGAGCGGGGTGCGATGGTGGCGGTGTCGGCAGTGCTGCTGGTGTCTGCCCGTGGCGTCACGCCGCTGTGGGTCGCGCTCGCCCTCGTCGCCGCGCTGCTCGCCGCCCGGAGCGACATCCTCATGGGGCTCGTGCGCCGCTGGCAGCTCTGGGCCGCCGTCGGCGCTGCGGCCCTGCTGATGGGGCTCAGCGCGCTCTGGATCCTGCGCCCGCCCGACTACGGCATCGAGGGCCTGCCGTCCGACGGCCGAGGCGAATCGGCGATCGTCGGCGCGAGGCTCGCCTGGGAGCGCATGCCGCTCCACTGGGATCAGCTCGTCAACTGGTACGGCTGGCAGGACACCGAGGGTCCGGCGTTCAGCCGCCTCGTGCTGCTCACCGTGCTCATCGGCTTCGCCCTCACGGGCGTCGCGCTGGCCAGGCGCGGACTCCGCGTGGCGGCGGCGATGCTGGTCGTCGCCTTCGTCATCGTGCCGATCGCGCTCTCGGCCCTGCTCATCACCGACGCCGGCTACATCTGGCTCGGCCGCTACATGCTGGCCGTCGTGCCGCTCATCACCATCACGACCGGCGTCGCGCTCGACGAGCGAGGCGTGGGCGCGTCGCCCATCGGCGAGACCCTGCGCTGGTGGCTGCTGGGCACGGTCGGCGCGGTGCAGGTCGTCAGCTACATCTACATCCTCCGGCGGTTCTCGGTCGGCCAGGACGACTCGCTGGTGTCGATGCTGCTGCGCCCGGAGTGGCAGCCCGCCCTGATGACGATCCCGTCGATCGGCCTCACGGCGATCGTCGTCGCGGCGTGCGTGCTCCTCGTGGGACGGGCGCGCGACGAAGCGCCCGGAACGGCGGCGAGCGGGCCGGCGCCGACGGCGGCCCAGGCGCGGCCGATCCTGGCGGATAGGCTCGGCTGATGGACGAGGCACAGGATCCGGAAGCCCTGCTGCGCGACATCGACCGCCTGCGCGGCGAGCTGACGCGGCTGGAGCGCGAGCGCGCCGTCGAGCGCGGTGAGCTGCGCAGCGCCGTCGCCCGGGCCGCGGCGCTGCAGGCGGAGCTCGAGCAGCGCCAGCACCCCCTCCGCGCGCAGCGGTCGCTCGTGCGGCGCGGCGCCGGGAAGGCCTACCGGATCGCGCGTCGCGTCGCTCGTCGGCTGCTGGGCGCCTAGCGGTGCGGCTCTCCAACATCGACGGCGTCCGGCGTCTGGGCATCTTCTTCTTCTACGACGCCGAGGGCCGCGCCGACGACTACGTCTTCACGCTGCTCGATAGCCTCGCGCCGCACTTCAGCCAGCAGATCGTCGTGGTGAACGGCGAGCTCGACGAGGCCAGTCGCGCGCGGTTCACGGCGATGCCCGGCACCGAGCTGCTGGTGCGCGCGAACGAGGGCTTCGACTCCTGGGCCTACAAGGCCGCCCTCGACCACCTGGGCTGGGAGGCGGTCGACGCCTTCGACGAGCTCATCATGTACAACTTCACGATCGTGGGCCCGGTTGCCTCGTTCGACGCGATGTTCGAGCGCATGGACGACCGGGATCTCGACTTCTGGGGCATCACGGTGCACCACGGCGCCCCGTTCGACCCGTGGGGCCTGCTCGAGACGCCCACGCTGCAGGAGCACATCCAGTCGCACTTCATCGCCGTGCGGCGCTCGCTGGCCTCCTCGGCCCTCTTCCACACCTACTGGGACAAGCTGCCGCCGATCCCCGACTACGCCCACGCCGTCGCCAAGCACGAGGCGCGCTTCACGCACCACTTCGCCGCTCAGGGCTTCGCCTGGGCGCCCTACGTCGACACCAGCGACATGCGGTCTCGCACGTTCTACCCGCTCAACACGCTGCCGGTCGAGCTGATCCGCGATCGCGAATGCCCCATCTTCAAGCGCAAGACGCTCTTCGCCGGCCAGGAGTCGGTGCTCGACGAGAACGGCACGCGCAACGCACGCGACCTCTACGACTTCCTCGACGCATCCGGCCGATACGACATGGCGGTGCTGCGCGAGCACATGCAGCGCACGATGGATCAGCGGGCGCAGTTCCAGACCATGCACGACTTCATCCTGCTCCCCGAGGGCCCCCCTGCCGACCCGGTGGCGGTGCCCAGCTCGAGCGCGATCGTCTCCACCGGGGTCCGCGAGCCGGAGCGCACCGCGCTCGCCGCGGCCCTCGCCGATGAGGTCGTGCTCGCCGGCCCCGAGCCGCGCATCGCCGCGGCGCAGACGCGCGCGGTGGCCGCTCGCCGGCACGCGATCACGGCAGCGGCCCAGGTCGACGGCGACGTCATCCTGCTCGTCGACGTCGACGGCTTCCCGGAGGAGATGCCGAGCGTGGATGCCGAGGACCGCCGCTGGGCCGTGCGCGAGGCGCTCGGCAGCGACCGCGCGACGGCAGAGCGCGTGCTGGCCGAGTTCGCCCGTGATCCGCTGCTCGGCATGGTCGTGGCGCCGCCGTCGCTGCACCGCGGCTGGTTCGGCGAGCTCGGTCACGAGTGGGATGGCGCGCATCCCGACTTCCACGACATCCGCCGCGCCCTCGGCGTCACCGTGCCGACCGATCCTCGCGGCGCGCCCCTGGCGGCCGTCGGCGGAGCGGCGTGGATCCGCCGCTCGGCGATCCTGCCGTTCGCCGCCGCGGTGGAGGCGGCGCCCGCCGGGCTGCTCGTCGGACTCTCGCTGGCCGACTGGGGCCGCCTGCTGCCCCTGGCCGTCCAGCAGCAGGGCTATGCGGTGCGCATCGCCCTGTCGCCCGCGCTGGCGAAGAACCTGCTGTCGATCTCGCTGCAGACGCTGCGCCGGATCGGTGCCGCTGCCGGGCACGGTGCGGGCGAGGGCGCCTCACAGCTGGTCGCGAGGCTCGACGCCGACGCGAAGCGCGGCGCCCACCGGGGTGCGGCGGGCTTCGCCGCTCGCCTGCGCGGGCTCCTGCGCGCGTGACCGACCACGGCGACCGCAGCGCGGGGGCGTCCCCCTCGCGCGCCCCTGAGCAGCAGGCGAAGCTAGGATCGAAGACGACATGGAGGCGACCGCAATGACTCAGCAGCACATCCTGGTGACCGGCGCCGGCGGCTACATCGGGCGGCACGTCGTCGCGGCGCTGCTCGACCGGGGCGCCCGGGTGACCGCCGTCGTGCGCCACATGCGGGCCTACCGGATCGACGAGCGGGCGACCGTCGTCGAAGCCGATCTGCTCGATCAGCACACCGATCTCGACGCCCTCATCGAAGACCGACCGGATGCCGTGGTGCACCTGGCATGGGAGGCGGGCTTCGCGCACAACTCCCCCGTCCACATGCTGCGGCTCTCGGATCACTTCCGGGTGCTGTCGCACTTCGCCGACGCCGGCATCGGCCGGCTCGCGATCCTGGGCACGATGCACGAGATCGGGCACTTCGAGGGCGCGATCACCGCAGACACCCCCACCGCGCCCGCATCGCTGTACGGCATCGCGAAGGACGCGCTGCGCCGGGCCGCCTTCACCCACCTCGCCTCCAAGGCCACGGTCCAGTGGCTCCGCGCCTATTACATCTACGGCGACGACCGCAACAACCAGTCGATCTTCACCAAGCTGCTCGAGGCCGTCGAGCACGGCAAGAAGACCTTCCCGTTCACGACCGGGACGAACCGGTTCGACTTCATCCGGGTCGACGAGCTCGGTCGCCAGATCGCCGCGGTCGCGCTGCAGGACGAGGTCGCCGGCGTCATCAACGTGTCCTCCGGCGAGCCGGTCGCCCTGCGCGACCAGGTCGAGCGCTTCATCGCCGAGCATCAGCTCGACATCCAGCTCGAGTACGGGGCGTTCCCCGACCGCCCCTACGACTCCAAGGTCGTGTACGGCGACGCGACCGTGATCCGGGAGCTGATGGCCAAGCAGGACTGACGACGCGCCTGACAGGAAGGGCCTGATGCGAAGGGCCGGACGGGAGATCCCGTCCGGCCCTTCGCATCAGGCGTCAGCTCAGCTCGACCAGGTGGCTCCCGCGGGGATGGCGTCGATGATGGTCCTGTCGACACCGACGATGCTGTTCCAGCCGCCGAGGCGCGTCAGCGCCGCGCCTCCCAGCCAGTGCCGCACGCCGCCCTCGACGTAGTAGATCTTGCCGTCGTCGCCGCGCAGGAACTGCGACATCGGCGTGGTCGAGATGTCGAGTCGCTCGCACAGGCGCGGGCTGACGGCGGTGAAGGCGCTGGCCGGGTACGCCGACCGCACCGCCGCCGAGAGCGGTCGCAGCTCGCCGCCCACGGCGGCGTAGGACTGCGTGCCGCAGCTGATGAGCGATGACGTCAGCCTGCCTGCCTCCGGGAGCGCCGCGATCGAGGTCGCGTCGAGCCAGGTGCTGGTGTAGCCGAGCCCCATGGCGATCGAGGTCGAGAAGCTGCCGAGGTGCAGGCGGCGCTCGCCGTCGTAGAGCCAGACCTCGGATCGCCCCTCGGTCCGCAGCAGCGTTCCGGGAGCCGGCGTGGCCACGATCGGCGCGCCGAGCGGGATGTGGGCGAGCATCGCTTCGTTCATCGTCAGGCGGGGCGCGGTGGCTCCGCCGATCTCGACGAGGGCAGCGATCGAGGTGACGGGGCGACGCTTGCCGTCCTGCATCACGAAGACGTTGCCGGCGGTGTCGTTGATGAAGGCCGTGGCGGGCATCGGCGAGATCGGCACCAGGCTGCCCGCCGACCGGAGGGTGACCTCCGGTGCGCTCCAAGCGCGCCGGACGTCCTCCGAGGCGAACGGGTGCAGGTTCCCCCGCACCGCGACGTACGACCGGTCGCCCATGCGGATGATGTTGGAGTCGAGGAAGCCGGTCTGGCTCTGGAGACCCGCCATGATGCCGGAGCTCACGCCGATCACGTTGAGCGGCAGCCCCAGGTCGACGACGAACCGCATGTCGGTGACGTGCAGGGCGTTGCCGCCGTCCATCAGGTAGATGCCGCCCTGCGGGCTCCGGATCAGCGTGCCGTCGGCGTAGGAGGTCGGCTGCGGGATGGGCTCGATCGCGTCGGAGGCGAGCACCCAGACCGTGCGCGGCACGTTGAACGTCGTGGCGTACCACTCGAAGGTCCTCGGCGTCGTCAGCGTCGCCAGCCCGCTGGCCATGAAGTAGACGGCGTCCGATCCGGCGGTGCGCGCGAACGCCGGTGCGGTCGCGGTGCCGGCGGCGGGCAGCGAGCGACGCAGGTCGTCGTTGACGGGGGTGAAGTATCCCTCGCCGCCCCACTGCGCCGCGTCCACGCGGAGCGCACCGCCGTCGGCGACCACCCACGCGCCGGCGGAGTCGCGGAACCGCGACGGGATGCTGCCCGCGGTCGCCGGGATCAGGCGGAGCGACTCGGCCTCGAAGGGCACGGCGCGCTGCACGAACCCGAGGCCCTGCTGCGCGGCGCTGGCCGTGTAGACACGACCCTCGGTGCCGATCGCCCGCGTCTGCGAGGCGTCGGCGCTGCGGACGAGGTCGCCGTCGGCCACGACGGGCTGGCCGATGGCGTACATGCCGATGGCGGCGGCACCGACCTCACTGGGCGTGGCCGAGAAGCCCCACTGCGGCAGCAAAGCGGTGTTCGCGACCTGGCGTCGGGTGCCGTACTGGACCAGCCAGTTGGCGCCGGTCTCGGTGCGCACGAGGCTGTTGAGCGCGCCCATGTCGACCATCAGCGCGCGGTGCGCGGCGTCGAGCTGCGGGATGCTGTCGCAGGCGATGCCCCACGAGACCATCTGCGCGCAGGACTGGAAGTGGTGCAGGCGGCTGCGCTCGACGAGGTAGACGCTGCCCTCCTCGCTGATCACGACCCGGCCGACGGCAGGACCGGTGGGGATCGCTGCCAGCTCGGCGCTCGATCGCGCCGCGGCGGCGCCGAGCGCCGAGAACTGCAGGAGCACGGAGGTGTTGGGCACGTGGTGCTTGCGGCCGCCGCCGAGCAGGTAGATCCGGCCGTCGGTGGTGTCGCGGGCGAGCGCCGGCGCCACGTCGGCCTGCTTGCCCTCGGTCGGGTCGCCGAACCAGTCGGTCCAGATGCGCCAGGTGTTGCGGTTGCCGTAGGCCGAGCAGCCGTCGCCCGTGCCGTAGAGGTTCGCCAGGGCGGCGGCGTTGGGCTGGTACGGCGTGTAGTTGTAGAGGCCG
This sequence comes from Agrococcus beijingensis, assembly GCF_030758955.1. NCBI lineage: Bacteria > Bacillati > Actinomycetota > Actinomycetes > Micrococcales > Microbacteriaceae > Agrococcus > Agrococcus beijingensis. The sequence continues at coordinate 136,363 of NZ_CP132360.1, read as the reverse complement.
GCCGTGGCGTTGTTGCGGATCAGCACCGGGCTCGACCCGCACGCCGCGTTCGGGTTGAAGAGCACCTGGTTGACGACGCCCGCGCGGTGGTTGTAGTTGCCGGGGTGCGCGGCGTAGCGGTTGAACTGCCGAGCCCCGTAGTAGATCTGGTAGAAGAAGCCACCGACGCTCGAGTCGCAGGGCGCTGTGTCGGGGCAGCCGAAGCCGGTCGCCTTGAGGTAGCGGCTCGCGCTCGGCGAGCGGTGGGTGACGAGCGACTGCTCCTTCTCGAGCAGCACGACGAGGAACCGCTGCGAGATGTCGCAGGCGGCGCCGACGCGGGCGATGATGCTTGCCGCCGACTCGTTCGCCCTGCCGGTCATCGCGTCGCAGTAGGCGTCTGCGGCCATGGCCGGCGTCGCCTGCGCGTAGGTGTCGAGGCAGGTGTAGCCGGCCAGGCAGCCGGCGTTGCGCGCGTCGATGAACGACTGCACCTGCGCCGCGGTCATCGCGTCGCCGTCGTAGAACTGCGCGTCGGAGACGATGTAGCCCGGGTCGAAGTCGGCCGCGACGGCCGCGGATGCCTGACCGGTGGTGCCGGTCGGTGGGACCACCGTGAGCACAGACGCCAGGAGCGCTGCGATGAGCGTGGCCACGACGAGACGAGAGCGCGAGCGCATCCTTCAACCGTTCATTCAGGGTTAGGGTCGCACTCAGGGTACATGCAGGGCGCGCAACGCCCACGACATGCGTCGGTCAGTCGGCGGCGCGGGGCATCGTCATCGAGGCGTCGAGCACGATCGAACCGCCGGCGGCGCGCGGGTGGCCGCTCGTGACCTGGAAGCGCAGCGATCGCTCGAGCGAGTCGAACGTGCGGGTCTTGTGCTGGTCCTTGACATCGGCGTTCACGTCGAAGAGGTCGGGCATGAGCGTCAGCCGGTCGATGCGGATGTCGAGCGTGCCGGGACCGGGCTCGACGCGGTCGGGCACCGCGCCCGCCGCCAGGCCGTCATAGCTCCAGAGGTGCTTGCCGCCCGCGGTCGCGAGGCTCACGCCGAACACCGGCCGCTCCACGCGCTGCTTCGCCGTGTAGTGCAGGCGCAGCGCGACGGCCGATCCGGTCGGCGTCGACTCGATGGGCGCTCCCGCCGCGTCGAGCAGCTCGATGTCGTCGATGCGCACCTCGCCGGTGCCGTAGCGCTTGCCGCCGCCCGCGACATCCTCGGCGCCGTGACCGACGTCGGAGTAGCGGTCGACGATGTCGGAGGCCTCGCCCACCGCCTGCAGCACGCCGTGGTCGAGCCAGGCCGCCTGATCGCAGAAGGTGCGCATCTGCTCGACGCCGTGGCTCACGACCACGACCGTGCGGCCCTCGTCGCGGAACTGCGCGAACTTGTCGAGGCACTTGTCCTGGAACTCCATGTCGCCGACGGCGAGCACCTCGTCGACGAGCAGCACGTCGGGCTCGACGTGGATGGAGACCGCGAAGCCGAGCCGCACGTACATGCCGGAGGAGTAGTTCTTCACCGGCTGGTCGATGAACTGCTCGACGCCCGAGAAGTCGACGATCTGGTCGAACTTGCGATCGATCTCCTTGCGCGACATGCCCAGGATCGATCCGTTGAGGTAGACGTTCTCGCGGCCCGACAGCTCGGGGTGGAAGCCCGAACCGACCTCGAGCATCGCCGCCACGCGTCCCCGCGTGGTGATCGTGCCCGAGTTGGGGTTGAGGATGCGCGCGATGCACTTGAGCAGGGTCGACTTGCCGGAGCCGTTGCGGCCCAGCAGCCCGAAGGTGGTGCCCTGCGGCACCTCGAAGTCGACATCCTTGAGCGCCTGGAACTGCTCGTACTTCGCTCGCCGGCCGGCGAGCACCGTCGCCTTGAGCGACTGGTTGCGGTCGCTGTAGACGCGGAAGTGCTTCGACACGTGGTCGACGGTGACGGCGGGCTCACCCATCAGATCTCCTCGACGATGTTGCGGGCGAGCTTGCGGAACACGAGCGAGCCGACGATCAGCGAGATGGCCGACCAGGCGGTGAGCTGCAGCCAGATGTCGAGCGACGGCACCTGGAAGTCGTAGAGCACGTCGCGGTAGGCGTGCAGGAAGCGCTCGGCGGGGTTGAGCTCGAAGATCGTCACGAGCGGCAGCGAGACGCCGTCCTCGGCGAGCGCCTCCTGGGCGCTGCGCACGATGTCGACCGAGAACATGACGCCGGATGCGTACATCCACACCTGGGCGAGGATCGCCCAGAGGTGCTGCAGGTCGCGGAAGTAGACGCTCGCGACCGAGAGCAGCAGCGCGATGCCGAGGGCGAAGACGCAGGTCAGCACCAGCAGCGGGATGAGCAGCGCCGCGTACAGCAGCACTGCCGGTCCGCCGATGACGACCATGATGGCCAGCAGCACCAGCAGCTCGGTGGCGAACGTCGAGGTGCGGGCGAGGACGGTCGAGACGACCAGCACCCAACGGGGGAAGTAGACCTTCGTCAGCAGGCCCGAGTTCGTGACGAGCGAGCCCATGCCGGCGGAGATCGAGCCCGAGATGAAGCCCCAGACGATGACGCCGACGCCGATCCAGGCGGGGAAGAACCGGATGCCGGAGTTCTCGCCGGGCGCGACGGCGACCCGCAGGATGAGGCCGAACACGAGCGAGTAGACCGCGATCTGCGCGAGCGGGTTGATCAGCGACCACACCCTGCCGAGCGCGGTGCGCTTGTACTCCGCCCGGATCTCCCGCAGCGTGAGGTTCTTCAGGAGGTTGAGGGTGATGTCCCGCTCCGACGCACGCGGGCTGGGCAGGTTCTCGGTCATCGTCCTCCATCGAGCACGGAGGGGCACGTGCACGATCGATCAGCGTAGCATCGGCCGAGCGCGCGGCCGCGGTCCCCGGGCGTCACCGGCCGAGCGCCCGTCGCGCCCGACCCTTGGCCTTGCGGGCCACCCGGAGCGGCACGGCCAGCACCCTCGCCGTGCGCGGCGACGCATCCGAGATCGCGCGCTTGATGCCCGCGACCCCCTGCACGCCCGCCACCTTCTCCTGCACCCAGCGCACCTGCTCGAACGCGTGCCCGGGCACCCCCTGCGCCATCGCGTCGAGCTTGTACTCGAGGCGCTGGTACGAGACGGCCGCGTTGCGCGTCGTCATCACCGTGCGCACCTGGAGGCCGGCGCCGAGCGCCGAGTAGGCGAACAGCCGCTCGAGCATGTGCGGCAGCCCGCCATCCTCGTAGCCCTCCTCGGTCGGGAACTCGTCCCAGCCGAAGTCGGCCTCCAGCAGCGGGCGCAGCGCCGCGGGGCGGGCGATGAACATCGAGCCGTAGGCGGCGAGCGGGCTGAGGTCGTCGAAGTGGACGCGGATGCCGATGCGCTCGGCCAGGCGCATGGCCGGCTCGCGGTTCGCGAACCAGCCGCGGCCCATCGTGGGGAAGCCCTGGTGGATCATCGGCGGCATCACCATGCCCAGCTCGGGCCGCGCCACGAACAGCCGTAGCACGTTGCGGGCGTAGCCCTCTGCGCCGGCCGCGCCGAGCAGGTTGCCGAACAGGTGCTCCTTGAAGTGCGCCGCGGGGCCGGCGCCGTTCTGCGGGCTGCGCTTCGAGTGCAGCTTCACGATCAGGTCGAAGCGGTCGGAGAGCAGCACGTCGCGGCAGCCCAGCAGGAACGCCGAGACGTCCCGGCCCCGGTTCGACTCCACGACCCGCACCTCGTCGCCGCTGCGGCCCGCCTCGGCGAGCGCGGCGAGCATCCGCTCCCGCTTCTCCTCCGTGTCGGTCGTCGCGATGAGCGTCCAGCCGTCGGGCAGCGTGCTCGCCCGCTCGAGGATCTCTCCCAGCATGTCGTCGTAGAAGAGGTGCGCGAGCACACCGACCCGCAGCCCGGAGACGTCGGCGTCACCCGTGTCGACATCCGGCATGATCTCGAGCGTCGCGAGGTTCGTGGCGAAGTCGCGGGGCTTCGCCGTGCGCGCCTGGTCGCGGTAGAGCAGCTCGAGCGGATAGCCGGCGGCGGCCATGCGGTCCTCGACGTCGCGCGGCATGACCGCCATGTGGTCGAGGTAGAGGGGGTCGTGGAAGAGCAGACGGCGCTTCACGATCGGCAGGCCGTCGTCGATCACCTGCGTCGGCACGTCGAAGATGGGGTGCACGGCGCCGTAGGCCGACGCCGGGAACGCGGTCGCCGAGCGGAAGCCGCGCTGCTCGAACCACTCGGTGAAGCGTGACTCGTGATGGATGATCGACGCGGCATAGGAGTCGATGACCGGCATCGTCGCCCAGTACTCGCGCCAGGCGTCGCTCGTCGCCATGCGCCGGCGCACGGCGATCCAGTGCGACTGGATGTGGCGCGGCATGACGCCCTGGCCGGTGTACGGGTTGGGGACGACGGCCGCGTGATCGGTGACGCCCCAGAAGTCGGCGTCGGTCTCGTCCATGCGCGCGAAGAGCTCGTCGTAGGAGCCGATCGGGCCGTAGAACGTGTAGTTCATGAGGACGATCTCGTCGAAGTCGCCGATGGCGGCGCCGTGTCGCTCGAGCACCGCGCGGTAGGCGCCGACGTCGAAGCCGGTGTTCTCGCGCTCCCAGACGCTGTCGACCTCGGCCTCGAGCGCCACCCGGCTCTCGACCGTCAGCGCCGAGTTGGAGACCACGTGGATGGCGTCGGCGTGCGGCCGCAGCGCCCGCAGATGATGGGTCACGTGCTCGCCGACATGGCCGTCCCGGTCGTAGACCAGGAAGAACACCGCTCTGCGCATGAAGGGGACCTCGCTCACCGGCGCGGTCGACCCGCGCCGCCGACCATCGTACCGGCAGGGCACCGAGCGCCTCGGGCGCCGGCGGCCGCCGGGGCTAGGCTGGACAGGCTGCGCGGATGCGTCGCAGCGGCAGTCCTGGAGGTGCCGGTGGCGGATCGACCGCTCGTCGTCGTGCTGCTCGCGACCCATGAGGGCGTCGAGTTCCTGCGCGAGCAGGTCGACTCGATCCTCGCGCAGCGGGGCGTCGAGGTGCGCATCGTGATCTCGGACGACGCGTCGAAGGACGCCACCCCCGCGCTGCTCCAGGAGCTCGCCGCCGATCCGCGCGTGCAGCTGCTCGAGCCCGGCCGCTTCGGCTCCGCCCACGCCAACTTCCTGCGCCTGATCCGCGACGCCGACGTCACGGGTGCCGCCGCCGTGGCGTTCTCCGACCAGGACGACATCTGGAACCTCGACCGCCTGGCCCGGCAGCTCGAGCAGCTGCGCGAGGCCGATGCCGTGAGCGCCAACGTCATCGCCGACTTCGGCGACCGCCGCGTGCTGCTCGACAAGGCGCAGCCCCAGCGCTCGTTCGACTACGTGCTCGAGAGCGCCGGCCCCGGCTGCACGTTCGTGCTCACCCCGCACGCGTTCGACGTCGTCAGGCGAGTGGTCGTCGACGACCCGGAGGCCGCTGCTGCTCCGATCCACGACTGGCTGGTCTACGCGATCGTGCGCGCGGCGGGGCTGCGCTGGCACATCGACAAGGCGCCGGTGATCGACTACCGGCAGCACGACCGCAACGTCGCGGGCGCCAACATCGGCCTGGGATCGGCCCGCACTCGGCTCGCCCGGCTGCGGTCGGGCGCCTTCCGCACCGAGGCGGCCGTGATCGCACGCATCGCGTCGCGGGTCGCCGAGGGCGCGGAGCGCTCGCGCCTCGCCGCGCTGGCGTCGCTGCTCGAGCGCGACGACCTGCGCGCCCGCCTCACGCTGCTGCGGGGCGTCGGCAGCCTGCGCCGGCGCGCGTCGGAGCGGGTCGTGCTCGCCGGACTGCTCGCGCTCGGGCTCTGGTGAGCCTCAGCGCCGCCGGAGCCTGACCGAGCGCGCGACCTGCCCCAGCTTCCACGGCACCCGCCGCGACTTGCGCACGAAGCGCCGCTCGAGGCTCGACTCCGCGTCGTCGAGCTTGTGCTCCAGCATCGCGTGCGACGCGGCGGCCCAGCGGCTCGAGAGCACGGTGCGGAACGAGTAGCCCGCGCTCAGCGCCGCCGGCACGAAGAGCCGCTCGACCACGTGCGCGAGGCTGCCGTCGCGGTACTCGCCCTCGGTGGGGAACTCCTCCCACGTCAGCCCGCCGGCGACGAGCGGCCGGAGGGCGGCGGGGCGCGCGATGAACATCGAGCCGTAGGGCGCGATGGGGCTGGTCTCGTCGAGCGGGGTGTCGATGCCCAGCCGGTCGGCGACCTCCTGGGTGCGCGGGCGGTTCGTGAACCAGGCGCGCCCGGTCGTGGGATAGCCGGCGTGCACCATCGGGCCGAACGCGATGCCGAGCCGCGGATCGGCGGCGAAGAGCGCGACCAGCCGCGCGGCGTGCCCGGGCCCCGGCAGCAGGTTGTCGAGCAGCAGCGCCGCGAACGAGCGACCGGTGGCGCCGCCGACCTGCGGGCTGCGCTTCGAGTGCAGCTTCACGACCAGGTCGATCGTCGGGTCGTCGAGCAGGTCGCGGCAGCCGAGCAGGAACGCCGAGATGTCCCTGCCCCGGTTCGAGGCGGCGACCCGCACCTCGCCGGGGCGGCCGAGCTCGGCCAGCCGGGCCTCGAGCTGCCTGCCGCGCGAGGCGTCGGAGGTGGTGACGACGAGCCGGTGCCCGGGCAGGTGGTCGGCGCGGGCGAGCAGCTCGTCGAGCATGTCGACGTAGTGCACGTGCATGATGACGACGATGCTGAGGGGCGGATGCGTCGCCACGGGAGCCTCGTCGGTCACGATCTCGACCAGGCCGAGGTTCGTCGAGAGGTCGCGCGGCAGCGCGACGTGCGCGAGCGCCCGCGCGACGGCGTCGCGCGGCACGCCGCGGCGGCTCAGCGCATCGGCGACCCGCGGCATCACGAGCCCTTCCGCGTCGAGGTCGAGCGCCGGCGCGGCGAAGGCCTCGAGCGGCAGCAGCGGCGCGGTGGCCGCGAGCACGTCGAGGTCGGCCCACGGGTGCAGCGGCGGCCGGTCGGCGCCGCTCCCCTGCCGCAGCCGGTCGACGCCGGCGCCCGCGGCGAGCAGCCACGACTCCGGGTGGTCGACGAGCGCGGCGACGCCGTCGACCGGCGCCCGCCAGGCGGCGGGGTCGTCGAGCGGCCCGATCCAGGCGTCGTCGGCCAGCAGCAGCTCGCGAGCGCCCTCGGAGTCTCGGATCCAGTCCGAGCCCTGCGACGCATCCGCCCCCGTCTGCTCGGCGAGCGCGGCGTCACCGACGACGAGCACGCGCTCGAACCTGGCGCGCAGCCGCTCGACCGCGATCATGACCAGCTCGCGCGAGCCCGGCTGCGCGCCCACCCGCAGGACGGCGACGCTCGGTCGGGTCATCGCCCGCGCGCGAGCAGCCGCTGCAGGTAGGTGCCGTAGCCGCTCTTGACGAGCGGCTTCGCGAGCTCGCCGAGCTGCTCGTCGTCGATCCAGCCGGCGCGCCAGGCGATCTCCTCGATGCAGCCGATCTTGAAGCCCTGGCGGTCCTCGATGACGCGCACGTACTCGCTCGCCTGCATCATCGACTCGAAGGTGCCGGTGTCGAGCCAGGCGACGCCGCGGTCGAGCACCTGCACCTGCAGCGCACCGCGGTCGAGGTAGCGCTCGTTGACCGTCGAGATCTCGAGCTCGCCGCGCGCGGAGGGCTCGATGGTCTTCGCGATCTCGATGACGCTGTTGTCGTAGAAGTAGAGGCCCGGCACGGCGTAGTCGCTCTTGGGCTCCTTGGGCTTCTCCTCGATCGAGATCGCCTTCATCTCGTCGTCGAACTCGACCACGCCGTAGGCGGTCGGATCGGCCACCTGGTAGGCGAAGATGAGCCCGCCGTCGATCTCGGCGTGCGAGCGAAGGCTCGAGCCGAGGCCGGTGCCGTGGAAGATGTTGTCGCCGAGCACCAGCGCGACCGAGTCGTCGCCGATGAACTCCTCGCCGATGATGAACGCCTGCGCCAGGCCGTCGGGGCTGGGCTGCACGGCGTACTCGATGCGCATGCCGAGCGACGCGCCGTCGCCGAGCAGCGCCTGGAACTGCTCGTTGTACTCGGGCGTGGTGATCACGAGCACCTCGCGGATGCCGGCCATCATGAGCGTCGACAGCGGGTAGTAGACCATCGGCTTGTCGTAGATGGGCATCAGCTGCTTCGAGATGCCCTTCGTGATGGGCCACAGCCTGGTGCCCGAACCGCCCGCCAGAATGATGCCGCGCACCTGTCCGCCCTCCTTGCGACCCTCCGGTCGCGCCTGAGCGAGTCTAGCCCGGGCGCGCCGTCGTCATCCCTGGCCGCGGGGCTCAGCCGCGGCGGCGCTGCTGGATCGCCTCGAAGTCGGCGCAGATGCGGGCGACGTCGGCGGGCTGCAGCGACTGCGCCAGCTGCGCATCGTTCTCGCGGCCGGCCACGTTGACCTGGTAGAGGCCGGTCGCCTGCGTCGCCGGCACGAACGGGAAGTTGCGGCTGCGCTGCTCGACCTGGGCCGTGCGGATGCCCGCGCGCACCGCCTGCGCGTTGATCCAGACGTCGTCGGCGCTCGGGGCGAGCTCGCGGAACGCCTCGCCGGCCGCGTGCAGGCGGTCGAGCAGCGCCGTCGGCAGGATCTGCCCGGAGACCCCCGTGGCGAAGTGGGCGAAGCTGGGCGCCGTGCCGTCGGCCGGCATCCACAGGTGGTACGGCCACACCGCTCCCTCGGAGCACTGCATCTCGTGCACGCGGAACCCGTGCACGAGCTCGGGCTGCGCTCGGTGCGCGTCGACCAGCACGCGCAGCCAGCGCTGCGGATAGATCATGTCGTCGTCGCTGACGACCAGCGGCATCCGGTGCTGCGCGATGGCGCCGACGTAGGGCCAGTACTTCGCGTGCACGCGGAGGCCCGGCTTCGCGGGCACGATCTCGAGCCCGCGGGCGACCAGCCGACGCAGCGGCGCCGGCAGCGGCCGGGCCAGCTCGGGCGCGTCGAGGCTGAGGATGAGGCGCCGGGGCAGCACGTCGCCGCGGGCGATCGACTCGAGCGCGACCCACGCGAGCAGGATGCGGCTGCCGTGGGTGGTCATCGTGACGACCGCCTCCCCCGCCGGGTCGACGACGGAGCGCCGCGAGGTCAGGCTCTGCAGCCGCAGGCGTGCGATCTCGGCGACCAGCTCGCGCGACGGACGGTCGTCCTGGGCGGCGGTCGGATGCTGCTGCAGCGGCACGCCGATGGCGCGGGAGGCCGCGGCGCGGGCCCCGCTGCGGCCCCGCTCGACGAGGCGGCGCAGGCGGGGGTCGAGCATGCGCACCACGATAGCCCGCCTGTGCGCGCCTCTTGACAGGGCTGTGAAGCGGCCGGAAAGATAGCCCGCGTTGCCATCTTTGCTGTGGCAAAACTTTGCAATCTAGCCCCAGAGGAGCAACCTTGCGCGCAGGACTCGCCGCATTGGCCGTGATCGGTGTCGTCGCCACCGCGATCGTCGGTGGTGCCGCCCCCGCCGCCAACGCCGCGACCTCGCGCATCGACGGCGATGACCGGTTCGAGACCGCCGTGCTCGCCTCGCAGCAGCTGCCCCGCGGCGAGGCCGTGTTCCTGGCGTCGGGCATGTCGTTCCCGGACGCGCTGGCCGCGGCTCCGGTCGCCGCGAGCGAGGGCGCGCACCTGCTGCTCGTGCGACCGGAGGGCATCCCGCAGGTCGCGCTCGACGAGATCCGGCGGCTCGCCCCCAGCGAGGTCGTCATCCTCGGCTCCGAGGCGACGCTCTCGGCCACGGTGGCGACGCAGGCCCAGCAGCTGAGCCCGAAGGTCACGCGCATCGGCGGCGCCGACCGCGTCGAGACCTCGATGCTGCTCCTCGATCGGATGCGGCTGCGCACGACGGTCACGGACGTCTGGGTCGCGAGCGGCTCCGGGTTCCCGGACGCCCTGGCGGCCGGCGCCGTGGCGGCGCGGGAGGGCCACGGCGTCATCCTGACGCTGGGCGCGAGCCCCGCCTTCGAGCAGCGCCTGGCCTCGCGGGTCGCGGGCGTGCAGCGCTTCCACATCCCCGGCAGCACGGCCAGCGTGGGCGACGACGTGCGCGCGATGCTGGCGGCCACAGGGCGCTCGGTCGACCGCTTCCCCGGCTCCGACCGCTACGAGACGGCCGTGCTGATCAACCGCGCGTTCACGCCGCCCGGCTCCGGTACCGACATGGTGCTCGCGAGCGGCGCCGGCTTCCCCGACGGCCTGGTGGGCGCGGTCTTCGCAGGGCTCCGCGACGAAGCGCTCTACCTCACCTCTCCGCACTGCGCCACGAGCACCTCGGTCGCCGACGAGCAGCGACGGCTCGGCAGCACGCAGCTGACCGTGCTGGGCGGCCTCTCGACCGTCTCCGCCGACGCCGCGGCGCTCAAGCTCTGCCCGCCGCCGATGCCGAGCCCCTCCGAGACCGCCTCCGCGCTGCTGCAGCGCATCAACGCCGAGCGCGCGGCGGTGGGCGCCCGCCCGCTGGCGCTGGACGCCTGCCTCGAGGACATGGCCGAGGGCTGGGCCGGCAGCATGGCGGCGCAGCGGCTGGCCGGCTCGGCCCACAACCCGAGCCTGACCGCCGAGGCCCGAGCCTGCGCGCTGCGCGGCTGGGGCGAGAACGTCGGCCGCACCTGGGGCAGCGGCGGACCGGACGCGAACCGGATCATGACGGCGTGGATGGCCTCCGAGGGCCACCGCCTGAACATCCAGCGCGCATCGTTCACGCACATCGGCATCGGCGTCGCCACGAGCAGCGACGGCTACGCGTACTACGTGCTCGACTTCGGCACGCGCTGAGCCGGGCGGGAGCGGCGGCTAGACTCGTCCGAGCCCTGCACCCGACGTTAGGCGACCCTCCTCGTGAAGATCCTCCTCACCGGCGGCGCCGGCTTCATCGGCTCGAACTTCGTGCGGATGGCGCTCGCCGACCGGCTCCCGGGCATCGAGGGCGCGGCCATCACCGTGCTCGACGCCCTGACGTACTCGGGCAGCCTCGCCAATCTCGCCGAGGTGGCCGAGCATCCCCGCTACGCCTTCGTGCACGGCGACATCCGTGACGTCGGCCTGCTCGACCGGATCCTGCCCGGCACCGACGTGATCGTGCACTTCGCCGCGGAGAGCCACGTCGACCGCTCGGTGCGCGACGCGTCGGTCTTCGTCGAGACGAACGTCGTCGGCACGCAGCGCCTGCTCGACGCGGCCATGCGCCACGACGTGCGCCGGTTCGTGCACGTCTCCACCGACGAGGTCTACGGCTCCATCGACGAGGGATCCTGGGACGAGGAGCACCAGCTGCAGCCGAACAGCCCGTACTCCGCCTCGAAGGCGTCGAGCGATCTGCTGGTGCGCTCCTACCACCGCACCCACGGCCTCGACGCGCGCATCACCCGCTGCTCGAACAACTACGGGCCCTACCACTTCCCCGAGAAGCTCATCCCGCTGTTCGTGACGAACCTGATCGACGACCGCTCGGTGCCGCTGTACGGCGACGGCGAGCACGTGCGCGACTGGCTGCACGTCGACGACCACTGCCGCGGCATCGCGCTGGTGCTGACCGGCGGTCGCCCCGGCGAGATCTACAACATCGGCGGCGGCACCGAGCTGACGAACCGCGAGTTGACCGAGCGGCTGCTCGCGGCGACCGGCCGCGACTGGTCCTCGGTCGAGCAGGCGGAGGACCGCAAAGGCCACGACCGCCGGTACTCGGTCGACACCGCGAAGATCCGCGACGAGCTCGGCTATGCGCCGCAGGTGCCGTTCGACGAGGGGCTCGCCTCGGTCGTGGAGTGGTACCGCGACAACCGCAGCTGGTGGCAGCCGCTGAAGGAGAGGGCCTCGCTGTGAGCAGCCGGCTGACGGTGGTGCTCGACGAGGTCGGCGAGCGCTCGTCGACGATGGTCGGCCGCTACTCGACCGAGATGGCGCGGGCGCTCGCCGCCACCGCTCCTGCCGGGTTCGACGTGCTCGGGCTCTCGGCGAAGGCGAGCGACGATCGCTCGGAGCGGATCGCCGCGGCGCTGCCGGGGCTCGCCGAGCTGCGGCAGACGGCCGTCTCGGCGCGCGAGCTGCGGGAGGCGTGGCTGCACTCGCTCACCACCATCCCCGTGCGCGGCCTCGTGCACGCCACCAGCCTGATGGCGCCGCTGCGCCGCGAGCCCGATGCGGGCGACCAGGTGACGGTCACCGTGCACGGCCTGCAGTCGTTCTCCGACCGCTCCGAGCGCAAGCAGCGCTGGTTCGACCGAGCCCTGAAGCGCGCGCTGCAGATCGCCGACGGCATCGTCGTGCCCAGCACGGCCGTCGCCGAGGATCTGGCGCTGCTCCACGACGTCGCCGACCGCGTGCGGGTCGTGCACCCCGCCCCCTCGACGACGCTGCTGCGCGCCGCCGCAGAGGCGGCTGCCGCAGCCCCGTCGGCGGCCGCCGCCCTGACGCTGCCCGCCGAGTACGTGCTGGCGATCACCACGCCGGGCGCGCGCGGTCAGGCCGAGCGCCTCGTCGAGGTGGTCGCGAGCTCGTCGATGCCGGATCTGCGGGTCGTCGTGGCAGGGCCGGTGCAGTGGGGCGAGACCCAGCTCGCGGGCCTGGCGGTCGATGCGGGCATCCCCGCGGGGCGGCTGGTCATGCTGGGCGACCTCAGCGACGCGCAGCTCGCCCGCGTGTACGGCGGCGCGCTCGCGCACCTGCACGTCGCCGAGCACGACGCGCTGGGGCTCAGCCTGCTCGAAGCCGCGGCGCTCGGCACGCCGACGGTGCACTTCGCCTCCCGCTCGCTGACCGAGATCGCCAGCGGCGCGAGCGTCGGCGTCGAGGGCGGCGCGCACGAGCTGGCCGCGGCGCTCGCCGCGCTGGTCGCCGACGAGGCGGAGCGCACGCGCCTGCGCCTGCACGCCCAGGATCGCGCCCAGGCGTTCACCTGGGAGGCCGCGGCCCACCAGGTGTGGCAGCTGCACGCGGAGCTCTGAGGTGCGCGTCAGCGTCGCGCTCTGCACGCACCAGGGCGAGCGCTGGATCGAGCAGCAGCTGCGCAGCATCCTCGCGCAGACGCACCCGGTGAGCGAGATCGTCGTCGGCGACGACGCCTCCACCGACCGCACGCTCGAGCTCGTGCGCGAGGTGGCGTCCGAGACCGACGTGCCCATCCGCATCCGCCATCACGAGACCGCGCTCGGGGTCGCCGCGAACTTCGCCGACGCGATCGCGGCCACCACCGGCGACGTCGTGGCGCTGAGCGACCAGGACGACGTGTGGCACCCCGATCGCATCGAGCGGATGCTGCCGCAGCTCGAGGGGGTCGCGCTCGTGCACTCGAGCGCCCGCCTGGTCGACGCGCACGGCGCACCGCTCGGCTCGACGCTCGAGGCCTCGCTCGAGATGAGCCCGTGGGAGCGCGCCGCCATGACCGAGGGTCGCGCGCTCGACGCGCTGCTGCGGCGCAACCTCGTCACCGGCGCCACCGTGCTCGTGCGGCGCGACGCCGCGGTGGCCGCGCTGCCGATCCCGGCCGGGTGGATCCACGACGAGTGGCTCGCGATGTGCGCGGCGCTCGGCGACGGGGTGCGCTACCTGCCCGAGGAGACCATCGACTACCGGCAGCACGGCGGCAACCAGATCGGCGTGCAGCGGCTGAGCGCGCTGGGCAAGCTGCGACGGGTGCTCGAGGCCGACTCGGGCAAGCACGCGCGCAAGGCCGAGCGCGCGACGTCGCTCGCCACCGAGGCGCAGCGGCGCGGCCTGGCGAGCGGCGCGAGCCTGCAGGCGCTGATCGAGAAGGCTCGGCACGAGCGTGCTCGCGCGCAGCTGCCGAGGCCGCGCGCCCTCCGGCTGCCCGGCGTGCTGCGGGGCGTGGCGGCCGGCCGCTACGGCAGGTTCTCCCGCGGGCTCGCCGACGTGGCCCGCGATCTGCTCGAGGGCCGCAGCTGAGTCAGCCGCGGTAGCCGCGCGGGTTCCGGCTCTGCCACCGCCAGGCGTCGCGCACCGCATCGTCGAGGGTGCGGCGCGCGCGCCAGCCGAGCACCTCGTGCGCGCGCGAGGGGTCGGCGGTGCTGACCGCGGCGTCGCCGGGCCTGCGGTCGACGACCTCGAAGGGCAGCTCGCGGCCCACGGCCCGCTCGAACGCGCGCAGCACCTCGAGCACCGTGGCTCCCTGGCCGGTGCCGAGGTTGACGGTCAGCACGCCGGGCGCGAGCGCCTCGAGCGCCGCGACGTGGCCCTCGGCGAGGTCGACCACGTGGATGTAGTCGCGCACCCCGGTGCCGTCGGGGGTGTCGTAGTCGTCGCCGAACACCCGCAGCCGCTCGCGCTCACCGGCGGCGACCTGCGCGATGTACGGCATGAGGTTGTTGGGGATGCCCTTGGGATCCTCGCCGATGTCGCCCGACTCGTGCGCGCCCACCGGGTTGAAGTAGCGCAGCAGCGCCGCCTGCAGCCGGCCGTCCGCGGCCGCGGCGTCGGTGACGATGCTCTCGATCATCGCCTTGGTGCGCCCGTAGGGGTTCTCGAGCGCGATGCCGACCGGCGCGTCCTCGCGCAGCAGCGGCCCCGGCTGCTCGTAGACCGTCGCCGAGGAGGAGAACACGAAGCGCTCGACGCCCTCCGCCGCCATCGCCTGCAGCGTGCCGATCGCCGTGCCCAGGTTGACGCCGTAGTACCGGAGTGGCTCGGCGACCGACTCGCCGACGGCCTTCAGCCCCGCGAAGTGGATGACGGCGTCGATCCGGTGCTCGCGCAGCACCGAGCGCACCAGGTCGACGTCGGCGGCGTCGCCGACGACCAGCGGGATCTCGGCCCCGGCGATGCGAGCGGCCCGCTCGAGGGCGACCTCGCTGGCGTTCACGAGGTCGTCGAGCACGACGACGCGGTGGCCGCGCGCGAGCAGCGCGATCGCGGTGTGCGAGCCGATGTAGCCGGCACCGCCGGTGAGGAGGACGCGCATGGGATCTCCTGGGTTCGGTGCCGTCACGGCTGCGGCGTGTCGCTGGGAGCGTCGGTGGGCGGCAGCTGCGCGTCGGCGGCCGCGAGCGACGCCTGCACCATCGCCTGGATCTCGGCGAAGTCGGGGTCGCCGGTGTCCACCTGCGGCGGCACCAGCTCGAGGTTGGTGATCGGCAGGTCGCGGGTCTTGAGGGCCAGCTCCGAGAGGCCGCCGATCATCGACTGCGGGATGTCGGTCTGCACCATGTCCTGCCCGGCAGCCGAGAGCTCGGCGTACTTCGTCAGCAGCGTCTGCGGGGTGAACTGGGCGATGATCGCCTCCTGCACCTGCCGCTGCCGCTCCATCCGCTCGTAGTCGGAGGAGCCGGCCCGGCTGCGGGCGTACCAGAGCGCGTGGTAGCCGTCCATGCGCTGCAGGCCTGGCTCGATCCACGCCTCGACCGGGCCGCCCTCGATGGCGATCGGCACCCGGCTGGTGACCTCGAGCTCGAGGCCGCCCAGGGCATCCACGAGGTCTTCGAAGCCGTGCATGTCGACGAGCACGAAGAACTGCAGCTCGAGGCCCGTGACGCCCTCGATCGCGTCGCGCGTCGCCTCGATGCCCGGGCTCGAGCCGTTCGCGACCGCGTCGGGGTAGAGCTCGGGGTTCGCCTCGCCGTAGGTGTAGGTGCCGTTCAGGTAGCAGTCGCTCGACGCGCAGTCGAAGCCGTCCGGCCACGGCCCCCACATCGGCGAGCCCTCGCTGAACGGCGCGTTGCGCAGGTTGCGGGGCACGCCGATCATGGTCGCCGCGCCGGTGTCGGCGTTCACGGTGACGACCGTCATCGAGTCGGCGCGCAGGCCCACGCGGTCGTCGCCGGCGTCGCCGCCGAGCAGCAGGAACGTGTAGCGGCCGTCGATCGGCTCGACCGCGGGACCGGCGAAGTCGAACAGGTTCGAGACGAGGCCGCGGGATGCGTCCACCACCGTTGCGCCGTAGCCCGCGAGCGCCGCCGGGGCGACCGTCGCGAGGATCGCGAGCGCCGCGATGCCGGCGCGCGCGCCGCCCTCGACCTTGCGCAGGCGCGCGAGGCGGAGCGTGTCGAAGCCGAGCACGAGCCAGAGCACCGCGTAGGCGACGAGCAGCACCTCGACCACCAGCAGCCCGACGGAGTTGCCGACGACCGTCAGCAGCGCCGTGCGCCACACCGACCAGAGGATCGCGGCGATCACCAGCAGCGTCAGCAGCGTGAGCGTCGCGGCGAGCCCCACGCGGCCCAGCCGTCGGTTGCCCGCGAGCACCTGGGCGCTGCCGGGCAGCAGGAAGCCGATCACCACCAGCCACCAGCCGCGCCGCTGCATGACGGCGGGGTCGCGGCTGTCGGGGTCGCGCAGCGGATGGCGGGAGCGCAGCAGCGTCATGCGCCCGCGTCCGCGCGGTCGCCCGGTGCTCGCTGCGGGCTGCCGCCCGGTGCCGCCTGCACGCGATCGCGCAGCGCCTGCGCCTTGCCGTCGACGGCGCGCTCGAGGTCGGCGGCGAACGCGTCGAGGCGCTCCGCGAGCGCGGCGTCGGTGGTGCCGAGGATGCGCGCGGCGAGGATGCCGGCGTTGCGCGCCCCGCCGATCGAGACGGTGGCGACCGGGATGCCGGCGGGCATCTGCACGATCGACAGCAGGCTGTCGAGGCCGTCGAGCCGCTCGAGCGGCACGGGCACGCCGATCACCGGCAGCCGCGTCATCGACGCCACCATCCCGGGCAGGTGCGCGGCGCCCCCGGCGCCCGCGATGATCACGCGCACGCCGCGGTCGGCGGCGCCGCGCGCGAAGTCGACCATCTTCTGCGGCGTCCGGTGGGCGGAGACGACGTCGACCTCGGAGGCGACGCCGAGCTCATCGAGCGCGGCCTTGGCCGCCTCCATGACTCGCCAGTCGGAGTCCGATCCCATGATGATGCTGACGTGCGCAGGCATGAGGTCAAGGGTACGCGGCCCGCGATCGTGACCCGACCGCCCGGCCGCCGCGACGCATCCGCTCACCCTCCTCGGCAAGGGGCGGATGCGTCCGGTCGCCGAGGGCGGGGGCGCTCAGGCGTCGAAGTGCGCGGCCGCCGCCCTCGCCCGGTAGGCGACCTCGTCGAGGTCGTCGCCGACCGCGGTCACGTGGCCGACCTTGCGGCCGGGCCGCGCGGCCTTCGCGTAGGAGTGCACCTTCACGTCGGGGTGCGCGGCGAGCGCCGAGGCGTAGCGGTCGGCCATGGCGCCGGAGGCCGGGCCGCCGATGACGTTCACCATCACGCTGACGGGTGCGAGCAGGGCGGTCGAGCCGAGCGGCAGGTCGAGCACGGCCCGCAGGTGCTGCTCGAACTGGCTGGTGATCGAGCCGTCGATCGTCCAGTGGCCGGAGTTGTGCGGGCGCATCGCCAGCTCGTTGACGAGCACGCGGCCGTCGCTGGTCTCGAACATCTCGATCGCGAGCACGCCGGTGATGCCGAGCCCAGAGGCGACCCGGCGGGCGATGTCGTCGACGACGGGCTGGATCCGGAAGGCGTCGGGCGCGGGCGCGAGCACCTCGACGCAGATGCCATCCTGCTGCACGGTCTGCACGAGCGGCCACACCATCGCCTCGCCGGAGGGGCGTCGGGCGACGAGCTGCGCCAGCTCGCGGCGGAACGGCACGAGCTCCTCGACCAGCAGCCGCGGCCCGCCGGCGGCGGCGCCCTCGAGCCAGTCGGCGGCGTCGTCGAGCGAGCGCACGACCCGCACGCCCTTGCCGTCGTAGCCGCCGGTCGCGGTCTTCAGCACGCCCACGCCGCCGTGGTCGGCGAGGAACCGCTCGAGGTCCTCCGCCGCATCCACCGGCGCCCAGTCGGGCTGCGGTGCGCCGAGCTCGGCCATGCGGCGGCGCATCTCGCGCTTGTCCTGCGCGAAGCGCAGCGCGTCGGGCCCGGGGTGCACGGCGTGGCCCGCGTCGACCAGCTGCCGCAGCACCTCCTGCGGCACGTGCTCGTGGTCGAACGTGATGACGTCGACGCCTTCGGCGAAGGCGAGCACGACGGATGCGTCGCGGTAGTCGCCGACGGCGGTGGCCGCGAGCGACGCCGACATGCCCTCGGACTCGGCGAGCACGCGCAGCTCGATGCCGAGCGCGACGGCCGCGGGGATCATCATGCGGGCGAGCTGCCCGCCTCCGACGACGCCGACGATCATGCTGCCTCCACCTCCGGCCGGCCGAGGCCGACCACCTTGAATCCTGCCGCCGACCAGCGCTGCGCGTCGAGCGCGTTGCGCCCGTCGACCACCACGCGGGCGCCGGTCAGCGCCCCGATGCGCTCGGGGTCGAGGTCGCGGAACTCCTGCCACTCGGTGCCGAGCGCGATGACGTCGGCGTGCCGCACGGCATCCTCGACCGAGCCGACGATGTCGAGCGTCGGCATCGACCGGCCCGCGGTCTCGCGCGCCTGCGGGTCGTAGGCGGTGACGCGGCGGCCGCCGCGCTCGAGGATGCGGCAGACGTCGAGCGCCGGCGAGTCGCGCACGTCGTCGCTGTCGGGCTTGAACGCCAGGCCCAGCATGCCGACGCGGTCGCCGCCGACCGCGGCCAGCTCGCGCTCGACGAGCCACGCCATGCGGTCGCGCCGGCGCAGGTTGATCTGGTCGACCTCGCGCAGGAAGCCGAGCGCCTCCCCGTGGCCGAGCTCCTCGGCGCGCGCCTGGAACGCGCGGATGTCCTTCGGCAGGCAGCCGCCGCCGAAGCCGAGGCCGGCGTTCAGGAACCGGCGCCCGATGCGCGCGTCGAGGCCGATGGCGTCGGCGAGCTGCGTCACGTCGGCGCCGACCGTCTCGGCCAGCTCGGCCATCGCGTTGATGAACGAGATCTTCGTGGCGAGGAACGCGTTGGCGCTCACCTTGACGAGCTCGGCGGTGGCGTAGTCCATCACCAGCCGCTCCGTGCCGCGGGCGAGGATCGACGCGTACACGGTGTCGAGCGTCGCGACGGAGGCGTCGTCGCCGCGCTGCACGCCGTACACGAGCCGGTCGGGCGCGAGGGTGTCCTGCACGGCGAAGCCCTCGCGCAGGAACTCGGGGTTCCAGGCGAGCGACGCGCCGGTGGGCGCGACCATCTCGGCGAGGCGCCGCGCGGTGCCCACCGGCACGGTCGACTTGCCCGCGATCAGCGACCGCTCGGTGAGGTGCGGCAGCAGCGAGGCGATCGCCGCGTCGACGTAGGCGAGGTCGGCGGCGTCGGAGCCGGCGAGCTGCGGCGTGCCGACCGCGATGAAGACCACGTCGGCGCCGGCCGCCTCGGCCACCTCCGTCGTGAACCGCAGCGTGCCCGCATCCACCCCGCCCTTGAGCAGCTCGGGCAGCCCGGGCTCGTAGAACGGCGGCTCGCCGCGGCGCAGCCGCTCGACCTTCGCCGCATCGACGTCGACGCCGACGGTCTCGTAGCCGAGCGAAGCCATGGCGGCGGCGTGCACCGCGCCCAGGTAGCCGCAGCCGATCACGGCGATCTTCATGGATGCTCCTTCTGGTCGCGCCTGGCGGCGCACGGGTTCAGGCGTCGACGCGCTCGGGGGTGACGGGGCCCTGCGCCCCCAGCAGCTCTGAGATCGTGCGCTGCACGAGGGATGCGCTGGGCACGTCGGAGAGCACCACGGCGCGATCGCCGCCGGTCGACAGCAGCACGTCGCCGGCGCCGAAGAGCGCCTGCAGGCCGCGCCGGCGCACGGTGACGTCGTGCACGCGCGACAGCATCGTCTCGCGCCGGGTGCCGCCGAAGCCCGAGCGGATGATGACCCGCTCAGTCGTGAACACGAAGCCGCGGGAGAGCCAGGCGAGCGTCGGCACCACGGTCAGCAGCGCGACGACGATGCCGGCGACGGTGAGCACCGCGACGTTCCAGAGCGGCCAGTCGACGCGGTCGAGCAGCAGCATCGCGAGCCCGGCGCACGCCCAGAGCACGAGCACAGGCACGACCAGCACGCGCGCGTGGGGTCGCATGCGCGCGATCACTCGCTCGTCGCCGGTGTGCACCCGACGATTCTCTCGCATCAGCGCACGTGCACCACGTCGCCGGCCCGCACGTCGACGATCCCGTCGTCGGTCTCGACCTGCAGCTCGCCGCCGGCGCCCAGCCCGACGGCCCGGCCGCGCAGCGCGCCGCTGGGCAGCTCGACGCGCACGTCGCGGCCGATCGTCGCCAGCTCGGCCGCGATCGCGGCGCGCAGCGGCTCGGTGCCGAGCGCGGGCAGCAGCGCGTCGAGCGAGCGCAGCATGTGGCAGAGGATCGCGTCGGCGAGCACCGGGGCGGAGCCCTCGGCGCCCTCGAGCGTCAGCGAGGTCGCCGTGTCGGTCGGCAGCTCGGCGCTCGTCAACGTGAGGTTCACGCCGAAGCCGACCGCCACGCCCGTGCGACGCCGCTCGCAGAGGATGCCCGCCACCTTCTTGCCGTCGACCAGCACGTCGTTCGGCCACTTGATGGCGGCGCGGTCGGCGACGAGGGTGTCGAGCGCGTCGGCGAGGGCCAGCCCCGCGGCCAACGGGAGCCACCCGATCTCGTGCTCGCGCATCCGCTTCGTGCGCACGAGCACGGTGGCCGACAGGCACTTTCCGGCGGGCGAGACCCACTCGCGGCCGAGCCGACCCCGGCCGGAGCGCTGGTCGAGGGTGGCCCACGTGGTGAGGTGCTCGGCGCGCTCGTCGACGGCGTCGAACGTCGAGCCGACGGTGCCGAGCTCGACGACGTTGGCGGCGCGGGCGGCGCCTGGGAAGAGCATGGCTCCAGCCTAGGCGAGCGCGGGGCCCAGGCTGGAGACGATCGCCACCGATTCTGGGCGGATCGCTGTGGGAGTCCACAAACGTCGCGCATGGGCCGCCCTCTAGAGTGGCAGGCGTGACTGACGAGACCCCTGCCGCGCAGCCCATGACGACGACCGCCGCGCGCATCGACGACCTGCGCAGGCGGCACGCCGAGGCGGTGACCGACAAGGAGTCGAAGGCCAAGGAGCGCCAGGGCGCGAAGGGCAAGAAGACGGCGCGCGAGCGCGTCGAGCAGTTCGTCGACCAGGGATCGTTCGTCGAGTTCGACGCCTACGTGCGCCACCGCACGACCGCCTTCGGCATGGAGAAGAACCGTCCGTACGGGGATGCCGTGGTCACCGGCATCGGCACGGTGCACGGCAGGCGCGTGGCTGTCTACGCGCAGGACTTCACGACCTTCGGCGGCTCGCTCGGCGAGGTGGCCGGCGAGAAGATCACGAAGATCCAGGAGTACGCGATGAAGGTGGGCGTGCCCATCGTCGGCATGCTCGACTCGGGCGGCGCCCGGATCCAGGAGGGCGTGGTCGCGCTCGGCAAGTACGGCGAGATCTTCCGCAACAACACGGCAGCCTCCGGCGTCATCCCCCAGATCTCGATCGTCATGGGCCCGGCGGCCGGCGGCGCCGTCTACTCCCCCGCGCTCACCGACTTCGTGATCATGGTCGACAAGTCGAGCCACATGTTCGTCACCGGCCCCGACGTGATCAAGACGGTCACCGGCGAGGAGGTCGGCTTCGAGGAGCTCGGCGGCGGGCGCACCCACAACACGGTCTCGGGCGTCAGCCACTACCTGGCCGCCGACGAGGACGACGCGCTCGACTACGTGCGCGCGCTGCTCGCCTACCTGCCCGACAACAACCAGTCAGAGGTTCCGGCCTACGACCACACCGCCGAGCGCGTCGTGAACGACGCGGACCGTCGGCTGAACACGATCATCCCCGACTCGCCGAACCAGCCCTACGACGTGCTGGGCATCATCGAGACGCTCATGGACGACCGCGAGTTCCTCGAGGTGCAGCCGCTCTACGCGCCGAACATCGTGATCGGCTTCGGCCGCCTCGAGGGCCGCACGGTCGGCGTGATCGCGAACCAGCCGAAGCAGATGGCCGGCACGCTCAACATCGAGGCCGGCGAGAAGGCCGCCCGCTTCGTGCGCTTCTGCGACGCCTTCTCGATCCCGATCCTGACGATCGTCGACGTGCCCGGCTACTTGCCCGGCACCGACCAGGAGTGGTCGGGCGTCATCCGGCGCGGCGCGAAGCTGCTCTACGCCTACGCCGAGGCGACCGTGCCGATGGTGACGGTCATCACCCGCAAGGCCTACGGCGGCGCCTACATCGTGATGGGCTCGAAGCAGCTGGGCGCCGACATCAACGTCGCCTGGCCCTCGGCCGAGATCGCCGTGATGGGCGGGCAGGGCGCCGTGAACATCCTCTACCGCAACGAGATCAAGGCCGCAGAGGCGAACGGCGACGACGTCGCGCAGGTGCGGGCGCAGCTGGCCAGCGAGTACACCTACAACGTGGCCTCTCCCTTCCTCGCTGCCGAGCGCGGCGAGCTCGACGGCATCATCGAGCCCGCCGAGACGCGCGTGATGATCACCCGCGCGTTCCGGGCGCTGCGCACGAAGCGGGTCATCCGGCCCGAGAAGAAGCACGGGAACATCCCGCTGTGAGCGAGGCCCCTGCCAACGAGGCCGCTGTGAGCGAGGCCGCTGCGAACGAGCGCGACGGCGACGAGCCCGCGGGCGCCCAGGACGCATCCGACCCCATCATGACCGTGGTCGACGGCTCGCCGACGGCCGAGGAGCGGGCGGCCGTCCAAGCGGTGCTCGTCGGGCTCGCGGCGGAGTGGGCCGAGACGAAGCACCGGCGCGTGCTCGACACCGAGAGCGAGTGGCAGGCGAAGTCGCGCACGCCCAGCGGCAACCGCTGGCAGCGCCGGTGACGAGCGTCCCGCGGCCGCTGACGCGACGACGAACCGCCTCGAACTGGCGCAGCGCAGCGACTCCTAGCGGAGGGACTGCGCAGATCACAAGGACGTGAGCAGCGGGTGCGCCTGTCGGATGCAGGGGCCGGAGGCGGTTCTTACGAGGGCGACGGGACCCTCAACATCCGCACGCCTGCAGGCTGGCCGGACGACGACCTGCATGCGATCGTCGGCGAATGCCAGGAATCTCGACTGGGGCAGGTCGACATGGTCTACCTCGCGGTGCAGCGCGATCCTGAGAATCTCGGAGAGCCGGCGCGCATGGTGCCGTGCCTCCAGCAGTCCGGTCTCGTGGATCCGTCATTCACGGCGGAGGACTACGCGCGCGAGATGGCTTCCGGCGCGCCGTCGTTCGACGTCGACGACGCACGGTTCGCCGCATGCCTGGCCGGCGGGGCGCCCGCCCCGTGAGCGCACGCGCTGCCGTGATTCTCAGCGGCATCGTCGCGTCAGTGCTGCTGGCGGTGCTCGTCGTCGTCGTGCTCCGGCAGCCGTTCGCGCCGCAGTCCGCGGCCCAAGCACCGACGGTGACCAGCGCACCCGTGACGGTCCAGCCGTTCGACGACGCCAGGTCCGTCACAGTCGAAGTGCAATTCGGCCAGCCTGTCGCGCTGCGCTCGCCGACCGCGGGCACGGTGACGGAGATCACCTGCGCGCCAGGCTCGACGGTCAGCTCGGGATCCGGTGCGATGCGGGTGGATGGCCGAGCTGTGCTCGCGCTGCACGGCGCCACGCCCTGGTGGCGTGATCTTGAGACGGGGATGCTCGGCGCAGACGTCGATGGGCTGCAGGCGGAGCTGCGCAGGCTCGGTCACGACGTAAGCGCCGACGTCGGCACCTTCGGCCCCGCGACGCAGCGCGCGCTCGTCGCCGTGCTCGCGGGTGTCGGGCTCCCCGCCGACGATCCGATCGCCGGCGGTGCCGTGACCGACACGCTCTGGCTGCCGGCTCCGGAAGCCGTCGTGGGCAGCTGTGACTCGGCCCTCGGCGCCCGCATCGTCGCAGGCGACAACGTGATCACGGCCGCGCCCCCGATCGCCGGTGCTCGCGCGTTCGTCGATGGACCGCCGCTCGAGCGCACGCTGCTGGTCGACGACTTGCAGCTGTCGCTGAGCGCCGACGGCTCGGTCGCACGCGACCAGCTCGCAGCGATGGCCGCGACACCCAGCGCGATTGCGGCGGCTGCCGGCGGGACCCCGACGCTGCAAGCGATGACGCGGCTCGCACAGCCGGTCGAGGCAGCCGCTGTCCCGCCGGGCTCGATCTCCTCGGACGACGGCGTGTCGGGATGCGTGCTCGGCGACGGGACGCCGCTCGCTGTGACAATCCTCGGTTCGCAGCTGGGTCACACGTTCGTGGCGTTCGACCGCGCGGCGCCCGCCGCCGTCGCGCTGCAGGCTCCCGACCTCGCGACATGCGACTGACGCTTGACGGGCTCGGGCACCGCTTCAACGGCGGGCCTTGGCTGTTCCGACGTCTGAGCGCGGAGATCGCCGGTGGCTCGAGCATCGCGGTGACCGGCCCCTCGGGCTCTGGCAAGAGTACGCTCCTGGCGATCCTCGCGGGGCTCTTCGCCCCTGCCGAGGGCACCGTCGAGCACGATCGCTCTCGACGCGTCATTTGGGTGCCGCAGCTTCCGCACGGCGTGCCCCGCCGCTCCGTGGCCGACCATGTGCTGCTACCGCTCTCGGCGCGAGGCGTCGCTGAGGACGAGGCTGACGCCGAAGCGGAGCGTCTGCTCGATGCCGTCGGCCTCGCCGACCGGGCTGAAGCGCGCTTCGACACCATCTCGGGCGGAGAGGCTCAGCGCCTCATGGTGGCCCGCGCCCTCGCGACTGATCCGTCGCTGCTGCTCGTCGACGAGCCCACCGCGCAGCTCGACCGCGCGACCGCGGCGATTGTGAACGCCATGCTGCGGAGCCTCACCGCGCCCGACACGGTCATCGTGGTCGCCACGCACGATGCGGCGACGCGAGACGCGTGCGACGTCGTGCTCGACATCGCGGGGCGACGATGAGCTGGCGGGCGATCTGGCGGGAGGCCTGGCGGAACGTGGCAAGCGGCGCGGCCCGGCCCGTGCTGCTCGCGGCGCTGGCCTCGCTCGTCGTGCTCGTGGCGCAACTGTCAGACCTCGCGGCCGTCGCTGCCGCAGACGCCCGCGCCGAGGCCTTCCGCGCTGCGGGTGCCGACGTGCTGGTGGTGCAGTCCTCGGGCGGCATCGATGCCTCGAGGTGCCGCGCACTCGTGCAGGTCGCCGGCGTCGAGGCGGCCGGCGCCATCCGCGCTGACGAACCCAGGTTCGCCGCGAGCGCGCCGGGCTCCTCGATCCCGACGTTCGAGGTGACACCGGAGTTCGGTGCGGTGCTCGGCACCAAGACCAGCGGCGCCGGCGTACTTCTCTCCTCCGAGGCGGCCTCCATGCTCGACGCCGCGATGGGCGAGCGGTTGCCGCTCATCGATGGTTCGACGGCCGTCGGGGGCGTCTACCGATACCCGAGCGACGGACGGATGCTTGGTCTCGGCTTCGCGATGCTGGTACCGACGACGGACCCCGGGCACTACGACGCGTGCTGGATGCGAACGTGGCCAGCGGCGGACGCTCATCAGATGCTGCTGCAGACGGTCGCGACGGGCGCGTCGGACACGCCACCGGACCTCCGGCAGCTGAATCCCCGCCTGGGCGCGGAGCTGGACGCCGCCTCGGCGTTCCATGAGCGGCCGACGCGACTGCTGCCCCTGGCCGGGGCACTGGCCCTCGCTGCGATCGGGGCCGGCGCGGTGCTGTTGCGCAAGCTCGAGCTCGCAAGCGCCCGGCACCTCGGCGTCAGTCGCGAGGCACTCGCCGCCGGCATCGGCCTCTCGCTGCTCGCCCCGTTCGCAGGGGCGATCGGGGCACTCGCCGGCGGTGCCATCACCGCTGCCTCGATCCGAGAGCGCGACGTCTACCGGTCGTTCCGACAGCGCTGAGCCGCCGCAAGGCAGCATCCGTCTCGTACGCGGACCTCGCGCAGGCCGCGGCGCTGATGCGGCTTAGCGCTCGGGCTCCGTCTCGGGCTCCACGGCAAACAGCAGCGACGGGTCGACCCCGAGCCGCGGCAGCAGCGCGTCGGCGATGAGCGGCAGCCGCTGCATCGCACCGGCCGCGCCGACGTGGTGCGCGTCCGTCCAGGTGGGCACGCCGTTCGTGAAGAGCGGGCAGGCCACCCGCTCCACGTCGCAGTACCACGGCAGCGTGTCGACGACGTCGACGCCGCCGGCGCTGAGCGTCGCGACCATCTGCGTGTGGCGCTCGAGCGCTCGGGCGTCGAGCGGGGCCGTGCAGCTCGACAGGTCGCCGTCGACGGCCTGCGCGTGCAGGCACTCGTCGATCGTCGGGAACGGCGGTGCGCTGTCGAGCCAGACCGACGGCACACCCATCGCGCCGAGCTCGTCGACGAGCGCGCGCGTGCCGGTCGCGAGCTGCTGGCCGACATCGGGGCCGAGCCTGCGGTAGCCGTCGGTGGTCCACCACGCGCCGTAGGTGACGACCACGAGGTCGGGTGTGCGCTTCTCGGCCAGTGCCAGCACGGCGTCATTGTGCGCGGCGCAGTCGGCCGCCTCGTCGCCGAGCTCGCGGCCGACCACGCCGGCGTTCGAGAACGGGCACATCTCTCGGCCAAGCAGCTGCACGTCGGCGACACCGGCGAGGGCCCTGCGCGTCGGCGCGGCGAGCGTGACGGCTTGCGAGTCGCCCACGATCCAGACCTCCTGCTCACCGCCGGCGGGATCCTCGTAGAAGCAGCCCTCGACCTCTTCCTGGTCGACGCTCGAGCAGTTGTCGACCAGCCACTCCGACGACTGGCCGGCCTCGCCGACCGCGGTGGAGGCGGCGGACGCCGAGGGGAAGGAGACCGATGCCGAGACCATCCGCTCGACGGCGCCGGGCGTCGCGGGCGCGGGCACCGCGGTGGCGTTGCGGTCGATCGCGGTCGCCTGCACGGCCGGTGAGATCGCGATCGCGACCGAGGCGGCGAGCGCGACCGCGGGCAGCAGCGGCACCAGCGCCGCGCGGCGCGGGCGGAGGCTCCACGCGGGCCGGGGCCGGGGCGCGCTCACCCTGGCGATCAGGCGGGTGCACACCCACGAGAGGGCGATCGAGACCCCGATCACGAGCACGCCGGCGAGCGGGCTGACGCCGTCGGCCTGGGCCGGGTCGAGCGCGACCAGCCCCTTCAGCACCGGCCAGTGCCAGAGGTAGAGGCCGTAGGAGATGCCGCCGAGCCACACCAGCGGCCGCCACTGCAGCGCCCGCGCGACAGGACCGCCGTCGCCGCCGTCGCCGGCGAGCAGCACCAGCAGCGCGCCCGCGACGGGCCACAGCGTCACCGGGCCCGGCTGCGCCCAATCCTGCGGCAGGAGGCCCGCGGTGACCACGAGCGCGATGCCGACGACGCCCATGATCGTGCGCGCCCGCGACGACAGGGCGATGCGCGTGAGCACCAGCGCCGCGAAGCCGCCCAGTGCCAGCTCCCAGGCGCGCGCGTAGGTGTCGTAGTAGGCGGGCACCGGATCGACGGTGATCTGCACGCACGCGTAGACGAACGAGGCGAGCGCGACGACGCCCAGCCCGATGCCCGCGACCCGCCGGGCCCGCTGCGCGGCACGGGTGCCGAGCACCAGCGCGAGGAGGCCCAGCGCGATGATGCAGACGGCGGTGTACTGCCCCTGCACGCTCATGGCCCAGAAGTGCTGCACCTCCGACTTCTCGACGCCCGAGGCGAGGTAGTCGGTGGCGGTCGAGGCGAGGCGCTCGTTCTCCCGGTAGGTCGCGGCGGCGAACAGATCGTGCGCGATGCGGTCGAACAGCAGCGGGCCCGAGGCCGCCAGGGTGATCGAGCCGACCACGACGAGCACGATGCCCGCCATCGGGAAGAGCCGCTTCGCCTGCCGCCACAGCGCCCCCAGCACGCCGACGCGGCCGCTGCGCTCGATCTCGCCCACCAGGCTGCTCGCGAGCAGGTAGCCGCCGATCGCGAAGAAGACGTCGACGCCGCCGGAGACGTTGCCGAACCACACGTGCGACGTGGCGACGAGCAGCGACGCGAGGGCGCGGAGTCCCTGCAGGTCGTTGCGGCGCGGTCTCGGTGTCGTCGTCATGGTGGGGGTGGTCGCGGCGCGAGGGCTCGGTCGCCGACCGACCAGCGAGTCTACCGCGAGCTGCCGCTGCCGCGCCCGACTCGGCGTGCGCACGGCTCTGCCCGGCTACGCTCCCGCCATGGCGCGACTGCGGAGGGCACATCCCAAGACGGATGCGGGCATCCGGCGCCGTCGTTCGGGTCGCGGATGGGCGTATGCGCACGACAGCGGCCGCGCGGTGTCGGCCGCCGACCGGGAGCGCGCCGAGGCGCTCGTGCTGCCGCCTGCCTGGACCGACGTGTGGATCGCGGCCGATCCGCTCGCGCACATCCAGGCGACCGGGGTCGACGACGCGGGCCGCACGCAGTACCGCTACCACCCCGAGTGGAGCGCCCGCCGTGACCGTGCCAAGCACGAGCGCGCGCTCGACCTGGCCGAGGCGCTGCCGGCGATGCGGCGCCGCGTCACCCGCGACCTGGCGCTCGAGGGGCTGCCGCGCGAGCGGGTGCTGGCGGCGGCGATGCGCATGCTCGACGCGGTGGCGATCCGCGCGGGCGGCGACGCCTACGCCGAGGAGCGCGGCACGCGCGGGCTGATGACGCTGCTGTGCCGCCACGCGCGCGTCGACGGCGACGCGGTGCGGCTGCGGTTCCCGGCGAAGTCGGGCCAGCGGTTCGACGTCACGATCGACGACGCGCCGCTCGCCGGCTGCGTGGCGGAGCTCCGCGAGCGCCGCTCCGGCGCCTCTCGCCTGCTCGCCTGGCGCGACGAGGGCGGCGCGCACGCGCTGCGCGACGCCGATCTGAACGCCGCTGTGCGCGAGGCGACCGGCGGCGAGTTCACGGCGAAGGACTTCCGCACCCTGCACGGCACGCTCGTCGCCGCCGAGTCGCTCGCCCGTGCCCGCGAGACCGGCACGAAGACTGCCCGCGCCCGTGCGGAGCGCGATGCGATCCGGGCGGTGGCCGAGGCGCTCGGCAACACCCCGGCCGTCGCGAAGTCGAGCTACATCGACCCCGAGGTGTTCGAGCGCTTCGAGTCGGGCGAGACGATGGGCCTGCGCGGCTCCCGCGAGCGCGCGCTGCTCGACCTGCTGCGCTGAGCCAACGCGCGGCTTTCGGCAGTACGGTGCGGCAATGCATGCGATCGTCTCTGGCGCCGGCGTCGCCGGACTCACCCTGGCGGGCCGCCTCGCGCTCGACGGGTGGACGGTCGACGTGGTGGAGCGGGCGCCGGCGCCGCGCGCATCCGGGTACCTGATCGACTTCTACGGGCCGGGCTACGACGCCGCCGAGCGGCTCGGTCTGCTGCCGGCGCTGCGCGAGCGGGCCGAGTCGTTCGACGAGCTGCGCATCGTGGATGGGTCGGGTCGCGTGCGCGCGAAGCTCGCGATCGCGCTGGTCGAGCAGGCGGTGCAGGGCCGCTACCTGTCGATCCTGCGACCGCAGATCGTCGACGCGCTGCTCGCGGCGCTGCCGCAGGGCGCGACGGTGCACTGGGGCACGCAGGTCGAGACGGTCTTCGACGACGGCGGCCAGGTGAGCGTGCTGCTCTCGAGCGGGGAGCGGCTCGAGGCAGACCTGCTGGTCGGCGCCGACGGCGTCGGGTCGCGCGTGCGGCAGCTCGTGTGGGGACCGCCCGAGCAGTTCGTGCGGCCCATCGCGGGCCTGACCGCCGTCGCCTGGATCGGCGACGACGCCGAGCTCGTCGCCGACCTCGAGGGCCGCGTCGCGATGCAGGTCGAGCTCGACCGGCAGCTGATGATCGCGCCGCTGAGCGCCACCGAGGTGACCGGCTTCGCGGTGCTGCGCGGCGTCGAGCCGAGCGCGGGCCGCGCGGCGGTGGCCGGGATGGGCGTGCTCGGCAGGCGTGCGCTGCGCAGCGTGCGGGAGCCCTACATCGACGCGGTCGCGCAGACGATCGTGCCGCAGTGGGTGCGCGGCCGCACCGTGCTGCTGGGCGACGCCTGCGCCGCGGTGTCGCTGCTGGCCGGTCAGGGCGCCTCGCTGGCGATCGCGGGCGCCGAGCGGCTCGCCGAGGAGCTCTCGTTCGCCCGGCATCCCAGCGACGTCGTCGCCGGCCTCGCCGCCTACGAGCGCGACTGGCAGCCGATCGTCGAGCGGGAGCAGGCGCGCGGCCGCCGCAACGCGACTGCGTTCGCGCCGCACACCCGCATCGAGCTCGAGGCGCAGCGTGCCGTCTGGCGGGCGGCCGCGGTGCCAGGGGTCGCGGCGCTGGTGGCGCGCGCGGCCGGCGGGGTCACGAAGCCGGTCTGACCTCGATCACGACGTTGCCGACCTTCTGACCGGTCTCGACGTAGCGGTAGGCGTCGATGATCTGCTCGAGCGGATAGGTGCGGTCGATGACCGGCCGGAAGGTGCCGGCGGCGAGGTGCTCCCGGATGCGCTCGATCACCGGACGGCCCTCGTCCGGCACGGGGAACACCACCCGCTGCGCGTTGCGGCGCACGAGGCCCAGCAGCGAGAGCGGGATGTTCTGCCAGCCCGGGCCGAGCTCCGACGAGACGTAGATGCCGCGCGGCTCGAGGATCCGTCGCGCGTCGCGGAACGTGCGCTTGCCCACCGCATCGATGACGACGTCGAAGCGCCGCGGCGAGCGGGTGACGTCGCCGTCCTCCAGCGCGACGACCTCTGCGGCGCCGAGGCCGCGCACGAGCTCGACGTGCGCCGCGGGGCAGACTGCAGTGACGACGGCGCCTGCCGCGACCAGCAGCTGCACCGCGGCCGACCCGATGCCGCCGGTCGCGCCGATGACCAGCACCCGGTCGCCGGCGCGCACGCCGGAGCGGCGGATCGCCGACGCCGCGTAGTGGCTCCCCTCGGTCGCCGCCGCGGCTGTCGCCTGGTCGATGCCCTCGGGCACGGTGGCGACCATCGACTCCTGCGACACCACCAGCAGCTCGGCGTGCGCGCCGAAGCGGCCCTCGCAGTAGCCGAAGACCCGATCGCCGACGGCGAAGCGGTCGACACCGGCGCCCGCACCGACGACGACGCCCGCGAACTCGGTGCCGAGCACGGTGCGCGTCGGCCGTCGCAGCCCCGTCCATGCACGCATGAAGAACGGATGCGCGGCGCGGTACGCGCAGTCGGTGCGGTTGACCGTCGTGGCATCGACGCGGATCAGGATCTCGTCGTCGCCCGGAACCGGTGCCGCGACCTCCTGCACGACCACGACATCCGCCCCGCCGTACCGTTCGCTGACCGCTGCTCTCACGCGGCAACCGTAGCGGTGGCAGGCGCCGTGATGGGCCGACTACTCGTGCTCGTCGAGCGCGTACTGCCGCTGCCACGACTCCGGGCGGTCGATGCCGAGGCCGTAGAGGTAACGGATCAGCTGCCCGTGGTGCTGCGTCTCGTGCTCCAGCAGCGCGAGAGCGTACCGGAGGTCGTCGTCCGACTCGAGGTCGGCGAGCCAGCCGTCGACGTCGGCGGCCGTCTGCGCGAAGGCGGCGCGCACCGCCGACGCATCCGTCATCTGCTCGTCGGTCAGCGGGCTGGTGAAGCCCTGCCAGGAGCCGGCGCGCGCGGCATTCGGGTAGCTCTCGCGGGCCCCGAGCACGCACCACAGCTGCCCGCCGATGGTGCTCGAGGGCAGGTCGGCGAGGCGGGAGCCGAGCTGCTCGGGCGTGAGCGCGTCGACGAGGTCGGCGTAGAGCCGGTCGGCGCGGGCGAAGCGCTCGGCGAGCAGGTCGTTGACGGCCATGCGGCTCCTCCTCGCAGCGGTGGGCGACACGAGTGTGCCAGCGGCGGCCGCCCGCCGCCACCGCTCCCCCGCACCCCGACGCACAACGCAAGCCCGAGCGAGCCGATCAGCGACGCAGGCCGGGCTGCACGGCAGTTCGCCGCGAGAACGCTCCGTCGGGCTTGCGTTGTGCGCGCTGGAGCTGGCGGTGCAGGCCCTTTCGGGCCTCCGCCGCGACGCCAGCGCCGACGCCCGTCCCGGGCGTCGGGAACCGCTCAGCGACGGAAGGACGCCACCGCCTCGACATGGTGGGTGTGCGGAAACAGGTCGAACGCCTCGATCGACGTCGGCTCCCAGCCGGCCTCGCCGAGCAGCTTCGCGTCGCGGGCGAGCGCGACCGGGTCGCACGCGACGTAGATGATCTGCGCCGGCTCGAGCCCGACGATGTGCTCGATCGCCTCGCGCCCGGCGCCCGCGCGCGGCGGGTCGAGCAGCACGAGGCCGCGGGCGAGGCGGTCGCGCTCGGCGCGGCTGGCGCGCTTCGCCACGTCGGCCAGCCAGCGGTCGACCCGAGCGGTCTCGGCGCTCGCGCCGAGCCACTCGGCGAGGTTCTCGCTCGCGTGGTCGGTGGCGACCTCGTCCGACTCGACGCTGGTGACGCGCGTCTTCTCCCCCAGCAGCTCGGCGATGGTGGCCGCGAACAGCCCGACGCCGCCGTAGAGGTCGAGGTGCCAGCCGCCTGCGTCGAGCGCGTCGACGTCGATGACGCGACGCACCGCATCCGTCAGCACCCCCGGCGCCTCGCGGTGCACCTGCCAGAAGCCCGAGCGGTCGAGCTCGAACTCGCGCCCGCCGACCGTCTCGACGATCGTGTCGGTGCGGCCGCGCTCGGGCGCGCCCTCCATCGCGATCACGTCGACCTCGCCGTCGCCGTGCTCGACGTAGTCGACGGCCGTGACGTGCGGCAGTCGCTGGTCGAGCTGTGCCGAGAGGCGGATGCCCTGGGTCGCGAGCGGCAGATCGGTGACCGGCACGACCTCGTGGCTGCGGGGCGCGAACGGCCCCTGGCGGCCGCGGTCGTCGACGTGCAGGCGCACGCGCGTGCGCCAGCCGAGGCCGCCGCGCTCGTCGTCGCCGGGGGCGGCGGCGACCGGCACCTGGCGGGTCATGCCGCCGGTGCGCTGCAGGGCGTCCTCGATGACGCGCTGCTTCAGCTCGCGCTGGCGGGCGAGGCGGATGTGGCCGAACTCGGCGCCGCCGGCGCGCTCGGCGGGCTGGCGGTCGATGCCGGCCTCGGCCCAGACGTGCTCGACGCGGTCGGCGCCGGGCGTGACGACCTCGAGCGCGACCGCGGTGGCGAACGACTTCTTCACGTCGACGATCTGCGCGCGCACGGTCTCGCCGGGCATGGTGTCGGGCACGAAGACGACCCGACCGCGCTCGCCGTCGACCGCGCCGTGCCGGCCGACGAAGCGGCCGCCGTGGGCGACGTTGTCGATCGTGAGCTCGACGATCTTTCCGGGCGCGAGCTGGCCTTGGGCGTTCTGGGGTGCGGGCATGCCCCCATCCTCCCATCGCGCCCTGGGGCGGGAGGCGCTCCGCGCCCGGCCTCGGCAGGCGCCCCCGACGCACCGGGCGCCGGCCGCTCGCGGATGCGAGGATCGTCGCGTGCAGCTGATCCTCGCCTCCGCCTCCCCCGCCCGCCTCGCGCTGCTGCGCCAGGCCGGCATCGAGCCCATCGTGACGCCGACCGACCTCGACGAAGACCTGCTGATCGCCGCCCACGAGGCCGAGCACGGGCCCCTCGCCCCCGCCGACTACGTGCTGCTGCTGGCCCGGGCGAAGGCCGAGGCGCTGCTCGACCAGGATCCCCTCACCGGCTTCGACGGCCTGGTGCTGGGCGGCGACTCGTCGCTCGAGCTCGACGGCGCCATGCTCGGCAAGCCGCACACGCCCGAGCGCGCCCGCGAGCGGTGGCTCGCCCAGCGGGGGCGATCCGCCATCCTGCACTCGGGGCATTGGATGCTGCGCGTGCGTGACGGGCGGATCCAGGACTCCGCAGGCGTCACGACCGCGACGCACCTCGACTTCTCGCCCGACATCGACGAGGCCGAGATCGACGCCTACGTCGCCACCGGCGAGCCGCTGGAGGTCGCGGGCGCGTTCACGATCGACGGCCGCGGCGCCGCGTTCATCGACCGCATCGACGGCGACCCGTCGACGGTGATCGGCATGAGCATCCCCGCGGTGCGACGGCTGGCGCGCGAGCTGGGCGTGGCCTGGCCGATGCTGACGCTGCGACCGCCCGTCGCGCTGGCTTGACGCGCTGGCCAGACGCGCTCGCCGGGCGCGCTCGCCGGGCGCGCTGCGCCGCGGCGCGGATCAGCCGCCGAGCGGCGCGCTCGCGTCGCCCAGCGGCTGCGGTGGCAGCGCCTGGAGGTGCCCGGTCGCCGCGCCGCCCGGCGAGAACGCGCGCACCGGGCCGACGATCTCGACGCCGACCGTGTCGCCCGGCGCCGGCGCCTGCAGCCCGATGATGCGGGCCCGGAGGCCCTCGAGCCTGGTGCCATCGCCCGCGATCAGCTCCACCACCGCATCGTGGCCGAAGTAGCGCACG
The DNA here is from genome assembly GCF_030758955.1 of Agrococcus beijingensis. NCBI lineage: Bacteria > Bacillati > Actinomycetota > Actinomycetes > Micrococcales > Microbacteriaceae > Agrococcus > Agrococcus beijingensis. The sequence continues at coordinate 102,290 of NZ_CP132360.1, read as the reverse complement.
CCGCTCACGACCGCGTCGAGGCGGCCCGCGCCTGGCGGCGTGAGCGCGATCTGCTCGGGTCGCACCATGACCTCCACCGCCCCGTCGGGAACGAACCCGCCGACGAGCAGCTCGCCGATCGCGGTCTGCACGCTGCCGCGGCTCGCGAGGCCGGGCAGCAGCACCGCGTCGCCCAGGAACGCCGCCACCGCGCTGTCGACGGGCTCGCGGTAGAGCACCGCGGGCGTGCTGATCTGACGGAACCTGCCCGCCGCGAGGATCGCGACCTCGTCGGCGAACGAGAGCGCCTCGCCCTGATCGTGGGTGACGAGCACCGCGGTCGCTCCGGTCGCGCGGAGCGCCTCGGCGGTCGCCTCGCGGGTCGCGGCGCGCAGGCCCGCGTCGAGCGACGAGAAGGGCTCGTCGAGCAGCACGAGCGCCGGGCGCGGCGCGAGCGCCCGCGCGAGCGCCACCCGCTGCTGCTGCCCGCCCGAGAGCTGATCGGGCCTTCGGTCGGCGAGCGCCGCCGGCAGCCCCACCAGCTCGAGCAGCTCGAGCACCCGGGCGCGGTGGCGGCCGCGCGGGAACGGCAGCCCGAAGGCGACGTTCGCCGCGACGCTCAGATGGGGGAACAGGCCGCCGTCCTGCCGGAGGTAGCCGACGCCGCGACGCTCCGGTGGCACCCAGGAGCCGGCGCCCGCGACCATCCTGCCGCCGATCTGCACCTCGCCGGCGCGCGGCCGGAGGAAGCCGGCGACCACCCGCAGCAGGGTCGTCTTGCCGCTGCCCGAGCCGCCGAGCACCGCGGTGATCGACCCCTCGGGCACGGTCAGATCGACCGACTCGAGCACCGCATCCGCCCCGTACCCGACCGTGATGCCGCGCATCCGCAGCTCGCTCATCGCTCCTCCAGGATCTGCCGGCGCAGCAGCAGCGTCAGCGGCAGGGACAATCCGATCATGCCCGCCGCGTACGGCGCGGCACCGGCGTAGTCGAGCGCGCTCGCCTCGCGCCAGAACGAGATCGCGAGCGTGCTGACGCCCGTGGGCGCCAGCAACAGCGTCGCGGTGAGCTCGGTGACCACCGCGAGCGCGACGAGCACGAGCCCCGTCAGCACCGACGGCGCCATCAGCGGCAGCGTGACGCGCACGAGCGTCGCCGTGCCGCCCGCTCCGAGCGAGCGCGCCGCCTCGGTCAGCTCTGGCGGCGAAGCCGCGAGCCCGGCGCGCAGCGACACCATCGCACGCGGCAGGAAGAGGATCGCGTAGGCGATGACCGCGAGCGCGACCGTCTGGTAGAGCGGCGACACCCAGCGCACCGAGAGGGTCACGAGCGCGAGGCCGACGACCACTCCGGGGAACGCGCTCGCGAGGAAGGTGGCGCGCTCGAGCAGGTGCGCGCGCTTCGAGCGCCGGCGCTCGAGCAGCCAGGCGGCGGGGAGCGCCGCCGCCGTCGCAGCCAGGGCGCCGAGCAGCGCGAGCCCGAGCGTGCTGGCGGTGTCGGCGAGCAGCTCGCCCTCGAAGCCGTCCGCCGCGGCGAGCCAGCGCACCACCGTGGCCACCGGCAGCACGACCGACAGCCCCACGAGCACGGCCAGCAGTGCGAGCGCCGGCGCTGTCCAGGCTCCGAGGCCCATCCGCTCGGCGCGCCGTTGCACGCCCGAGCCCACGCGCGCCACGCGGTGCCGGCCGCGCAGCGCGATGTCCAGCAGCAGCGCGAGCAGGCACAGCGCCAGCAGCACCGATGCGAGCAGGCTGCCGGCGACGTCGCTGAAGCCCACCGCGTACTGCTGCATGATCGCGGTGGTGAAGGTCTGGAAGCGCATCAGCTCGAGCACGCCGTACTCCGCGAGCAGGTGCAGCGCGACGAGCAGCCCACCGCCGGCGATCGCCGGCCGCAGCCGTGGCAGCACCGTGCGCACCATCGCCATCGCGGGCGACAGGCCGAGCGAGCGCGCGATCTCCTCGTCGCCCGGGTCGAGCGAGCGCAGCATGGCCGCCACCGGCAGGAAGACGAACGGCAGGTAGGCCAGCGTGGTGACGAGCGCGGCGCCCGCGAGCCCGTCGAGCCACGGCGCGAGATCCGTCCAGGCGTAGGCGCTCACGAAGGCCGGCACGGCGAGCGGCATGAGCAGCAGCGTGCGCCAGGCGCTCGCCCACGGCACGCGCGTGCGCTCGACGATCCAGGCGGCGAGCGTGCCCAGCACCAGGGTCGCCGGCACCGTCACCGCGACGAGCGCGCCCGTGTTGCCCAGCAGCTGCCCCAGGCGCGGCCGGAACAGGAACTCGGCCGCCGCCCCCACTCCCTCCGACAGCGCGCTCGGCACGACGACGAGCAGCGGCACGACGGCGAGCGCCGCCACGGCCGCCGCCAGCAGGGCGACGGGCTCGGCCCTAGAGGATGCCGACATCGGTCATGAGCTGCAGCACCGCGTCCGAGCTGAGGGTGGAGGGGTCGACGACCGGCGCCTCCAGGCTCTCCAGCGACGGCAGCGCGGGGTCGGAGGCGACGCCCTCGCCCACGGCGTACTCCATCGCACCGCTGTCGACGAGCACCTGCTGCCCCGCCTCGGAGGTGACGAACGCGAGGAACCGCTGTGCCTCATCCGGCATGTCGGAAGCGGCGAGCACGCCACCCGCCGACATGCTCACGAACGCGCCCGGGTCGCCGCCGCCGAAGAACCGCAGCGCCGTGTCGGCGCTCGCCCGGCCGTCGCCCGCCTGGTCGCGGTACCAGTAGTAGTGGTACATGATGCCGACGGGCACCTCGCCGGAGCTCACGGCCTCCATCGTGGCGATGTTGTTCTGGTAGATCTCTGCCCCGGAGGCGAGCCCCTCGAGCCACGCGCGCGTCTCGGCGTCGCCCCGCTCGGCGAGCATGCCGGCGACGATCGCCTGGAAGTCGGCGCCCCCGGGCGCGGCCCCCCAGCGGCCGTCCCAGGCGGGCTCGGCGAGCTCCATGATCGACGCGGGCAGCTCCTCCTCGGTGATCATGGCGGTGTTGTAGATGAGCACCGTGGAGCGCGCCGCGATCGGGGCCCACAGGCCCGACGAGGGTGCGAGGCCGTCGCGCACGGTGGCGAGCGTCTCAGGGTCGACCTCGGCCAGACCGCCGGCGCGCTCGACGGTCGTCATCGCCGGGCTGTTCTCGGTCAGGAAGACGTCGGCGGGCGACGCGTCGCCCTCCTCCACGATCATGTGCCCCATCGACGAGTCCTGGCCGTCGCGGATCTGCGTGTCGATGCCGGTCTCCGCGGTGAACGCCTCGGCGAGCGCCTCGGTGATGTCGATGTGCTGCGCCGAGTAGATCTGCAGCGCGCCTGCGCGCGGGGCATCCTCGTCGGTCGCGGCGGCGCATCCGCCGAGCAGGAGCGGCAGCGCGACGAGCGAGGCGAGCAGGGGGTGGTGGCGACGGGGCATGGCGACTCTCGGTTCAGCGGTGGGCGGGGATCAGCAGGTCCTGGAGGCGCCGCACGGGGCGGTCGGCGACCCACCAGAGCAGGACGCCGGCCGCGAGCGCTGCGGCGGTCTCGACCGCGTCCTGCTGGAGCATCGACAGGACGAGGAACTGCACGAGGTAGATGTGCAGGGATGCGGCTGCCACGACCGAGATGGGACGCACGGCCCACGCCGGCAGTCGGACAGCGGGCACGAGCACCAGCACGGCGATGCCGACGACGATCGTGGCACTGCGGAGCAGGTCGTCGGGGAAGTACCCGATGCCGCCGACCACCGCGATCGCGATGGTCTCCGCACGTCGGGCGCGCGTCCGGGCGAGCGCCGCTGCCGCGCCGACGGCGAAGAGCCAGAGCAGCCCGGCGAGCAGCCCCTGCGGCTCGGCCTCGACGAGGGGCAGCAGGAACCGGGGCACGAGCGAGAGCACGGCGAGCGCCGCGGCGACGGCCCACGGGTCTCGCCGCCAGATGCGGGCGATGCGCGGCACCGACAGCGCCGCTGCCACCACGACGATGCAGGCGACGAGGGCTTCGACGAACCACAGCTCGCCCAGCGTGGCGCGCTCGTCGGGAGTGCGCACGAGCCAGTGGCTCAGCAGCACGTTGCTCCAGTCGTAGCGGCCGGTCGCGAGCATGCCGAGCAGCGCGATCGCGACCGCCGGCACGGCGATGCCGATCAGGATGCGCAGGCTCGCGCGCCAGCGGCCGGTCGCGCTCGGCGCCGAGAAGGCGAAGGCGGCGGCGCTCGCGCCGGCGACGGCGAGCAGGATGTGCGCGCCGCCCTGCACATCGAACAGGCCCGCGTGCGAGCCGCAGATCGCGATCGCGGCGAGGGCGCGCAGCAGCACGGGCGTCTCGACGGTGCGGAGGCGACCGCCCGCGCGCGGGGCTCGGCGTGCCAGCTCGGCGAGCGGTCGGTGGTGCCAGCCGCGCGGCAGCGCGCCGACGACCGCCTCGAGCCGCACCGAGGCCTGGACGTGGCTGAGCGAGTCGCCGCCGAGCTCGACGAAGGAGCGGTCGAGGTCGACCGCGTCGATGCCGAGCACGTCGCCCACGGCGCCCACGACGCCTGCGCGCGAGTCGGAGGCGCCTTGCTCCCCCGAGGCTGCGGCCGCGCGCACGAGCGCCGCGGCGGCGGGCCGATCGACCTTGCCGCTCTGCAGTCGCGGCAGCGGTGCGGCGACGGCGTCGACCGCTGCGACACCGAGCCCCGAGGCGTGCGCCGCGACCCGGCGGGCGCGATCCTCCGTACCGGGCCCTGCGGACTCGACCGCCACGGTCAGCCCGGTCGCGTCGCCGCCCACGCACGCCTGCAGGCCCGCCGACTCGAGCGCGGCCTCGACCACGGCGACGTCGATGCGAAGGCCCATGACCTTGACGAAGCCGCTGCGGCGTCCGACGATGCGCAGCTGCCCGTCGTCGCCGATCCGCCCGAGGTCGCCGGTGCGCAGCTCGTCGAGCATCGCGCCGAGCGCGAGGTCGTCGGGGTGCTCGGCGTAGCCGAGCATGACGCCCGGGCCGCGCACCACGACCTCGCCCGTGCCGCCAGCGGCCTCCGGCACCTCCGTGTCGAGACGGATGCTCGTTCCCGGGATGGGCGTGCCGACCGCGTCGGGGTTCGATGCCGCGAGCGAAGGATCGAGCACGCAGATGCGCGCGGTCGCCTCGGTCTGGCCGTACATCACCGCGAGGCCGAACCCGCGCTCGTCGCCCAGGCGCGCGAGGTCGCGCACCCGCTGGGGTGCGAGGCGCCCGCCGGCCTGGGCGATCAGGCGGAGGCTCGGGTGCGGCTGCTCGAGCTCGCCGGTGGAGGCCAGCAGCTCGATGCTGTGCGGCACGACGGCGAGCGTCGTGGCGCCGAGCGCATCGACCGCACGCCACAGCGCGGCATCGGTGACGGATGCGTCGTGCAGCACGACAGAGGCGCCGACGGCCAGGTGCGAGTGCAGCACGGACAGCCCGAAGCAGTAGTGCAGCGGCAGGGTGGTGATCGCGCGGTCGCTCGCGCGGAGCCCCAGTGCTCCCGCGATCGCGTGCGCGTTGCTGCGCACGTTCTCCCACGACAGCCGTGCGAGCTTCGGCGAGCCGGTGCTGCCCGAGGTGCTGAGCAGCAGCGCCAGGTCGGGGTGCAGCAGGTGGCGAGGAGCGGCCTCCCAGTCGGTGAAGGGCGCCGACGCGTCGCCGGTGGCGGCGAGATCGGGACGGTAGCGCTCGACGATCGCGTCGGCGCGAGCGCCCTCCGCGGTGACGAGCGCGACGTGGCCTGCCTCGAGCACGGCGAGGTAGGCGACGACGCTGGCCGCATCGGGCCGCAGCGCCACGTGCACGAGCCGCTTGCCGGTCGCGACGTCGGGCAGGCGCTGCGCCAGCGCCTGCACGTCACGCCGCAGCTGCCCGCGCGAGCGGGCGGTGCCGTCGGCATCGAGGATCGCCGCCGCCTCCGCGTCGACGTCGAGCGCATCGAGGAGGCCGGTGCGCGAGCGCTCCAAGATGCCACGGGTCTGCATAAGGCAAGGCTTCCCTAACCTCTATGAGCCCGTCCGCCGCGAGCATGGCGCAGCACAGCGCCCCCGTCGAGGTCGAGTTGCACTGGCAGACCCTGGCAGCCGCGCGCCACGAGCTGGACGCGCTGATCGACTCGGCGGAGCTCGCGCGCATCGATGCGCTCGAGCGTGCCGCGGATCGCGGCCGCTCGATGGTGGCCGCGGCGACGCTGCGCGTCGCAGCCGCTCAGCGGCTCGGCGTCGCCCCGCTCGAGGTGCGCATCGACCGCACCTGCGACGAGTGCGGCCGCCAGCACGGGGCTCCGAGGCTCCTGCATCCGCACGCCCCCTGGGTCTCGGTCTCGCACTCGGGGCTCCTCATCGCCGTGGTGCTGGCCGACGAGCCGGTGGGGATCGACGTGCAGCGGGTCGCCGATCTGCCCGCGACCCAGTCGGCGGAGGCATGGGTCCGTGCCGAGGCGATCACGAAGGCGCAGGGCGTCGCGCGTGCGGTGGGGGTCGATCCGGGCAGGCTCGCCGCCAGCGCCATCGACACGCCGCTGCCGGGCTACGCGGCGGCGCTCGCGCTGCGGGCGGACTCCGGCCGCCCGCGGCTGCGGACGTTCGGACCGTGACCTCGACCGGGCCGTTCCGATCGGCGCGGCGGTCGCGGCTGCCCCGACCACGCATCCCGCGGCGCTAGCCTGCCCCCACGGCGGTGCCTCTCGGCACCTGCCGCGACAGGACTCGGAGGGAGCACGACCATGGCGAGCACGGCTCGAGCGATGTGGGTGTGGGTGCAGGAGAGCGCGCCGCCGGATCCTGCCGCGCTGGCGGCGCACGCCGCGCAGCAGCGCGTCACCGAGGCGTTCGTCAGCGTGCCCTGGGGCGGTCCGACCCCGGCGACCCACCAGTGCGTGGCCGCGCTGCGCGCCCGGGGTGTGCGGGTGTCGGCGCTCGGCGGCGACCCGTCGTGGACGACCGGCACCGATGCGCTGACCTGGATGCAGCGGGCGACCGCCGCGTTCCTCTTCGACGGCGTGCACCTCGACATCGAGCCGTGGACGCGGCGGGACTGGCCGGGGCGCGAGCAGGAGCTGCTCGCCGGCCTCGCCCGCACCGTCAAGGACGTCGCTGCCCGCACCTCGCTGCCGGTCGAGGTCGACCTCTCCCCCTGGATCGCCGACGCCCATCCCGCAGCGTTCGCCGAGGTCGTGCGCCGCGCCGATGCGGTGGCGCTGATGGCCTACCGCGACCGCGCGCCCGACATCCTTGGCCTCAGCGCCACCGCGCGGCAGCTCATCGGGCAGGCCCGCAAGCCCTACCGCATCGGCGTCGACACGCTGCCGGCGGCGGAGCCTCGCGAGACCTTCGCCGACGACGGCCGCGCCGTGCTCGAGCGCGAGCTCGCCGCGGTCGCCGGCCAGCTCGGCGGCGACGCACGCTTCGCTGGCGTCGCCGTGCACGACGCCGCGAGCTGGATGACCCTCGGCGCGTAGGGGTGGCTCCAGCGCTCAGGTCGTCTGCTGCGTGACGATCGAGCCGCTCTGGTCGGCGAGCGAGTCGTCGAACTCGATGTCGACGGCCGCCTGCTCGAACTGCGCGTTGAGCAGCCGCCAGTAGGCGCCGCGCTGCTCGACGAGTGCCGTGTGCGAGCCCTGCTCGACGATCGACCCCTGCTCCATCACCAGGATCAGGTCGGCGTCGCGGATGGTCGACAGCCGGTGCGCGATCACGAACGAGGTGCGGTCGGTGCGCAGCGCCGCCATCGCGTGCTGCAGCAGCAGCTCGGTGCGGGTGTCGACCGACGACGTGGCCTCGTCGAGGATCAGCACGCTCGGCTGCGCGAGGAACGCCCGCGCGATCGTGATCAGCTGCTTCTCGCCGGCCGAGAGGTTGGATGCGTCCTCGTCGATCACCGTGTCGTAGCCGTCGGGCAGCGCGTGCACGAAGCGGTCGACGTAGGTCGCCTGCGCGGCCTCGAGGATCTCGGCCTCCGTGGCGTCGGGCCGGCCGTAGGCGATGTTCTCGCGGATGGTGCCGCCGAACAGCCACGTGTCCTGCAGCACCATGCCCGTCTGCGACCGGAGCGCATCCCTCGTCATCGTCCTGGTGTCGACGCCGTCGAGCGTGATGCGACCGCCGTCGATCTCGTAGAAGCGCATCAGCAGGTTGACGAGCGTCGTCTTGCCGGCGCCCGTCGGGCCGACGATCGCGACCGTCTGCCCGGGCTCGACCTCGAGCGAGAGGTCGTCGATGAGCGGCTTCTCGGGCGAGTAGGAGAACCGCACGTTCTCGAACGTGACGCGGCCGCGGCCGCCTTCGTGCGTGACGCCGCCGGTGTCGGACTCCTCCTCGTCGGCGTCGAGCAGCTGGAACACGCGCTCGGCGCTGGCGACGCCCGACTGCACCATCGTCACGGTCTGGCCGATCTGGCCCAGGTTCTGCGAGAACTGCTGCGAGTACTGGATGAACGCCTGCACGTCGCCGACCAGGATCTGGCCGGCCGCGACGAAGAGGCCGCCGGCGACCGCGACGAGCACGTAGCCGATGTTGCCGACGAAGGTCATCAGCGGGAAGACGAGCCCCGACAGGAACTGCGCCTTGAACGAGGCGTCGAACACGCCGTCGTTCTCGGTCTTGAAGCGGGCGCGCACGGCCTCCTCGCGGCCGAACACCTTGACGAGCGCGTGGCCGGTGAAGGCTTCCTCGACGATCGCGTTGACGCGACCGGTGCGGCGCCACTGCTCCTTGAACAGCCCCTGCGCCGGGCCCATGACGGCGCCCAGGATGACGCCCGTCAGCGGCACTGCGATGAGGGCGATGAGCGCGAGCCAGACGTTGATCGTGAGCATCATGACGAGCACGCCGATGACGCTCAGCAGGCCGGTGACGATCTGCGACATGGTCTGCGACATCGTCTGGCCGACGTTGTCGAGGTCGTTGGTGACGCGCGAGAGCAGCTCGCCGCGCTGCGTGCGGTCGTAGTACGCCAGCGGCAGGCGGTGGATCTTCGCCTCGACGTCGCGGCGCAGGCCCTGCACGGTGCGCTGCACCACGCGGTTGACCACGTAGCCCTGCAGCCATTGGAACAGCGCGCCCACGAGATAGATGGCGAGCACGACGAGCAGGATGCCGCCGAGGCGCTCGAAGTCGATGCCCTGCCCGGGGTTGAGCTCCGGCATGCGCTCGAGCATGTTGGCGAGGTCGCCCTGGCCCGCCTGGCGCAGCCCCTCGACCACCTGCGCCTGCGTGGTGCCTGCGGGCAGGCTGCGCTGCACGAAGCCCTGCACGATGACGTTCGTCGCCTCGCCCAGGATCTTCGGCCCGAGCACGACCAGCACGACGCCGATCGCGCCGAGGCCGAACACGAGCGCCAGCAGCCAGCGGTGCGGGTGCATGAGGCCGACCAGCCGCTTGGCGGATGCGCCGAACGACTTGGCCTTGCCGGGCGGGGGCTCCCAGTCGCCGGCGCCGAGGCGCGCGGCCTCGGCCTGCTCGGCCTCGAGCCGCTGCTCCTCGGTGAGCTCCGGCTCCGGCTTCAGCGAGCGAGCCTTGCGTGCCGCCAGCTTCTCGTCGCGGGTCATGCGGGTCTTCGGTTCGCGCGCCATCTCAGGCCTCCACTGCCATCTGCGAGTCGACGATCTCTCGGTAGGTCTCGCTGCCGGCGAGCAGCTCCTCATGCGTGCCGGTGCCGACGACCCGGCCGGCCTCGAGCACCACGATGCGGTCGGCGTCGACGATCGTCGAGACGCGCTGGGCGACGACGATCTGGGTGGTCGCACCCACCGCCTCGGTCAGCGCCGCCCGCAGGCGCGCATCCGTCGTCAGGTCGAGCGCCGAGAACGAGTCGTCGAAGACGAGCACGTCGGGCTCGGCGACGAGCGCCCGCGCGATCGACAGCCGTTGGCGCTGACCGCCCGAGACGTTCGTGCCGCCCTGCGCGATGCGCGAGTCGAGCTGCTTGTCCATCTGCTGCACGAAGCCCGCCGCCTGGGCGATCTCGAGCGCCCGCCAGAGCTGCTCGTCGGTGGCCTGCTCGTTGCCGTACCGCAGGTTCGACGCGACGGTGCCGGCGAAGAGGTAGGGCCGCTGGGGCACGATCGCGATGCCCCGCCAGAGCGTCTCGGCGTCGAGCTCCTTGACGTCGACGCCGCCGACCAGCACCCGACCGCCGGTCGCGTCGAACAGGCGCGGGATCAGGTTGACCAGCGTCGTCTTGCCGGCGCCGGTCGAGCCGATGATCGCCACCCTCTCGCCGGGCGCTGCCTGGATCGAGACGCCGTCGAGCACCGGGGTGTCGGCGCCCGGGTAGTGGAAGCTCACGTCGCGCAGCTCGATCGTGCCGGGCGTCGGCATGGCCGGGCCCGACGCGACCCGCACGACCGACGACTCCGTCTCGAGCACCTCGCCGATGCGCTTCGCGGAGACCGCGGCCCTCGGGATCATGATCGTCATGAAGGTGGCCATGAGCACGCCCATGAGGATCTGCATCAGGTACTGCAGGAACGCCATCATCGTGCCGATCTCGAGCTCGCCCGAGTCGACCAGGCCCGCGCCGAACCACAGCACTGAGACCGACGAGATCTCGACGATCAGCATGATGATCGGGAACATCAGCACGAACAGGTTGCCGGTGCGCAGCATGGCGTCGGTGACGCCGTCGTTGGCGACGGCGAAGCGCTGCTTCTCGGCGCGCTCCTGCACGAACGCGCGGATCACGCGGATGCCGGTGAGCTGCTCGCGCAGCACCTTGTTGATGCGGTCGATGCGCTCCTGCAGCAGGCGGAAGATCGGCACCAGCCTGGCGACGATGACGCCGAGCACGACGAGCATGAGCGGCACGGCGACGGCGATCAGCCACGACAGCGTCGCGTCGGCGCGCAGCGCCATCACGATGCCGCCGATCGCCAGCATGGGCGCCGACAGCAGCATGGTGCACGACATCAGGATGAGCATCTGCACCTGCTGCACGTCGTTCGTGTTGCGGGTGATGAGGCTCGCGGCACCGAAGCGCTGCACGTCCTGCTCGCTGAAGTCGCCGACCTTGCCGAAGATGTCGGCGCGCAGGTCGCGTCCGGCGCGCATCGCGAGGCGCGCGCCGAACATGATCGCGAGGATGTTGGCGACGACCTGGCCGAGGCTGAGCGCGAGCATCAGCATGCCGAGCCGCCAGATGGTGTCGGTGTCGCCGCGCAGCACGCCGTCGTTGATGATCTCGGCGTTGATGGTCGGCAGCATCAGCGACAGCACCGACTGCGCGAACTGGAACAGCACGACGAGGATCAGCGACAGCAGCGATGGCCTGACGTAGCGGACGATGAGCTTCCAGAGCATGATCAGACCTTCTGGCTCTCGGGGGCGGATGCGGTGGCGGACGTGCCGTCGGAGGCGCGCGTCGCGTCGGTGCTGACGATGCCGTGCAGCAGCACCTGGATGATGTCATCGGCCGATGACGTGGGCTCCTGCTCGCCCCAGCTGGCGCTGGCGGCCCAGGCGAGCGTGCGGAGCAGGTCGGCGGCGACGAGCGGGGAGACCCGCAGCTGGTGGCGGTACGGCGCGAACTGCGCCGCGAGGCGGTGCTTCGACGCCTCGAAGTCGGCGTGGCGGTCGGCGACGATGCGCTGGCCCGCGGGGCCGAGCGCGACGACCAGCCGGAAGATGAAGCGCATGCGCGACACCAGGGCGGCGCCGGTGACGGTGACGAACTCGTCGAGGCTGTCGAACTGGAGCGCGGCGAGCTCGGCGGTGAAGTCCTCGGCCGCCAGGTGGTGCTCGCCGACGGCGATGAGCAGCGACTCCTTGTCGCCGAAGGCCTTGAAGAGCGTGCCCTCGGCCACGCCCGCGGCCTCGGCCAGCTGCCGCGTCGTGATGGTCTGGCCGTGCTCGAGCATCGCGGGCGTGACGGCCTCGATGATCTGCGCGCGACGGTCGTCGCCGCTCAGGCGAGGGATGGGGGTCACGGGACGAGCGTAGTTGAGTGAGCGCTCACTCACCAAGTGCTGCCTTGCAGCGCGCCGCGACGGGTCAGGTCAGGCCTCGGGCCGCCGCCGGCGCTCCCGCTCGGCGCGCTGCCACGCCTCGGCCGAGCGGGTGATGGCGCCCTGCGCGGTGTCGAGCAGCTCCTGGGCGAGCGCGCTCCAGTCGGTGCGGTCGCCGGAGGGTCGCGGCAGCTCCCCGGCAGCGCGGTGGGCGACGCGCTCGGCTGTGTCGAAGGCCTGCGTCGCCCGTCGCACCGCGTCGCGGTACGCGGCGAAGTCGGCCGGCGCCATGCGGGCGTCGGTGCTCGCAGGGCGCAGCTCCATCGCGACCTGCTGCTCGCGGAGGAACGCCTGGAGCGCCGGTGACGAGGGGTCGCTCATGCCCGGGTAGTCGATCGCCTTGGCAGCATCGGTCTCGTAGGCGATCCAGCGGGTCGTGAGCGCATCGTGCTCGCTGCGCAGCCGTGCCAGCGGCATCTCCTCGAGCGGCGCACGGCTGGCCGGCATGGTCGCACGGGCGGCCTGCACCGAGGCGCGCCGCGCCCGGAGATCCGCCACGGCGGCCTTGACCGCTCGCTCGGCGTCCTGCACCCGCCGCTTGCTCTCGAGCACGGCACCGGCGGCGAGGCGCGAGGCCGTCTGCTCGGCCTGGGCGCGCAGGTGCTCCGCGCGCGCGACCTTCAGCAGCGCGCGCGAGCGCACCACCGCGTGCTCCGCCCGCCGCAGGTCGTGCTGGGCGGCGTCGAGCTCGAGCCTGCGGCCGACCGGGGAGCGGCGCCGCACGCCGAGCCAGCCGAGCGTGCCCGCGCCAGCACCCGCGGGAGCGACCCACCACCACTCCAGGGCAAGCGCCAGCACGGGATCCACGCGCCCATGCTATTTGAGGCAGGGCGGTTTCAGGCAGGGTCTCCCCCGCATGGCCGGCCGGGCCACCGAGCCCGCACGACTGTGGGAATCCGCAACCGATCCCCGCATGCCTGTGTGCCTTGTGCACGCATCCGTCATGCTCCGGCGCCTAGGCTGTTGAACCATGCGCCGCATCACCAAGGTCCTCATCGCCAACCGCGGCGAGATCGCCGTCCGCATCATCCGCGCCGCGCGCGATGCGGGCATCGGCTCGGTCGCGGTCTACGCGGAGCCCGATCGCGACGCGCAGCACGCGCAGCTCGCCGACGAGGCCTACTCGCTGCACGGCGCCACCAGCGCCGAGAGCTACCTGGTGATCGACAAGATGCTGTCGGTCGCGCGCCGCTCCGGCGCCGACGCCGTGCACCCCGGCTACGGCTTCCTCGCCGAGAACGCCGACTTCGCGCGGGCCGTGATCGACGCCGGCCTCATCTGGATCGGCCCGAGCCCCGAGGCGATCGAGCAGCTCGGCGACAAGGTCTCGGCGCGCCACATCGCCGAGTCGGTCGGCGCACCGCTCGCCCCCGGCACCATCAACCCCGTCGAGGGCGCCGACGAGGTGCTCGAGTTCGTCGACCAGCACGGGCTGCCGGTCGCTATCAAGGCTGCCTTCGGCGGCGGCGGGCGGGGGCTCAAGGTGGCGTTCACGCGCGAGGAGGTCGCGCAGCAGTTCGAGTCCGCCACCCGCGAGGCGGTCGCGGCGTTCGGGCGCGGCGAGTGCTTCGTCGAGAAGTACCTCAACAAGCCGCGCCACGTCGAGACCCAGTGCCTCGCCGACGCGCACGGCAACGTGGTCGTCGTCTCGACCCGCGACTGCTCGCTGCAGCGCCGCCACCAGAAGCTCGTCGAAGAGGCACCCGCGCCCTTCATCAGCGAGGCGCAGGACGCCCAGCTGCGCCAGGCCTCCAAGGCGATCCTGCGCGCCGCGAAGTACGTCGGCGCGGGCACGTGCGAGTTCCTCATCGGCGCCGACGGCACCATCTCGTTCCTCGAGGTCAACACGCGCCTGCAGGTCGAGCACCCGGTCTCCGAGGACGTCACCGGCATCGACCTGGTGCGCGAGCAGTTCCGCATCGCCGAGGGCGAGGCGCTCGGCTACGACGACCCCGAGGTTCACGGCCACTCGATCGAGTTCCGCATCAACGGCGAGGACGCCGGCGCCGGCTTCATGCCGCAGCCCGGGCCCGTGCGCATCTTCCGCGCACCCTCGGGCCCCGGCGTGCGCGTCGACTCGGGCGTCGTGGCCGGCGACGTGATCGGCGGCAACTTCGACTCGATGCTCGCGAAGCTCATCGTCACCGGTCGCGACCGCGCCGAGGCGCTGCAGCGCGCCCGCCGCGCGCTGGCCGAGTTCGAGGTCGACGGGCTGCCGACGGTGCTGCCGTTCCACCGCGCGATCGTCGACCACCCGGCGTTCGCCCCCGAGGGCGACGCCCCCTTCTCGATCTACACCTCGTGGATCGAGACCGAGTTCGACGGCGAGATCGCCCCCTGGGCCGGCGAGCCGGGCGAGATCGGCGGGCCGGATGCGCGCCGCACGGTGGTCGTGGAGGCCGAGGGCAAGCGCATCGCCGTCTCGATGCCGAAGCGCCTCTTCTCGGATGCGAAGGACGCCAAAGGCCCCGCCCCGCGCCGCACCCGCACCGCGCTGGCCGGCGGCGTCGGCAACGGCGCGATCGTCTCGCCCATGCAGGCGACGGTGATCAAGTCGGGTGTCGCCGAGGGCGACCGCGTCGTCGCCGGCGACCTGCTGGTGGTGCTCGAGGCGATGAAGATGGAGCAGCCGCTGTCGAGCCCCATCGACGGCACGGTCTCGTTCCTCGATGCACCCGTCGGCTCGACGGTCTCCTCCGGCCACCACCTCGTGACCGTCACGCCCGACGCCTGAGCCGCGCCGACGCATCCGCCCGCCTCGCGCAGGCAATTCCGTTTTGCAGGTGATCCTGGCCGCCCGAGGGAGCATTCCCCTCGAGCCTCCCGGATCACCTGCAGAGTGAGCAGTCGCGCCGCGGCCAGTCCGACGGCCGCCGCGATGAAGCCTTGCGGTGCGGGTGGCGTCGCCGGCCGCCGCGGGGCGCGTGAGTGGCCCCCGCGATCAGCCTCGGCACTCCGCTCCGCGCCATTCCGTTCTGCAGGCGATCAGGGTCGCGCGAGGGAGGATTCCCCCCGAGCCCGCCGGATCACCTGCAAAGTCATTCCCAGCGACGCGACAGTCGCGGCGTGGCGAGCCGCACGATCAGGCGCGATGCCCGCGAGGTCGAGCCCACGGTCAGCGCCGACCGGGGCGGCGGCGACGGCGGCGGTGGCGATCACGGCGGACGAAGTCGAGCACCGTGGCGATCGTGCGCGGCCAGCGATGCATGATGTCCTCGTAGGCGAAGCGCAGCGAGATGCCGCCGGATCGTTGCAGCTCACGATCGATGCGCCGATCGCGGGGGAAGTCCGCGACGCGCGTGTGGTGCTCGCGGCCGTCGATCTCGATCCACAAGCGGTCGCCGAGGAGGAGGTCGCGCGGGCCGAGGCCGGGCACATCGACCTGGGTGCGCACGCGGAGGCCGTGCGATCGGAATCGGTAGCGCGCGATGCTCTCGAGTCCTGAGCCAGCCCCGCCGTCGAGCAGCGTCGCCAGGAGCCGGCCGCGTTCCGTGCCGCTCAGCAGCCGGGCGAGGTGCTCCGCGGTGCGCCGGCGATCGTGGACGCACGCGTCGAGCACGGCCAGCGCCAGCTCCGGCGGCTGGCACTCGACCACGTGCAGCAGCACCTCGTCGAGAGCCTGGACCGCGCTCGCCGGCGCCGCTGTGCGGCCCCGCCAGTGGACGACCACCGACGCGTCGGAGATCGCGGCAGGAGCGTCTCGTGTCCGGGGATTGAGCCGCGACCCGTTGCCGGGGCAGCTTGCCGTCGTCGAGCGTCCACACACCCATGGCGCTCGTCGCCGAGATGCAGGTGAGCTGACCCCGCATGCGCACGGCCTGCACCGCGCGCGCGTCGGCGTCGGGCACGGCGACCCAGGCGCGGCGCACGTGCACGAGCAGGCCGGCGCGGCGAGCCTCGAGCACCTGCGGGCGGTCGAACCCGCGCGCGCGCAGGTGGTCGAGCGAGGCCACGCCCCCGAGCGCGCGCACCTCATCGTCGATCGACACGAGCGCGATGGTGCCCGCGCCGCCGCCGCGCGGTCGGGTCGTCCGAGGTGCGCTGTGGAGAACTCAGCGCGACGATGCCCGCGCGTAGCCGTTCCGTTCTGCAGGCGATCCGCGCCGGTCGAGGGGAATGCTCCCTCTCGAGAGCCGGATCGCCTGCGAAACGGAAAGACGGGCAGGTGGATGCGTCGTGCTGGGCCCCGGGACGTCGGGTGTCGGGCGCGGCGTCAGTGCCCGGGCGCGTCAGCCGTCCGCGCCCTCCGCGGCGTCAGCCGGCGTCGACGCGGTGCATCGCGCGGGCGGCGTCGGAGATCGAGCCGGTGAGCGACGGAAAGACCGGGAACACGCGGGCGAGCTGGTCGACGGTGAGGCGGTGCTCCATCGCCATCGTCACCGTGAAGATCAGCTCCGACGCCTTCGGCGCGACGATCACGCCGCCGATGACCGTGCCCGAGCCCGTGCGCGCGAAGAGCTTCACGAAGCCGTCCTCGACGCCCATCATCTTGGCGCGGGCGTTGGTGGCGAGATCGATCCGGTAGACCTCGCCCTGGGCGATGCCCTCTTCGATCTCGCGCTGCGACCAGCCGACCGTGGCGATCTCGGGCTGCGTGAAGATGTTCGACGCGACCGTGCGCATCGAGATCGGGTCGACCGCATCGCCGAGCGCGTGGAACATCGCGGTGCGGCCCTGCATCGAGGCCACCGAGGCGAGCGGCAGCGCGTCGGCGCAGTCGCCGACCGCGTAGATGTTCGGCAGGTTCGTGCGCGCGACACGGTTGACGTGGATGTGGCCGGAGTCGGTCATCTCGAGCCCGGCCTCCTCGAGCCCGATGCCGGCGGTGTTCGGGATCGAGCCGACCGCCATCAGGCAGTGCGAGCCCTCGACCGTGCGGCCGTCGGTGAGCGTGACGAGCACGCCCGTCTCCGTGCGCTCGACGGTCGCCGCCCTCGACTTGGCGAGCACGTGCATGCCCTGGCGGCCGAAGACGTCCTCGATCACGCGGGCCGCGTCGGTGTCCTCGCCCGGCAGCACCTGCTCGCGGCTCGAGATGAGCGTCACCTCGGCGCCGATCAGGCTGTAGGCGCTCGCGAACTCGGCGCCGGTGACGCCGGAGCCGACGACGATCAGGTGCTCGGGCACCTCCTCGAGGCCGTAGAGCTGCGTCCACGTGAGGATCCGCTCGCCGTCGGGCATGGCCGAGGGCAGCTGCCGGGGCGTGGCGCCGACCGAGACGACGATGGTGTCGGCCTCGAACTCGTCGAAGTCGGAGCCCTGCTTGCCGGTGGAGACGACCACGCGGCCGGGGCCGTCGAGGCGGCCCTCGCCCTGCACGAGCGTGACGCCCGCCTTCTCGAGGTCGGCCTTCATGTCGAGCGACTGCTTCGCCGCGAGCGACAGCAGGCGCCGGTTGACGGCCCGCAGGTTGACGGCCACCTCGGGCTTCTGCGGCCGGCCGCTGGCGCCGCGCACCGAGAACTGCACGCCCAGCTGGCTGGCGTCGCGGATCGCGGCAGCCGACTCGGCGGTCGCGATGAGCGACTTCGAGGGCACGACGTCGGTGAGGATCGCGCTGCCGCCGATGCCGGTGCGCTCGATGAGCGTGACTGCGGCACCGAGCCTGGCGCCCGCGAGCGCCGCCTCGTACCCGCCAGGACCGCCGCCGATGATCACTACGCGCTGCTTGCGCTCGAATGCACTCACGGGCACCATCATCGCGCATTCGCGGTGGAGCTCTGGAGCGGAGGGCCTTTCGGCCCTCCGCCGCGACCCCAGCGCCGGGGCCGTCTCGGGCCCCGGTACCGGGGAGGGCATCAGCCCGCGCGACGCTCGTGCACTGCCGACGTCAGCGTCGTGCCGTTGACCTCGACGTAGAGCGTGCCCTCCATCACCGACACGGTGAGCGCCGTGCGCCGTGCCACGGCGTCGGCCACGGCCTCGACGAAGCCGGCGTCGAACCAGACCAGCCGCACGTCCTCCGCGCGATGGATGCGCTTGCCCACCCAGCGCGCGGCGACCTTCTCCGGGTCGCGGTGCGTGTAGACGACGGTGCGGTCGGCGGCCATGCTGCCCCGGTGCACCCGCTCGGCGTCGGGCGCGCCCACCTCGATCCAGGCCGTCAGCGCACCGGTCAGGTCGCGCGCGATCACCGCGGGCTCGTCGCCGCCGGAGATGCCGTCGCCGAACGCGATGCCCTCCTCGTGCTCGAGGCAGAGCGCGAGCACGCGCGTCACCATGAACACGAGCGTCTCGGAGGGGTGCTGCGCGACCTTGAGCGACAGCTGCTCGTACACGCCGCGATCGACGTCGGAGAGCTGCACCTCGAAGGTGTGGATCGTCGCGCCGATGGCCATGGTGCTCCAGCCTAGGTGCGCGGCGCTCGACTCACCGCCGCCGCCGCTCAGCACGACGCAAGCCGGGCAGCCCGTTCGCGCGGCCGCTGCGGTCGCGATGCTCGGCGCGCCCATCGATCCGCGCGCCGGGCTTGCGTTGTGCGCGCGGGGACGCGCGCCGGGCTTGCGTTGTGCGCGCGGGGGCGAGCGCCGGGCTTGCGTTGTGCGCGCGGGGCGAGCGCCAGGCTTGCGTTGTGCGCGCGGGGCACGGGGCGAGGGTCGGGGGCCCCGCCTCTAGAGTGGGCGCCATGACGCACCCGCTCGACCAGCCCGCCGACCCGCGCGAGGTCGCCCGCCAGGCCGCCGACGACATCCGCCGCATCACCGGCGTCGACCGCCACGACATCGCCCTCACCCTGGGCTCCGGCTGGGCGAAGGCCGCCGACCTGATCGGCGAGACGACGCACACGATCCCCGCGACCGACATCACCGGCTTCTCGAAGCCCGCGCTCGAGGGGCACGTGGGCACGCTGCGCTCGATCCTGCTCGACGACGGCCGCCGCGCGCTCGTGATCGGCGCGCGCACCCACTACTACGAGGGCCACGGCGTGCGCCGGGTGGTGCACTCGGTGCGCACCGCCGCCGCCGCGGGCGCGACCGTGATGGTGCTGACGAACGGCGCCGGCGGCATCAAGCCGCACTGGACGCCCGGCCAGCCGGTGCTCATCAGCGACCACATCAACCTCACCGCCGACTCGCCGCTCGAGGGCGCCACCTTCGTCGACCTCACCGACCTCTACTCGCCGCGCCTGCGCGACGTCGCCCGCACGGTCGACGCCAGCCTCGACGAGGGCGTCTACGTGCAGTTCCGCGGCCCCCACTACGAGACGCCCGCCGAGGTGCAGATGGCGAAGGCGATCGGCGGCCACATCTGCGGCATGTCGACCGCGCTCGAGGCGATCGCCGCGCGCGAGGCCGGCATGGAGGTGCTGGGCCTGAGCCTGATCACCAACCTCGCCGCGGGCATCCAGACCACGCCGCTCTCGCACGCCGAGGTGATCGAGGCGGGCCGCGAGGCCGAGGGCAGGCTCGGGCGCCTGCTCGCCGACGTGGTGGCGGCGATCGGCGCGCAGGCATGAGCGCCTCGCACGAAGCGCTGACGCTCGCGCGCGCCTGGGCGGCCGCCGACCCCGACGAGGCGACCCGCGCCGAGCTCGAGGCGACGATCGCCGCGGCCGAGGCCGACGACGACGCGGCGACGATCGAGCTCGCGGATGCGTTCCGCGGGCGCCTGCAGTTCGGCACGGCCGGGCTGCGGGGCCGTCTGGGCCCCGGGCCCAACCGCATGAACAGCGTCGTCGTCCAGCAGGCATCCGCGGGCCTCGCCCGATTCCTCGTCGAGCGCGAGGCGCACCCGTCGGTCGTGATCGGCTGGGACGGCCGGCGCGGCTCGGCGCAGTTCGCCCGCGAGGCGGCGGAGGTCTTCGCGGGCGCGGGCGTGCGCGCGATCCTGCTGCCGCGGCTGCTGCCGACGCCGGTGACCGCGTTCGCCGTGCGGCACCTGGGCGTGAGCGCAGGCGTGATGGTGACCGCGAGCCACAACCCGCCGCAGGACAACGGCTACAAGGTCTACCTGGGTGGCGCCGACGAGGGCAGCCAGATCGTGCCGCCGGTCGACGGCGAGATCGCCGCCCGCATCGAAGAGGCGGCGCAGACGCCGGTGGCCGACTACCCGCGCGGCAGCGTCGAGGTGGCCGGCGAGGGCGTCGTCGACGCCTACGTCGCCGCCACCGCCGCGATCGGCCAGCCCGACCAGGGCCTCGCCGGAGCGACCGGCCCGAGGGTCGTCTACACGCCCATGCACGGCGTCGGCCTCGAGACGGTGCGCGCGGTGCTGGCCGCGGCCGGCTTCCCGGCCGTGATCCCGGTGCCCGAGCAGGCCGAGCCCGACGGCGCGTTCCCGACGGTCGCCTTCCCCAACCCCGAGGAGCCGGGCGCACTCGACCTGGCGATGGCCCTCGCGACCGCAGAGGGCGCCGAGCTGATCCTCGCGAACGACCCCGACGCCGACCGGCTCGCGGTGGCCGTGCCGGACGACGCCGCCCCCGCCGGATGGCGCATGCTCACCGGCAACGAGGTGGGGCTGCTGCTGGGCTGGGACGCCGCGCGCGCCGCCGGCGGACGCGGCGTGCTCGCCGCGTCGATCGTCTCCTCCCCCGGCCTCGGCGCGATCGCCGCCGCCCACGGGCTCGAGTTCGTGCAGACGCTCACGGGCTTCAAGTGGGTCTCGCGCGTGCCCGGCCTCGTCTACGGCTACGAGGAGGCGCTCGGCTACCTCGTGAACCCCGGCACCGTGCGCGACAAGGACGGCATCTCGGCGCTCGTGCGCATCCTCACCCTTGCGAGCGAGCTGCAGGAGCGCGGCTCGTCGCTCACCGAGGAGCTGCTGGCGCTCGCCGGCGAGTTCGGCGCCTTCGAGTCCGGGCAGGTGAGCGTGCGCGTCACCGACCTCGCGCGCATCCCGGCCACCATGGCGGCGCTGCGGCAGACGCCGCCGACCGAGCTGGCGGGCGCGGCCGTGCTCGCCGCCGACGACCTGTCGCTGCCCGAGCACGGCGAGATCGGCGACATCCTGCGCTTCACGCTCGACGACGGCTCGCGGGTCATGGTGCGGCCGAGCGGCACCGAGCCGAAGGTGAAGGTCTACATCGACGCGACGAGCGCCGACGGCCCCCCTGCCGCCCGCATCCGTCGTGCGCGCGAGCGCGTGGCCGCGATCGCCGAGGCGGTGCGGCCGCTGCTGCAGTAGTGGCGCGGCACGGTCGCGAGCCTCGGGCGCGCGGCACCGTCGCCCGGCTCAGGCGCGCAGCGCCGCGATCGCCTCGTCGCGCCCGGTGGCGGCCACGAGCGCCTCGGTGACGCCGGATGCGTCCAGGGCGTTGGCGAGCTCGGCGAGCATCTGCAGGTGGCGGCGAGGGCTCTGCGCGGCCATCGCGATGACGACCCGCACCGGGTCGTGGTGCGGGTGGCCGAACGAGACGGGCTCGTCGAGCACGACGATCGCCAGGGCGTCGCGGCGCACGACGGCGCTCGCCTTCGCGTGCGGCACCGCCACGCCGGGCGCCACCACGCAGTACGGGCCGGCCTGCTCGATCTGGCGCACCAGCTCGTCGACGTAGGCGCGCCCGACCGCGCTCGCGGTCACCAGGTCGACGCCCGCTGCGCGCACGGCGGCGCGCCAGTCGGCTGCGTGGACGCCGGGCGAGAAGGTGGCCTCGTCGAGCGGCAGGGTCATCGGAGGTCGTCGAACCCGTCGGCGATCTCGTCGGCGAGCTCCTCGCGCTCCTCGAGCGTGCAGAAGGCGCCGGCGGCGGCGTTCTGCGTGACCTGCTCGAGGTCGTCGAGATCCCAGTCGAAGGTCTCGACCATGAGGCCCAGCTCGCGTGTGAGGGTCGTGCCCGACTGCAGGCGGTTGTCGGGGTTCACGGTGACCGCGAAGCCGAGCTGCAGCAGCAGGTCGATCGGGTGCGCGTCGAGCGAGTCGCCCCACTGCGCGATCGTGCCCGTCTGCAGGTTCGAGCTGGGGCTGAGCTCGAGCGGGATCTCGCGCTCCTTCACCCACTCCGCGAGCTCGCCGAGCCGCACCACGATCGCGTCGTCGTGCTCCTCCTCGACCTCGATGTCCTCGGCGATGCGCGTGCCGTGGCCGAGGCGCAGCGCACGCCCGGCGAACAGCGCGTCGTCGATGCTCGCGAGCCCGTCGCCCTCGCCCGCGTGCACGGTGGTCGGGAAGTGCGCCCTGGCGAGGATGTCGAACGCCGACTGCAGGCGCGAGGCGGGGAAGCCCGCTTCGGGGCCGGCGATGTCGAAGCCGACCGCGCCCTTGTCGCGGTGGCGCAGGGCCAGCTCGGCGATCTCGTCGGCGCGGTCGAGGTGGCGCATCGCGCTGATCAGCTGGCCGACGCGGATCCGGCCGCCGTGGGTCGCGACCAGGTCGATGGCCTCCTCGATGCCGGCCTGCACGGCCTCGACGGCCTGGTCGAGCGTGAGGCCGCGCTGCAGGTGCTGCTCCGGCGCCCAGCGGATCTCGCCGTAGATCACGCCGTCCTCGGCGAGGTCGAGCACGAACTCCTTCGCCACCCGCTGCAGGCCGTGCTCGGTCTGCATGACCGCGGTGGTGATGTCGAACGTCTTCAGGTACTCGGGCAGCGAGCCGGAGTTCGACTGCTCGGCGAACCAGCGGCCGAGCGCCTCCGCGTCGCCGGCTGGCAGCTCGAAGCCGATCTCGTCGGCCAGCTCGAGCACGGTCTGCGGCCGCAGCCCCCCGTCGAGGTGGTCGTGCAGGCTGACCTTGGGCAGCGTCTGGATGTCGACGCCGTCGATCTCGTACCGGGCCATTCCGCCTCCGTCATCGGGGTGCCTGGCATCCGCGTGCCGGCCGGATTCGATGCTACCGGCCCGCGCGCCGCCGACACGGCCTCGGTGCGGAGTCAGACCGAGGCGCCCGCGAGTCCGATCGCGGCGAGGATCAGCCCGCCGGCGACGATCCACAGCAGCGCCCACAGCACCAGCATCGCGACGCTCAGCCAGATGCCCCACAGCGCCATCGTCCGGCCCGCGGGCTCCCGCTTGCGCGCCATGACGCCGACGACGATGCCGGCGATCGGCACGAGGATCGAGCCGCCGATGAAGATCGACGCGAGGCCGAGCACGAGGCTGACGATGCTGAGCGTCCTCGGCTCGGCGGGCGCGCCGCTGTAGCCGTGCATCGGCTGGGTCGCCTCGCCGTACGGCCGCATGGTCGGGTGCTGGGGATCGGTCACGGGTGCTCCTTCGATGCAAGTGGATGCGTCGACCCAATCACCGCGCGGCGGCGCCGGGTTGAGAGATGGCTGGGTGCCGACTGGGAGCCGCGCTCCTAGGCGATGCGCTCCCGCACGATCGGCGGCACGGTGATCTCGGTGCCGACCGGGGCCAGCTCCCACGCGCCCTCGAGCGCCTCGAGCGCGCGCGGGATGCGCGTCTCGTCGTCGGCCGAGATGGTCCAGAGCGGGTCGCCCTTCTGCACCGCGTCGCCCGGCTTCACGTGCAGGTCGATGCCCGCGGCGTGCACGACCGGGTCGCTCGCGCGGGCACGGCCGGCGCCCAGGCGCCACGCGGCGATGCCGAAGGGCAGCGCCTCCTGGCGGGCGAGCACGCCGTCCGCGTCGGCGACGACGGTGTGCGTCTCCTTCGCGACCGGCAGCGCGGCATCCGGGTCGCCGCCTTGGGCGATCACGAAGCGGCGCCAGACGTCCATCGCCCGGCCGTCGGCGAGCGCGGCCTCGACATCCGCATCGCCCTTGCCCACCGCATCCAGCATCTCGCGCGCCAGCGCCACCGTGAGCTCGACCACGTCGGCCGGCCCACCGCCCGCGAGCACCTCGACCGACTCGCGCACCTCGTTGGCGTTGCCGATCGCGAGGCCCAGCGGCGTGTCCATGGTGGTGAGCAGCGCGCGCGTCTCGACGCCCGCGTCGCGGCCCAGCTCGACCATCGTCAGCGCCAGCTCGCGCGCCCGCTCGAACTCCTGCATGAACGCGCCGGAGCCGAACTTCACGTCGAGCACCAGCGCGCCGGTGCCCTCGGCGATCTTCTTCGACATGATCGACGATGCGATGAGCGGGATCGCCTCGACGGTGCCGGTGATGTCGCGCAGCGCGTAGAGCCGCTTGTCGGCCGGCGCCAGGCCCGGACCGGCCGCGCAGACGACGCCGCCGACGGTGCGCAGCTGCTCGAGCATCTCGGCGTTCGTGAGATCGGCGCGCCAGCCGGGGATCGACTCGAGCTTGTCGAGCGTGCCCCCGGTGTGGCCGAGGCCGCGCCCCGAGAGCTGCGGCACGGCCGCGCCGAACGCGGCGACCAGCGGCATGAGCGGCAGCGTGATCTTGTCGCCCACGCCGCCCGTGGAGTGCTTGTCGACCGTCGGCGCCTCGAGCGACGAGAAGTCCATGCGCTCGCCCGAGGCGATCATCGCCATCGTCAGGTCGTGGATCTCGCGCCGCTCCATGCCGTTCAGCAGGATCGCCATCGTCAGCGCCGCCATCTGCGGGTCGTCGACGTAGCCGCGCGTGTAGGCGTCGATGAGCCAGTCGATCTGCTCGGTCGAGAGCGACCCGCGGTCGCGCTTGGTGCGGATGATGTCGACCGCGTCGAATGCCTCAGCCACCGGCTGCTCCTGTCTGCTGCGTGCCGGCCGTCTGCGCGGCGTAGTCGTCGAGCGCTCCCGGGCCGAACGCATCCGGCAGCACCTCTGCCATGGTGCGGATGCCGCTCACCGTGTCGAGCAGCATGCCGGGCGCCGCGTGCTCCGAGAGCAGCTGCCGGCAGCGGCCGCACGGCATGAGCCGCTCGCCCGCGCCGTTGACGCAGGAGAACGCGACCAGCTTGCCGCCGCCGCCCATGATCAGCGCGCTGACGAGCGAGCACTCGGCGCACAGCGTCACGCCGTAGGCCGCGTTCTCGATGTTGGCGCCGGAGACGACGCGGCCGTCGTCGACGAGGGCGGCCGCCCCGACGGGGAACCGCGAGTAGGGCGTGTAGGCCTTGGCGGAGGCCTCCACGGCGGTGTCGTGCAACGCCGCCCAGTCGATCTCGGTCATGGGATCCCTCCTGCTCGGAGCTGGTCGGTGCTCGGTGCTCGGTGCTGCCTGCGCTGCGCGCTGCCTATTGCTTGACGTAGGGCTTGCCGCTCGCGGCGGGCGCCCGCGACTGGCCGATGAAGCCGGCCACCGCGAGCAGGGTGATCACGTACGGGAGCATGAGCATGAACTCGCTCGGCACCGGCGAGCCGATGGCGCCGAGCGTCTGCTGCAGCGCCGAGGCGAAGCCGAACAGCAGCGCCGCCAGGGTCGCCTTGATGGGGTGCCACTGCCCGAAGATGACGGCCGCCAGCGCGATGTAGCCGAGGCCCGCGGTCATCTCGCGCGTGAACGAGCCGTTCGAGTCGAGCGTGAAGTACGCGCCGCCGAGGCCCGCCACCGCGCCCGCGAGCGAGACGTTCCAGAACCGCAGCTTGTTGACCTTGATGCCGACGGTGTCGGCGGCCATCGGGTGCTCGCCGATCGCGCGCAGCCGCAGGCCCCAGGTGGTCTTGAACAGGCCCCAGGCGATGAGCGGCACGATGATGTACATCGCGTAGACGATGACCGACTGCTTGAAGAGGGCAGGACCGATGAGGGGGATGCTCTCCAGCAGCGGGATGGGGATCTTCGGCAGGCGGTCGGGCGAGTTGAGCGCCGGGTTGTCGGTGAGCACCGACGAGTAGAAGAAGTTCGTCAGGCCCGTCACCAGCACGTTCAGCACGACGCCGACGATGACCTGCTCGACGAAGTAGCGGATCGCGAAGACCGCCAGCACCATCGAGACGAGCACGCTGGCGACCATCGCGGCGAGCACGCCCACCATCGTGGAGCCGGTGGCCGAGGCGACCACGGCACCGGTGAACGCGCCGCCGAGCAGCTGCGCCTCGATGGCGATGTTGACCACGCCGGCGCGCTCGGAGAGCACACCGCCCATGGCGCCGAGGATCAGCGGCACCGAGAGGCCGACGGTCGCGAACAGCAGGCCGGCGATCGGGATCAGCGAGCCAGCGCCCGCCCAGGTGAGGAAGCCGATGACGAAGATCAGGCCGAAGGCGATCGGCAGCCAGGCGCCGATCCTGCGCACGGTGGCGGCGGCCCAGAACGACAGCGCCGTCAGCGCCGCGAGCAGCACCACGATGACGATGCCGGTCGGCCGTGCCGGGAGCACCGCATCCGGGATCTGGAACAGGTCGCCGTTCGAGGCGAGCCGCAGGGTCGCGCTGCCGTCTCGGCCGAGCAGCACCATCAGGATCAGCGCGACGAGCGTGACGACCGCATACGAGACGGGCGCCTTCCAGTGCTTGACGACGGCGCGCTCGAGCTCGACGACCTCTGCGGATCCGGCGGTGGGCGCCGCGGTGGGCTGCTGCGTGGTCACGCCTGCTCTCCCTTCGCCTTGATCGCGGCGCCGATCGCGGCCTCGTCCTTGCGCTGCCTGCGCGACTTCTTGCCGGGCTGCGGCAGGCCGAACATCGCGCGCACCAGCGGCGGTGCCGCGATGAACAGCACGATGAACGACTGCACGACGAGGATGATGTCGATCGGCACGCCCTCGGCGGCCTGCATGCGGAAGCCGCCGGCCTTGAATGCGCCGAACAGGAGGCCGGCGAAGAAGGTGCCCCACGGGGTCGAGCCGCCCAGCAGCGCGACCGTGATGGCGTCGAAGCCGATGCCGGCGTCGATGCCGGAGGTGAAGCCGGTGGTGACCGAGCCGGTCACCTGCTGGGCACCCGCGAGGCCCATGAAGCCGCCGGCGAAGAGCATCGCGTAGACGGTCAGCCGCTTGACGTTCATGCCCGCGTTCAGCGCCGCGTTGGCGTTGTAGCCGACCGCGCGGAACTGGAAGCCGATGTTCGAGCGGTTGATCAGCCACGAGCAGAAGACGACCGCGGCGACCGACAGCACGAAGCCCCAGTGGAGCGTGAACGGCGGGCCGAAGATCGGCGGCAGGATCGCCGAGTCGGGCATCGGCGGCGAGATGGGGTTGTTGCTGCCCGGGTTCTGCAGCAGGCCGGGCGTGCGCAGCATCCAGGTGATGAACCAGAGCGCGACGAAGTTGAGCATGATCGTCACGATCACCTCGTGGGCGCCGGTGTAGGCCTTGAAGGCGCCCGCGATGCCGCCCCAGATCGCGCCGGCGGCGATGCCGACCGCGATCGCGACGAGCACGTGCAGCACCGGCGGCATGGGGATGGCGAAGCCGACCCACGCGGCGGCGGCGGCGGCCCAGAGCATCTGACCGCGGCCACCGATGTTGAACAGGCCGACCCGGAACGCGATCGCGACGCCGAGGCCCGCGGCGATCAGCGGCGTGGCGAAGTTGAGCGTGTCGGTGAACGGCTTGATCAGCTGCGCGAACCCGGCGTCGGCGCGCGAGAAGTTGAGGATCGACCCCTGGAAGAGCGCGGAGTAGGCGCCGAACACCGCGGTCCCGACGGCCTGCAGCATGTCGGTCGGCCGCGAGAAGAAGTAGGTGCTCGTCTCCTGCACCCGCTCGTCGGTGAAGGCGATCAGGATGCCGCCGACGACGAGCGAGGTGAGGATGGCGAGCACGGCCATCACCAGGTTGCCGCCCATGATGCGGCGGAACGCGCTGCCCCAGGGGTCGTCGTCCTCGGCCGTGCGGTCGTCGGTCGGCGCGACCGGCGTCGCCACGGCGACCTCGGTCGCCTCCGGCGCGTGCACGACGGTCGGGGCGACGCCCGAGTCGGGCGTGCCGCCGAGCCGCTGCGGCTCGGCGGACTCGATCGGGTCGTCGGCGTCACGTGGCTGGTCGTTCACGCGGCGGCTCCCTTCGAAGGATCGGTCGCAGGAACGTCTGCGGGGCGCTCGCCGGCCATCATCAGGCCGAGCGTGTCGCGGCTGGTGCTCGCGGGCACGATGCCGACGATGCCGCCGCGGTACATGACCGCGATGCGGTCGGCGAGCCCGACGACCTCGTCGAGCTCGGTCGAGACCACGATCACCGGGATGCCGGCGTCGCGGGTCGCGATGATCTGGCTGTGCACGAACTCGATCGAGCCGACGTCGAGGCCGCGGGTGGGCTGCGAGGCGACCAGCAGCGACAGCGGGCGCCCGAGCTCGCGCGCGAGCACCACCTTCTGCTGGTTGCCGCCCGACAGGGTGCCGACGTTGGTGGTGATGCCCTGCGCGCGGATGTCGAAGGCGCCGAGCTTGTCGCGCGCGAAGTCGTCGCGGGCGCCGCGGTCGATGGTGCCGGCCTTGACGAACGGCTCGCCGAGGTAGCGGTCGAGCATGAGGTTCTCGGCGATCGAGAAGTCGCCGACCAGCCCGTCGACCTTGCGGTCCTCGGGCACGAAGCCGACGCCCGCGTCGAGCACGTCGCGCACCGAGTCGCCGAGCAGCTCGTTGCCGTTCAGGTCGATCGAGCCCTTGGCGTGCGACTGCAGGCCGAGGATGGCCTCGGTCAGCTCGGTCTGCCCGTTGCCCTGCACGCCGGCGATGCACAGCACCTCGCCGCCCTGCACCGTGAACGAGACGTCGTTGACGACCTTCTGTCCGATCGCGTCGAGCACCGTGAGGCCGGCGACCTCGAGCCGGTTGTCGGTGAGCACCGGCTGCTGCTTCTGCACCGTCAGCTCGACCGGACGGCCGACCATCATCGAGGCCAGCTCGGTGCTGGAGGACTCGGGGCTCGCCTCGCCGACGACCTTGCCGAGGCGGATGACGGTGATGCGGTCGGCGATCGCGCGGACCTCGCGCAGCTTGTGGGTGATGAAGACGATCGCGGTGCCCTCGTCGCGCAGCTGCTGCATGATCGCCATGAGCTCGTCGGTCTCCTGCGGCGTGAGCACGGCGGTGGGCTCGTCGAACACCAGCACCTTCGCGTCCTGCGACAGTGCCTTGATGATCTCGACCCGCTGCTGCACGCCCACGGGGAGATCCTCGATCCTGGCGTCGGGGTCGACGTGGAAGCCGAAGCGCTGCGAGATCTCGCGCACCTTCTGCTTCGCGCCGGCGAGACCGCCGAGCGCTCGCTCGTGGCCGAGCAGCACGTTCTCGGCGACGGTGAAGACGGGGATCAGCATGAAGTGCTGGTGCACCATGCCGATGCCGGCGCGCATGGCGTCGCCGGGGCCTGCGAAGCGCTGCGTGGCGCCCTCGAGCAGGATCTCGCCCTCGTCGGCCTGGTAGAGGCCGTAGAGCACGTTCATCAGCGTCGACTTGCCGGCGCCGTTCTCGCCCAGGAGGCAGTGGATCTCTCCGGCCCTGACCTCGAGGTCGATGTGGTCGTTCGCGGTCAGCGCGCCGAAGCGCTTCGTGATGCCACGGAGCTCGAGAGTGGGGTGCTCGTTCATGTGCCTTCCTCCGACGACGCTGACGACGTTCGTGAATCTATCGGTGATGAGCGGCGCGCGCTCGGTGGCGGTCACGCGCGTGGGGGCCGGCCGGAGCCGACCCCCACGCGCATGCGCTGCAGTCCTTACGGGCTGGCGGGCGACTCGACCGTGATCTCGCCGGCGATGATCGCCGCCTTGATGTCGTCGAGCTCACCGGCGAGGGCCGGGTCGACGGATTCCTCGAACTCGTGGAACGGCGCGAGGCCGACACCGTCGTTCTCGAGCGTGCCGACGTAGGGCTCGTTCGAGAACTCGCCGGCAGCAGCCTGCTCGATGACCGTCTGGACACCGGTCGACATGCCCTTCAGCACCGAGGTGAGGAAGATGTCGGCGTTGTCGGGCGAGGTCTCGACGAGGTCGGCGTCGACGCCGACCATCGTGATGCCCGAGTCGGCGCCCTGGTCGCGGATGGCCTCGACGGCCGAGAGGAAGATCGGGCCACCGACCGGCATGAGCACGTCGGCGCCCTGGTCGATGTAGGTCTGGGCCATCGACTTGGCCTCGACACCGGCGGCGAAGCCACCCGTGAACGAGCCGGTCTGCGCGGCGACGTCCCATCCGAGGATCTGGACGTCAGCGCCCTTCTGCTCGTTGTAGTACTCGGCGCCCTGGACGAAGCCGTCCATGAAGATCGTCACCGGCGGGATCTGGATGCCGCCCCACGTGGCGATGATGCCCGACTCGGAGTACGAGGCGGCGGCGTAGCCGGCGAGGAACGCGGCCTGCGCCGTGTCGTAGACGATCGGCTGCACGTTGTCAGCCTCGATCGAGTTGTCGTCGATGATGGCGAAGTTGACGTCGGTGTTCGCGGCGGCCGCGGCGCCCGTGGCCTCGGCGAGCGAGAAGCCCACGGAGACGACCATGTTGCAGCCCTCGGCGATGACGCTGTCGAGGTTCGGGGCGTAGTCGGACGGCGATGCCGACTCGACCTCGATGCCCTCGACGCCCAGGCCCTCAGCCGCGGCACGCATGCCCTCGGCGCCGAGCTGGTTGAACGAGCGGTCGTCGAAGCCGCCCTCGTCCGAGACGATGCAGGGCTGGATGTCGACGACGGGCGCCTCGGCGCCGGGCTCGCTGGCGCCGGGTGCGTCAGGGGCCGCAGCGCAGCCGGTGAGCAGCAGGGCTGCGCCGAGTGCGACCGCGCCACCGCGTGCGACGGTACGGGTGAACTTCCTCAAGGGATCCTCCAGTGCAAAGGATGCTCGCCGCGGCGCGGCTGAGCGCATGATGGTTGAGCATACGACCGCTGGACGCCCGTCCAGGCCGTATCAGGGCCACCGAAACGCAATCGTTGCAATAGCCTCAGCCGAGCCTCGGAAACGCCCGGTCAGGGCCCGGAGGGCGACTCCACGGTGATCTCCCCCGCGATGATCTGCTCGCGCAGGGCATCCAGCTCGGACTTCGTCTCCGCGCTCACGCGAGCGTCGAGGTCGTGGAACGGTGCGATGTCGACGCCGCCGTTCTCGAGGGTGCCGACGATCGACTCGGCCGAGAGGGCGCCGTCGGCGGCGTCCGAGACCGCCTGGACCACCGCATCCTCGGTGTTCTTGAGGATGCTCGTGAGCAGCAGCGGGCGGAACTCCTCGGGCAGGGTGTCGTAGCCGTCGTTGTCGACCCAGAGCACGAGCGCGGTGCCGCCGGCGTCGAGCGAGGCGCGGAAGGCGCCCTCGCCGACCTGGCCCGCGACGGGGAGGATCACGTCGGCGCCCTGCGCGATGAACGCCTGCGTCTGGGTCTGACCGAGGCTGACGTTCTCGAAGTCGCCGGTGAACGTGCCGTCCTGCGTGGCCGGGTCCCAGCCGAGCAGGCGCACCTGCGTGCCCTTGGCGGCGTTGTAGGCGTCGATGCCGGCGGCGAAGCCGTCCATGAAGAGGGTGACGGGCGGCTGGTTGCCGCCGCCGAAGGTGGCGACGATGCCCGTCTGGCTGACGGATGCGGCGGCGTAGCCCGCGAGGTAGGCCGCCTGTGCGGTGTCGAACACGATCGAGCGCACGTTCGGGCCCTCGACGATCTCGTCGACGATGGCGAACTGCACGTCGGGGTTCGCTGCGGCCTGCTCGCCTGTCGCGGCGGCGAGCTCGAAGCCGACGGTGAGCACGAAGCCGCAGCCGGTCTCGACGGCGGCCTGCACGTTGGGTGCGAGGTCGCTCTCGGTGGTGGAGACGAGCACGTTGGCCTCGACGCCCAGCTCGGCCTCGGCGCGCTCCATGCCCGCCCAGCTGGTCTCGTTGAAGGAGCGGTCGTTGAGGCCGCCGGAGTTGGTGACCATCTGCGCGCACTCGAGCGACTGCTCGGGCGCGGCGGTGCCGCCCGACTCGTCGGTGGCAGCGGGAGGCGGCGCGGCGCAGCCGGCGAGCAGCAGCAGCGCGGCGAGCGCGGGGACGGCGAGCATGCGGGACAAGGCGACTCCTTCGGGCAGTGGCGCAATGGTAACCGCCATCGCGTGCGCCTCGGAGCGCGAGCCGGAGCGGCCCGCCCCTGCCCGTCCATCGAGCAGCTCGATCCCGCCCGCTCGTCGAGCAGCTCGACACCCACCCGCTCGTCGAGCAGCTCGACCCCCACCCGCTCGTCGAGTAGCTCGACCCCCACCCGCTCGTCGAGTAGCTCGGCGCCGAAGGCGCCGCGCGTATCGAGACGAGATCACTCCGCCGACGACTCCCCGCCACCCCGCTGCCGCGCCTCGCGCTCTGCAGTGCGCCGATCGGCGTGGTCAGTCCAGCGGCGCTTCCTCGCAGCATCCGAGATCGCCTCGAAGTCACCACGGATCAGCGCCTCGCGCTTTGCGCGGCTCCACCCCTGTATCTGCTTCTCCAGTGCGAACACCGCCGCGATCGAGTCGTCGTAGTGTGCGAACACGAGCTCGACGGGTCGACGCCGACGCGTGTACGCCGCGCCCTCGCCGCGCTGGTGCTGGTCGAGGCGCCGCTCCATGTCCCACGTGCTGCCTGCGTAGGTCGAGCCGTCGGCGCAGCGGAGGAGGTAGACCCAGGGCACGCGACCAGCATGCGGGGTGGCGCCGCGCGGAATGACGGATGCCGGCCGTGCCTGTGGAGAGAGCGGCGATCTCGATACGCGGCCGGGCTGCGCCCGGCAGCTACTCGATCAACGGGTCAGGAGCTGCCGGGCGCACCAGCTGCCGCCGCCCGTGTGCGAGGAGGTCAGAGGGCGTCGGTGTTGCCCGAGCGGCGCACCGCGTCGACGACCTGCTTGACGCGCTGCGCGTTGTCGGTGGTGGTGACCAGCAGCGCATCCGGGGTGTCGACGATCACGACGTCCTGGATGCCGACCACCGAGATGATGCGCTTCGACTGCGACACGACGATGCCGCTCGCCGAGTCGGCGAGCACGGTGCCCACGGCGCCGAGGATCGCGAGCCGACCGCGACGGCCGTTGTTGTGCAGCCGCGCGACGGCGTGGAAGTCGCCCACGTCGTCCCAGTCGAAGTCGCCGGGCACGACCACGAGGCGCCCGCGCGCCGCCGCCGGCTCGGCGATCGAGTAGTCGATCGCGATCTTCTTCAGCTCCGGCCAGATGCGGTCGACGGCGGGGCCGCGGCGCGCGGGCTCGTCCCACACCTCGGCCAGCTGCTGGATCTGCTCGGCCAGGGCGGGCTCCTCGAGCGCGAGCTCCTCGAGCAGCACGTCGGCGCGGGCGATGAACATGCCTGCGTTCCAGAGGTAGTCGCCGGTCTCGAGGTAGCGCTTCGCGACAGCCGCCGACGGCTTCTCGACGAACTCCTGCACGACCGCGGCGCTCGGTGCGCCCTCGATGCCCGCGAGCTCGCCGGCGTGGATGTAGCCGAAGCCGACGGCCGGCTCGGTGGGCGTGATGCCGATCGTGGCGATCCGGCCGGCGCGCGCCGCCGCGACGCCCTCCGCGACCGCGCGGCGGAACGCGCGCTCGTCGTCGATCACGTGGTCGGCGGCGAACGAGCCGATGATCGCGTCGGGCGAGCGGCGCTGCAGGATCGCCGCCGCCAGCGCGATCGCGACCGTCGAGTCGCGCGGGTCGGCCTCGAGCACGATGCTCGCGTCGTCGAGCTCGGGGATCTGCCCCTCGACCGCTGCCCGGTGCGCGCGACCGGTGACCACCATGATGCGGCCCGCGCCGGCGACCGGCAGCAGCCGGTCGTAGGTGGCGCGCAGCAGGGTCTTGCCGCTGCCGGTGAGGTCGTGCAGGAACTTCGGCGCGTCAGCGCGAGAGAGCGGCCAGAGCCGCGAGCCCACGCCGCCGGCCGGGATGATGCAGAAGAAGTCGTCGAGCTCGGTCACGGCCATGAGCCTAGCCATCGCCCTCCGGCGGAGCCGCTCGCCGCGGGCAGCGGCGCGAGCCGTCAGCGCGCCTGGCCCGGCGCGACCGACCGCGACGACGCATCCGCCTGTCAGGCAACGCCCACGAGACGTTCACCGCCCGTTCACCGCTCCCTCCCTTGCGCGGTCAGCGCCGAGTCGTACGGTGAACGCGTGCGCATCGAGCGAGTTGCCATCGTGACCGAGAGCTTCCTCCCGACCGTGAACGGCGTGACCACCTCGGTCTGCCGGGTGCTCGACCACCTGGTCGACTCGGGCCGCGAGGCGATCGTCATCACGCCGCGCTGCGGCGCCCCGGTGCACTACCGCGGCGTGCCCGTGCACGAGGTGCCGTCGATCGCGTACCGCGAGTTCCCCGTGGGCCTGCCGAGCCCGCAGGTCGCCTCGCTGCTCGCTCGCTTCCAGCCCGACGTGCTGCACGCCGCCAGCCCGTTCATGCTCGGCGGGCAGGCGATCGCCGAGGCCGCCCGCATCGGGCTGCCGAGCGTGGCGATCTACCAGACCGACGTGGCCGGCTTCGCGCGCCGCAACAGGCTGGGTGCCGGCGCGGCCTTCGCCTGGCAGGTGATCCGCCGCATCCACAACGCCGCCGACCGCACGCTCGCGCCGTCGAGCGCGGCGATCGCCGACCTCGACGAGGCGGGTGTCAAGCGCGTGCACCAGTGGGTGCGGGGCGTCGACCTCGACGGCTTCCACCCCGACAACCGACAGGGACCGGCCGCCGCGCACCTGCGCCGACGGCTGGCCCCGAACGGCGAGGTGATCGTCGGCTACGTCGGCCGCGTCGCGCCCGAGAAGGGCCTCGACCGGTTCCGCGCCCTCGAAGGCATGCCCGGCATCCGCCTGGTCATCGTCGGCGACGGGCCGGGCATGGACGAGACGCGCAGGCAGCTCGCGGCGCTCAAGCCCGTCTTCCTCGGTCAGCTGCACGGCGCGTCGCTGCGCGCCGCCTACGCCGCCATGGACCTCTTCGTGCACACCGGCGCCGAGGAGACCTTCGGCCAGACGCTGCAGGAGGCCGCCGCGAGCGGCCTGCCCGTCGTGGCGCCCCGCGCCGGCGGACCGATCGATCTGGTGGACCACGGCACGACCGGGTTCCTGTTCGAGCCCGACGACGCATCCGATCTTCGCCAGGCGGTCGAGCGGGTCGCCGCCGATCGTGCCCTCAGGGCGCGGATGGGCGAGGCCGGTCGACGACGCGTGCTCGGCCGGTCGTGGGCGGCGGTCTCCGACCAGCTGCTCGACCACTACCAGGCGGCGGCGCACCGCGCGCTGCGCGGCGTGGACGGGCTCGTCGAGGCCTGAGCGCTGGAGCTGGAGCGGAGACCCTTTCGGGTCTCCGCCGCGACGCCAGCTCCCCGGGCCGTCCCGGTCCGGGGTCCCGCAGCGGGCGCCGCGGACGTTCGCCAGAGGCATAGGATGGTCGAACCTTGCCCGGTCAATCTACGGAGGGAACGCGCGTGTCTGAGACATCGAGCAGCCTCACCCTCCCCGACCCCAAGCCTCGGAGGACCACGTTCAGCGGCACGCTGTATCGCGGCAACGAGGGCATGTGGTCGTGGGTGCTCCACCGCATCACCGGTGTGGCGATCTACTTCTTCCTCCTGGTGCACGTGCTCGACACGGCACTCATCCGCGTGAGCCCCGAGGCGTACAACGCCGTCATGGCGACGTACAAGAACCCGGTCATGGGTCTGGGCGAGGTCGTGCTGGTCGGCGCCGTCGTGCTGCATGCCATGAACGGCCTGCGCATCATCCTGGTCGACGTGTGGCCGTGGGCGACGAAGCACCAGCGCACGCTCTTCTGGATCGTGATGGGCCTGGTCGTGGTGCTGATGGCCTACTTCGTGCCGAACCACCTGATGAACGTCTTCGCGCCGATCGAGGGAGGCGAATGATGACCACCACGATCGAGAACCCGAACTACGCGTACCCGGCGCGCTCGAAGGGCCGCCGCGGGCCGAACCTCGAGAAGGCCGGCTGGATCTTCATGCGCGCCTCCGGCGTGGTGCTGATCGTGCTCATCTTCGGCCACCTCGCCTACAACCTGATCTGGACGCCCGGCGGCATCAAGGCGGTCGACTTCGGCTTCGTCGGCGGCAAGCTCGCCGACCCGTTCTGGCAGTGGTGGGATGTGCTGATGCTGTGGCTCGCGCTGCTGCACGGCTCGAACGGCATGCGCACGATCGTCAACGACTACGTGCACAAGCCGCGCATCCGCCAGGTCGCGATCGGCGCGATCGCCGTCGCCGCCGCCGTGCTGATCATCCTCGGCACCCTCATCACCTTCACGTTCGACCCGTGCCCTCCCGGCGCGGACCCCTCGCTGCTGCCGTCGTTCTGCGCAGAGCTCTAAGCACGATTCGGAGATCCCCAGGTACATGGCTGATCAGAGTTCCGTCACCGACGGCATCCACTACCACCAGCACGATGTCGTCATCGTCGGTGCCGGCGGCGCCGGCATGCGCGCCGCGATCGAGGCTGCCCCCAAGGCCTCGACCGCCGTCATCACCAAGCTCTACCCGACGCGCTCCCACACGGGTGCGGCGCAGGGCGGCATGGCTGCTGCCCTCGCGAACGTCGAGGAGGACAGCAACGAGTGGCACACGTACGACACCGTCAAGGGCGGTGACTACCTGACCGACCAGGACTCCGCCGAGATCCTGACGCGCGAGGCCATCGACGCCGTCTACGACCTCGAGAACATGGGCCTGCCGTTCAACCGCACGGCCGACGGCAAGATCGACCAGCGCCGCTTCGGCGGCCACACCCGCGACCACGGCAAGGCGCCCGTGCGCCGCGCCTGCTACGCGGCCGACCGCACCGGTCACATGATCCTGCAGACGCTCTACCAGAACTGCGTCAAGCACGGCGTGGAGTTCTTCAACGAGTTCTACGCGCTCGACCTGATCATGACCGAGGTCGACGGCGTGCAGCGCCCCTCGGGCATCGTCGCCTACGAGCTCGCCACCGGCGAGATCCACGTCTTCCAGGGCAAGTCGGTCGTCTTCGCGACCGGCGGCTTCGGCAAGATCTACAAGACCACCTCGAACGCCCACACCCTCACGGGCGACGGCGTCGGCATCATCTGGCGCAAGGGCCTGCCGCTCGAGGACATGGAGTTCTACCAGTTCCACCCGACGGGCCTCGCGGGCCTGGGCATCCTCCTCACCGAGGGCGCCCGCGGCGAGGGCGCGATCCTGCGCAACGCCTCCGGCGAGCGCTTCATGGAGCGCTACGCGCCCACCATCAAGGACCTCGCACCGCGCGACATCGTCGCCCGCTCGATGGTGCAGGAGGTGCTCGACGGCCGCGGCGCCGGCCCGCACAAGGACTACGTCTACCTCGACTGCACCCACCTGGGCGCCGAGGTGCTCGAGACGAAGCTGCCCGACATCACCGAGTTCGCCCGCACCTACCTGGGCGTCGACCCGGTCACCGAGCGCGTGCCCGTCTACCCCACCGCGCACTACGCGATGGGCGGCATCCCGACGAACAACGACGCCGAGGTGCTGGCCGACAACGAGACGGTCATCCCGGGCCTCTACGCCGCCGGCGAGTGCGCCTGCGTCTCGGTGCACGGCGCGAACCGCCTGGGCACGAACTCGCTGCTCGACATCAACGTGTTCGGCAAGCGCGCCGGCAACAACGCGGTCGCGTACGCGCAGACCGCCGACTTCGTCGACCTGCCCGCCGACGCCGCCGACGGCGTCGTCAAGCTGCTCGCCCAGCTGCGCGAGTCGGACGGCACCGAGTCGGTCTCCGAGATCCGCAAGGCGCTGCAGGAGACGATGGACCGGAACGCCCAGGTGTTCCGCACCGACGAGACGCTGCAGCAGGCGCTCACCGACATCGCCGCCCTGCGCGTGCGCTACCCGAACGTGCGCATCCACGACCGCGGCCGTCGCTTCAACACCGACCTGCTCGAGGCCGTCGAGCTGGGCTTCCTGCTCGACCTGGCGGAGATCGTGGTCGTCTCGGCGATCAACCGCAAGGAGTCGCGCGGCGCCCACATGCGCGACGACTACCCCACGCGCGACGACGTGAACTACATGCAGCACACGATGGCGTACCGAACCTCCGCCGAGACCGGAGCGCCCCAGGGCATCCGGCTCGACTGGAAGCCGGTGCGCGTGACCCACTACCAGCCGACGGAGCGGAAGTACTGATGAGCGCCAGCGAGCAGAAGAACGAGCACAGCGTCGGGACCGAGGGTGCCTCGGAGACTGGCGATCCCACCGCGCAGGCGCAGGCCGCCGTCGACGCGACGACCGCCGACGGGCAGGCGGTCTCGGCGACCGGCTCTCCCGCGCCCCGCGACGAGCCCGCGCAGCCCGGGGCCGCCGTCGCCGACGTCGAGCCGACCGAGGCGATCGAGGAGCCCAAGAGCTTCAACGTCACCGTCATCGTGCGCCGCTACGACCCCGAGGTCGACGACGAGCCCCGCTGGGTCGACTACGACGTGCAGATGTTCGCGACCGAGCGCATCCTCGACGCCCTCCACCGCATCAAGTGGGACATCGACCCGTCGCTGGCCTTCCGCCGCTCGTGCGCGCACGGCGTCTGCGGCTCCGACGCGATGCGCATCAACGGCAAGAACCGCCTCGCCTGCAAGGCGCTCGTGAAGGACTTCGACATCTCGAAGCCCATCTACGTCGAGGCCATCAAGGGCCTGCCGCTCGAGAAGGACCTGATCGTGAACATGGAGCCGTTCTTCGACTCCTTCCGCGAGATCCAGCCCTTCCTGCAGGCCACCGGCAAGCCCGAGAAGGAGCGCCACCAGACGATCGCCCAGCGCGAGCGCTTCGACGACACCACGAAGTGCATCCTCTGCGCCGCGTGCACGACCTCGTGCCCGGTGTTCTGGACCGACGGCCAGTACTTCGGCCCGGCCGCGATCGTCAACGCGCACCGCTTCATCTTCGACTCGCGCGACGAGGCGAGCCAGGTGCGCCTCGACATCCTGAACGACCAGGAGGGCGTGTGGCGCTGCCGCACGACCTTCAACTGCACGGATGCGTGCCCGCGCGGCATCCAGGTCACCAAGGCGATCGCAGAGGTCAAGCAGGCGATGATCTCGGGCGTGAAGCTCTAGCCTCACCCCGCTCTCGAGGGCCGGCATCCACGCGGATGCCGGCCCTCGCTGCGTGCGCGCTCGCTCGTGCCCGGGACGGTCGGCCGATGTGTAGCCAGGCGAGGTATCGTCCCCGCCATGGACGCCGCGCCGAACGCCACCGACCGCATCCGCCCCTGGGTCGTGCTCGTGGCCCTGCCCGTGACGCTCGCCGCAGCAGCGCTCGGCTCGGGGCTCTTCGGCGGCATGGAGGTGCAGGCGTCGTCGAGCGGCGCGCTGTCGGCGACCGCGACGCCCCTGGCGCCCGCGCGCACGGCCTTCTCGATCTGGTCGCTCATCTACCTCGGGCTGGCGGTCTATGCGGTGTGGCAGGTGCTGCCGAAGCAGCGGCACGACCCGCGGCAGCGCGCGATCGGCTGGCTGGCGGTCGCGTCGCTGGTGCTGAACGCCGCGTGGATCCTGTGCGCGCAGGCGGGGCTGCTGCCGGTGACGGTGGTCGTGATCGTGCTGCTGCTCGGGGTGCTGGCGGCGATCTTCGAGCAGCTGCGCCGCATCCCGGCGAGCTCGCTGGTCGAGACCGCGGTGGTCGACGGCACCTTCGGGCTCTACCTCGGCTGGGTGTCGGTGGCGACCGTCGCGAACGTCGCCGCGGGGCTCGCCGATGCCGGGGTGCGCCCGGCCGCGTGGGAGCTGCCCGCGATCGCGGTGCTGGCGATCGTCGCCGCGATCGGCGTGCTCATCGCCTGGCGCGGGCAGGGTCGCATCGCGCCGGCGCTCGCGATGCTGTGGGGCGTCGCCTGGATCGGGGTCGGCCGCGCGACCGACGAGCCCGCCTCCGACGCGGTCGCGATCGCCGCGGCGGTCGTCTGCGTCGTGATCGGCGCGGCGACCGTGATCGCCCGAGTGCGCCGCGCGCCGACCAACGCGGCACGGCAGGCGGCCGAGCACCCGGCCGCAGCCAGGGCGGGTGGGGCAGACTGACGGCGTGACCGACGCGACCATCGCCGCTCTCGACCGGCTCGACGCCCTGCGCTCCGCGCTCGACGGCGTCTCGCTGCCGCTGTCGGTCGCCGGCGCCGATGCCGCGCGCGACGCCCGCAAGGCCGCCGTGCGCCAGATCGACGACTACATCCAGCCTCGGCTCACCCACCTCGACGCCCCGCTGCTGGCAGTGGTCGGCGGCTCGACCGGCGCCGGCAAGTCGACGCTCGTCAACGCCTTGGTCGGCCACCCGGTCACCCGCACGGGCGTGATCCGCCCGACGACGCGGCAGCCCATCCTGCTCCACTCCCCCGCCGACGCGGGCTGGTTCGGCTCCACCCGCATCCTGCCGGGCATGGCACGGATCCACGGCGTCGTGCGCGACGCCCCGGCGAGCCGGGCGGGCGAGGAGCCCGACGCGGCGCTCATCGGCTCGGTCGTGCTGGTCGCCGACGAGCGCATGCCGCGCGACCTGGCGCTGCTCGACGCCCCCGACATCGATTCGATCGCCGACGAGAACCGGCAGCTGGCCGCGCAGCTGCTCGCCGCCGCCGACCTGTGGCTGTTCGCCACCACCGCCAACCGCTACGCCGACGCCGTGCCGTGGAAGCTGCTCGACGACGCCGCCGCCCGCGACATCACCGTCGGCGTGGTGCTGAACCGCGTGCCTCCGGGCGCCGAGGCCGAGGTCGAGGCCGACCTGCGCCAGATGCTCGGGCTCCGGGGCCTCGGCTCGGCGCCGGTGTTCGTGGTGACCGAGTCGGCACTGGACGAGCGCGGGATGCTGCCCGACGCATCCGTCAGCCAGATCCGCGACTGGCTGCAGGGCATCGCCGGCGACCGCGCCGAGCGCGCGCGCATCGCCGGCCGCACGCTCGCGGGCACGGTCGAGCGGCTCGGCGTCACCGCACGGGCGGTGGCGGATGCGCGGCACGAGCAGGTGGTCGTGGTCGCCGACCTGCGCGAGACGGTGCAGCAGGCGCACGACGACGCGGCCGAGCGCATCGGCGACGCGACGCGCGACGGCGTGCTGCTGCGCGGCGAGGTGCTCTCACGCTGGCAGGACTTCGTGGGCACCTCCGACGTCTTCCGCACGGTCGAGTCCTGGTACTCCCGCACCCGCGACCAGGTGGTCGCCTGGTTCCAGGGGCGGCCGGCGCCCGCCATCGAGGTGGAGCACGAGATCGAGAGCGGGCTGCACGCGGTGATGGCCGACGAGGCGGGCCGGGCTGCCTCGGACGCCTGGACTCGGGTGCGGCAGACCGCCGTCGGCCGGCAGCTGACGAGCGGCGTCGACCTCGCGCATCCCTCCCCAGACCTGTCGGAGCGCTCGGCCAAGCTGGTGCGCGACTGGCAGCAGGCGCTCATGCAGCTCATCACCGACCAGGCCGCGGGCAAGCGCACGAAGGCCCGCGTCATGTCGCTGGGGCTCAACGTCATCACGGTGGCGCTGATGGTCGTGGTGTTCGGCGCGACCGGCGGGCTCACCGGCGCCGAGCTGGCGATCGCCGGCGGCTCGGCGGTCGTCGGGCAGAAGCTGCTCGAGACGATCTTCGGCGAGGATGCGGTGCGTCGCCTGGCCGCGCAGGCCCGCGACGACCTCGCGGCGCGGGTGCGCGCGATGCTCGCCGACGAGGCCGGCCGCTGGGATGCGCTGCTCGAGCCGGTCGAGCAGGGCACGGCGGCGGATGCGCTGCGGGACGCGGCGACGGACCTCGAGATCGCGATGCGGTCGCTCGGGCAGGCGCCGCCCGAGCGCTCGCGGGCGATGCTGCCGAGCGACATGGTCGAGGCCGAGGTGCTCGCCGACGACATCGAGGCGCCGCTGGACGGCGAGTCGGACGAGGTGCGCGAGCTCGAGCCGGGCGCCTCCGACAGGCGCCCCGAGGCACCCGCCTCGGACGAGCGCCCCGAGGCGGCGCGGTGAGCGAGCAGACGGTCGACGCGATGCTCGGTGCGCTCTCCGAGGCCGCCGAGCTCGGCGCGGGCCGGGTGCCGGCGGCCGAGCTCGAGGCGGTGCGGCGCATCGCGGCGAGCGCCGGCGAGCGCCGGGCGCTCTCCTCCGAGCACACCGTGGTCGGCTTCTTCGGCGCGACGGGCTCGGGCAAGTCGTCGCTCATCAACGCGCTCGCCGGTGAGGCGGTCGCGCGCACGCACGTGCGCAGGCCCACCACCTCCGAGCCGCTCGCCGCCGTCTGGAACGCGAGGGGCGCATCCGCCCTGCTCGACTGGCTGCAGGTGAGCGACCGCCGCATCATGGATCGGCCGTTCGTGGCCGGCCAGGAGCTGTCGCTCATCGTGCTCGACCTGCCCGACTTCGACTCGGTGGCGCTCGAGCACCGCGTGATCGCCGAGCGGCTGGCGGGGCAGGTCGACGTGCTCGTGTGGGTCGTCGACCCGCAGAAGTACGCCGACGCGGTGATCCACCGCGACTTCATCGCGCCGCTCGCGACGCACGCCGCGGTGACCGCCGCGGTGCTCAACCAGGTCGACCGGCTGCCCGCCGGCGAGGTCGGCGCGGTGGTCGGCTCGCTGCGCGCGCTGCTGCGGCGCGACGGGCTCGACGACGTGCTCGTGCTGCCCGTATCGGCGACGACCGGTGCGGGCATCGACGACCTGCGTGGCGTGATCGCGCGGTTCGCGGGCGAGCGGAAGGCCGCGTCGCAGCGGCTCGCCGCCGACATCCACGGGGTCGCCGGCAGGCTCGAGGCCGCGGGCGTGCCCGGCAAGGTGCGCGGCACCGACGTGCAGGCGCTCGATCGGGGCCTCGCCGCCGCAGCGAACGTCGACGCGGTGGCGCAGGCCGTCGCGAGCTCGTACCGCAAGCGCGCGGGCCAGGTGACCGGATGGCCGCTGACGGCCTGGCTGCTGCGGCTCGCGCCCGATCCGCTGCGCCGGCTGCACCTCGCCTACGGCCGCGACCGCAGCCGCGACGCCGAGGTGCATC
Source organism: Agrococcus beijingensis (assembly GCF_030758955.1). Classification (NCBI taxonomy): domain Bacteria; kingdom Bacillati; phylum Actinomycetota; class Actinomycetes; order Micrococcales; family Microbacteriaceae; genus Agrococcus; species Agrococcus beijingensis. The sequence continues at coordinate 59,720 of NZ_CP132360.1, read as the reverse complement.
GCAGCAGCATGCCGCCGATGAGCGCGGCGCAGCGCGCGCAGGCGGGCATGGCGGTGCGCGCCTACGCCGAATCGGCCGCGGCCGGCCTCGGCGAGGGCTGGTCGGCGGCGATCCACGAGCATGCGGCGGATGCGTTGGAGTCGTTGCCGTCGGAGCTCGACCGGGCGGTCTCCCGCACCGATCTGGGCGCGCGCGGCTCGTGGTGGTGGCCGCTGCTCGCGGCGCTGCAGTGGCTCGCGCTGATCGTGGCGGTCATCTGCGGCATCTGGCTGCTGCTGCCGCTCGTGCTGCCGCTGTGGGGCATGGTGGCGCCCGCCATCCCGCAGGTGGAGGGCACGGCGACGTGGCTCGACGGCTGGCCGGTGCCGCTCGTGGGGCTGCTCGGCGGCGTGCTGCTGGGCATCGTGCTCGGGCTGCTCGGCGCGATCGTCGGCGGCGCGGTGGGCTCGGCGCGGCGGGCGCGGGCGCGGCGCCGGCTGCGCAAGGAGGTCGGCAGGGTCGCGCGGACGCACGTCGTGCTGCCGATCGAGGGCGAGCGCGAGCGGGCGCGCGAGTTCGCCGTGGCCGTCGCGCGCGCGGCGGGCCGCAAGCGCTGACGCGCGGGGCGACGCAACACCGCGCGGCGGGTCAACCCGCGCGGCGACTCACCCCGCGGGGTGGCTCGCGAGCTGCCGCGCCTCGGCCGCCGACTTCGCGGTCAGCGCACGCGCTGCCCGTGCCCGTGCCTCGTCGAGCGTGACCGTCAGCAGCTCGGCGCGCACGTCGGCGAGCGCCGACGCGCTCATCGACAGGCTCGTCGCGCCGAGGCCCACGAGCACCACCGCGAGCGCCGGATCCGCCGCCGCCTCGCCGCACACACCCACGGGCTTGCCGGCCGCCGCGCCGGCGTCGCCGAGCAGCTTGATCAGGCGCAGCACGGCCGGGTGCCACGGATCCTGGAAGCCCGCGACCGAGCCGAGCTGACGGTCTGCGGCGAGCGTGTACTGCGTCAGGTCGTTCGTGCCGATCGAGACGAAGTCGGCGGCCTCGAGCACCTGATCGGCGAGCACGGCGATCGACGGCACCTCGGCCATCGCGCCCACATGCGTCAGCCCCAGCTCGCGGCCGAGCGCCACGAAGTAGGCGGTCTCCTCGTGGTCGGCGATCATCGGCGCCATCACGTGCAGCTCGGCGCCGGTGGCGCGCTGCGCGTTCGCGAGCGCCGTCAGCTGGTCGCGCAGGATCTGCTCGGTCGCCCGCAGCGCGCGGATGCCGCGCAGGCCCAGCGCCGGGTTCTCCTCGTGCGCGTCGTTCAGGAACGCCAGCGGCTTGTCGGCGCCCGCGTCGAGCACGCGCGCGACGACCTTCTTGCCGGCGAAGCCCTGCAGCAGCTCGGTGTAGGCCTCGGTCTGCGCCTCGACGGTCGGCGCCGAGGAGGCTCCGAGGAAGAGGAACTCGGTGCGGAACAGGCCGACGCCCTCCGCCCCGAGGGCGATCGCGGCCGGCGCGTCCTCGGGCGAGCCGACGTTGGCCATCAGCGGCACCTTCGTGCCGTCGGCCAGCGCCCCCTCGGTGATCGGCGCCGAGGCGGCCGTCGTGCGCGAGGCACGCTCGGCCTCGGCGGCGGCGACGGATGCGTCGTCCGGGTCGAGCACGACGGTGCCGGCCTTCGCGTCCACGATCGCGCGCTGCCCGTCGGCGACCGCCGCCAGCAGCCCCACGACCCCGACGACGGCCGGCAGCGACTTCGAGCGGGCGAGGATCGCGGTGTGCGAGGTCGGGCCGCCGTCCTGCGTCACGAGCGCGAGCGTCTTCTCGAGGTCGAGCGTGGCGGTGTCGGCCGGCGCGAGGTCGCGCGCGACGAGGATGAACGGCTGGTCGCTCTGCGGCACGCCAGGGGCTGCCACGCCGCGCAGTCGGGCCACGACGCGCTGGGCGACGTCGTCGAGGTCGGTGGCGCGCTCCGCCATGTATCCGCCCATCTGGGCTAGCAGATCGCGGAACCCGGCGTACGCATCCCACGTCGCCCGCTCGGCGTTCGTGCCCGCGGCGAGCCGCGCCTGCACGTCGTCGAGGATCGCCGGGTCCTGCGCCATCAGCGCTGCCGCCTCGAGCACCTGCTGCGCGTCGCCGCCCGCGGCGACCGCGCGGGCGGTCAGCTCGTCGGCGACCTCGGCGAGCGCCGCGCGCACGCGCCCCAGCTCGGCGTCGGCATCGGCCGCGAGCGGCTCGTCGCCGGGCGGGGCGAGCGGCTCCGGCATCTTCAGGACCTTCGCCGCTGCGATGCCGCGACCGACTCCGACTCCCGAGAGCGCACTCATGCGGCAACACTACGCTGGGCGCCACGACCGCCGCCACGATCGGGAGGAGTGCCCATTGCGCAAGCTGATCGACCGGATCGTGCGCTCGTGGCCGGCGCGCGCCTGGCGGCGATACGGCGAGCAGCGCGGGCCCGTGCTCGCGCAGGGCATGACGCTGCAGGCGTTCCTGTCGCTCTTCGCCGCCCTGTTCGTGGCGTTCGCCGTCTTCACGCGCGTGCTCGGCGACAACGCGGCGCTGCGCGATGCGGTGATCGCCTCGATCGGCTCGGCCATCCCGGGCCTCCTCGGCGAGGGCGGCGAGGGCGGCGCCATCGACGTCGACCTGCTGGCCGAGTCGACGATCGTCGGCTGGGCGGGCGTCGTCGCCGCGGTGTCGATCCTGTTCACCGCGATCGCGTTCATCGGCGTCAGCCGCGAGGGCTTCCGGGCGGTGTTCGACCTCGACGACCCGCCGTCGAACGTCGTGCTGCTGAAGCTCGGCGACCTCGCCGTCGGCGTCGGCATCGGGCTGCTGGTGCTCGTCTCGGCGGCCGCGCTCCTCATCACCCAGGGCCTGGCCGAGGCGCTGGGCCTCGGCTGGACGACGCAGCTGATCGGCATCGCCAGCCAGCTCGTGCTCGACACCGCGATCGTGCTGCTGCTGTTCCGCTTCGGCGGGCGGCTGCGGCTGCCGGCGAAGGCGATCGTGCCCACGGCCCTCGCCTGTGCGGTGGCGTTCTTCGGGCTGAAGCTGGTCGCGACCATGCTGTTCGGCGCCGTCGAGAACAACCCGCTGCTCGCCGGCATCGCCGCGCCCGTGATCATCCTGATCTGGCTCGGCTTCATCATGCAGATCCTGCTGCTCGCGCTCGCCTTCGTCGCCGTCACCCCGGTCGGCCGCGCCTACACGCGCCTCGTGCAGACGGGCGGCATCGATGCGACGCTCTCCCCCGCCGAGGCCCAGGCGCTGCTGCAGCAGCTGCGCGAGGGCAAGGAGCCGGCCATCGATGCCGTGCGCGGTCATCGGCGCCTGGCCCGACGCATCCGCTGACCGCGACGGCCGAGCGGGTCGGCGGTCGTCGGTAGGCTCGACGCATGGTCCGCATCGCCTCCGTCAACGTCAACGGCGTGCGCGCCGCCTTCCGCAAGGGCATGGGCGAGTGGCTCGAAGCGGGCGGCTTCGACATCGTCGCGCTGCAGGAGGTGCGGGCGCAGGATGAGGACCTGCTGCCCCTCGTGCCCGGCTGGCACGTGCTGCACGACCCCGCCACCGCGAAGGGCCGCGCGGGCGTCGCCGTGCTCTCGCGCGAGCCCTCGATCGAGCACCGCACCGACATCGGCCTGCCCACCTTCGACACGAAGGGCCGCTGGCTCGAGGCAGACTTCCTGATCGGCGAGACGCTGCTGACCGTCGTCTCGACCTACGTGCACTCGGGCGAGGCGGGCACGCCCAAGCAGGTCGCGAAGATGAAGTTCCTCGACTCGATGGCCAAGCGCCTGCCGAAGCTGCGCGAGCACAGCGAGCACGTCGTGATCATGGGCGACCTGAACGTCGGCCACACGCAGCTCGACATCAAGAACTGGCGCACCAACCAGAAGGTCGCGGGCTTCCTGCCCGAGGAGCGCGCCTACTTCGACCGCTTCTTCGGCACCGGCATGGTGACCGGCGCCGACGGCAAGCGCGGTCGCGGACACGGATGGGTCGACGTGGGCCGTGCGGCGCACCCCGACGTCGCGGGGCCCTACACCTGGTGGTCGCAGCGCGGCAAGGCGTTCGACAACGACGCCGGCTGGCGCATCGACTACCAGATGGCCTCCCCGGCGCTCGCGGCGCGCGCCTCCGACTACCGCGTCGACCGCGCCCCCAGCTACGACACCCGATGGTCGGATCACTCCCCCGTCATCGTCGACTACGACCTGTGACCGCACAGACGAGGAACGCATCCATGCCACTCCCCCGCCTCTACTCGGGCATGCAGCCCTCCTCGGGCTCGCTCCACCTCGGCAACTACATCGGCGCGCTGCAGCAGTGGCGCGCCATGCAGGACGACTTCGACGCGTTCTTCTCGATCGTCGACCTGCACGCCATCACCGTGCCGCAGGCTCCGGATGTGCTGCGCGAGCAGGTGCGCACGCTCGCCGCGCAGTACATCGCGGGCGGCATCGACCCCGACCGCTCGTGCCTGTACGTGCAGTCGCACGTCGCCGCGCACGCGCAGCTCGCCTGGCTGCTGGGCACCCTCACCGGCTTCGGCGAGGCCAGCCGGATGACGCAGTTCAAGGACAAGACCGCGAAGGGCGGGCAGGAGACGGCCTCCGTCGGCCTGTTCACGTACCCGATCCTGATGGCCGCCGACATCCTCCTCTACGACACCGAGGTGGTGCCGGTGGGCGATGACCAGAAGCAGCACGTCGAGCTCACCCGCGACCTGGCCGAGCGCTTCAACAAGCGCTTCGGGAAGACGTTCACCGTGCCGAAGCCGGTGATCCTCGCGAACGGCGCGCGCATCTACGACCTGCAGACGCCGGCGGCGAAGATGTCGAAGTCGGCCGACAACGACAAGGGCGTGGTCTGGCTGCTCGACGAGCCGGCGAGGACGGCGAAGAAGATCCGCTCGGCCGTCACCGACACCGAGGGCTCGATCCGCGCCGACCGCGCCGAGAAGCCGGGCGTCACGAACCTGCTCGGCATCCTCTCGGCGATGACCGGCACCCCGGTGCCGGCGCTCGAGGCCGAGTTCGACGGCCAGGGCTACGGCGTCTTCAAGACGACCGTCGCCGACGCCGTGGTCGCCGAGCTCGCACCGGTGCGCGAGCGCACGCTCGAGCTGCTCGCCGACCCGGGCGAGCTCGACCGGCTGCTGGCGTCGAACGCCGAGCGGGCAGCGGCCGTCGCCGACGCGACGCTCGGCCGCGCGCTGGAGGCCATGGGGCTGCGATGAGCTCGAGGAGTCAGCAATGAGCCCCCTGGCCGGCCCGACCCTGCCCCAGATGGGCCGCAAGGTGGTGCTCACTGCGCTCCGCGAGGACGACATCGACCGCGTCGTCGAGGCGTGCTCGACCGAGCAGGCCGAGCGCTTCCTCGACACGCCATGGCCCTACTCGCGTGCCGACGCCGAGGGCTTCGTGCGCGAGTTCGCGCCGTCGGGCTGGCGCGGCGAGCACGACGAGCGCGTGTGGGCGATCCGCGAGTCGCTGCGCGGCCCGCTCGCAGGAGTGATCGGCCTGCGCACGATCGCCGGCGAGGTCGGCTTCTGGCTGCACCCCGACGCGCAGGGCAAGGGCCTGATGTCGGATGCGCTGCGCACGGTCGCCGGGCACGCGGAGGGATGCCTGACCTGGCCCGAGGTGCACTGGGCCTGCTACGACGGCAACCTCGGCTCGATGCGCGTCGCGAAGGCCGCCGGCTTCACCTACCTCGGCACCGGCGAGGGCGAGCAGCGGGGCGAGCCGGTCGTGCAGCACCGCGCCATCCGCACCCCCTCCGGCATGCCCGCGGGCGCCCGCCCCTGGCCGCCGCTCGACTGACCCGGCCCGCTCGCCCCTCAACCCGGCCCCGGCCCCGGGCCCGGCCCCCGGCGCACAACGCAAGCCCGGCATCCGAATGTCCAGCCATGCGGGGTCAGGCCGCTCGATCGGCCGCGCGAATCGACCGGCGGGCTTGCGTTGTGCGCCGACAGCGGCTGCGAGTGGCCGGCGCGCCTGGTCAGCCGCGCGGGTGGAGCAGCAGCGCCTGCCGCACCAGCTCGAGGAACCGCCGTGGGTTGCGCTCCAGCCAGAGCGCCGAGATCCGCACCGTCAGGTAGCCCTGCAGCATCGCCTCCGCGTCTCTCGCCCGGTCTTGCTCGAACGTCGACTCGTGGGTCTCCCTGCCGTCGACCTCGACGATCACGCATCCGCCCAGCACGAAGTCGACCGTGCCGACCTTCGCGATCACCACCTGCTGCTCGAACACCAGTCCGGCCGCGAGCAGCAGCAGCTTGGCGTCGGTCTCGTAGCCCGATCCGCACTTCCCGTCGACGGCGTCGATCGCGGGCAGCTCGTTCCACCGCAGGCCCTCGAGCGCCCTGGCGACCTCGGCGCGGCCGGCGACGTTGCGCTGCAGCGCGGAGTCGGCCACCCGGACCGCTTCGACGATGCCGCAGCACTCGGCGATGCATCGGATCGCCGAGCCCACGGACGTGGTGCATCGACTGCCGTCGTGCGGATCGAGATCCTCCCAGTGCAGCACGACCCCGTCACGCTGCTCGAGCCGCCGCCGACGATCCTTCGGGTCACGCAGCCGGGTGGAACCGTCCCAGACATGCACATGCAGGCGGCGGTCGCGCGGCACCCAGAGGCCGAGCGCCTCAGCCGCCGAGGCGCACGCGAGCCGACCGCCGATGCGCAGCGCGGCCACCAGCGGGTCGGGCGCAGGCAGCCAGGCGTACACGTCGCGACGAGCGCGGACGAGCAGGCCCAGGCGGAGTCCTTCTTCGATCGCGGCTCGAGCGTTGCCCTGAGCGCGCAGCTCCTGGTACTCGTCGACCTTGAACGGCCCTTGACGGAGCGGTCTGAGCGTTGACATGGCGGAGAGGATCACCGACCTGCGGTCTCGTCCGAGCGACGCGCCCCGCCACCTGTGGACAGACCTGCCGCCCGTCCTGCGCTCGCACAACGCAAGTCGCGACGGCAGAACCTGCGGCCGCTGCCGGGCAGCACAGCACCGGCTGGCGGAACGGCGCCGGCGGGCTTGCGTTGTGCTGACCGACCAGCCGTGTCGGGACCGGTGCGGGCCGGCACTCGGGAATGAGCGGCGCGACACGCGAGTTGTAAGGTGGCAGTGCAACGTGCCCGGGGTCAGTGCGAGTCTGAACCGGCGGTGAGAGTCCGCGACCCGAGAGCACCGCTCGAGCTTCGAGCGGGGTGATCGGCTGAGCTGGTGGAATTCCGGCACCGACGGTCAAAGTCCGGAGGAGAGGCGCACGTGGGGTCACCGACCCCGCAATCCCCGCGCGCGTTTCGGAGAGGAAACGTCATGGCAGGGATCTCGCTCGCAGAGCGCGACGCGATGGCTCGCGCCCGCGAGCTCGCGCGGCGAGGGCCGCGCGGCGTCAACCCGCAGGTGGGCGCCGTCATCCTCTCCCCCGACGGCCGCATGCTCGCCGAGGGCTGGCACCGCGGCGCCGGCACCCCGCACGCCGAGGTCGACGCGCTCTCGCGGCTGCGCCCCGAGGACGCCCGCGGCGCCACCGCCGTCGTCACCCTCGAGCCCTGCAACCACACCGGCCGCACCGGCCCGTGCGCGGTGGCCCTGCTCGACGCCGGCATCGCCCGCGTCGTCTACGGCGCCGCCGACCCGGGCGACGCCTCCTCGGGCGGCGCCGGCCGCCTCGCCGCGGCAGGCGTCGCGACCGAGCGCGCCGACGAGGCGGAGGCCGCCGCGCTCATCGCCGACTGGACCTTCATGCATCGCGCCGGCCGCCCCCGCGTGACCGTCAAGTGGGCGCAGTCGCTCGACGGCCGCGCCGCCGCCGCCGACGGCACGAGCCAGTGGATCACCGGTCCCGACGCGCGTGCCCACGTGCATCGCGAGCGCAGCCTGCACGACGCGATCGCCGTCGGCACCGGCACGGTGCTCGCCGACGACCCGCAGCTCACCGCCCGCATCGACGGCCGCAGCGATGTGCCGCAGCCGATCCCGGTGGTCTTCGGCACCCGCGAGATCCCCGCGGATGCCGCTCTCCGGCGCCACCCCAAGGGGCTGCGCACGGCCGGCCACGATCTCGAGCGCGAGCTCTTCGCCCTCGCCGCCGACGGCATCCAGACCCTCTACGTCGAGGGCGGGCCGACGCTCGCGAGCGCCTTCATCCGCGCCGGTCTCGCCGACCGGCTCACCATCTACCTCGCGCCGACCCTCCTCGGGGGTCCGCGCATCGCACTCGACGACCTGGGCGTCGACACCATCGACGAGCAGCGGCGCCTCACGGTCACGCGGCTCGAGCAGCTGGGCCGCGACCTCCTGGTCGAGGCCACGACAGAGAGCGAGCAGTGATGTTCACCGGCATCATCGAAGAGCTCGGCGAGATCATCTCGTTCGAGCCGAACGGCGACGCGTACCGCCTGACCGTGCGCGGTCCGCTGGCGGTCAGCGACGCCTCCCATGGCGACTCGATCGCCGTCAACGGGCTCTGCCTGACCGTCGTCGACCAGACGGCGGATGCGTTCACCGCAGACGTCATGCAGATCTCGGTCGACATGTCCACACTGGGCGACCGCAAGGCGGGCGACCGCGTCAACCTGGAGCGCGCGGCCGCGGTCGGCGACCGGCTCGGCGGCCACATCGTGCAGGGGCACATCGACGGCACCGCGACGGTGCTCTCGATCGTCGAGGGCGACGGGCAGCGCACGGTGCGCATCTCGCTCGACGCCGAGCACGCGCACCTGGTGGTGCGGAAGGGATCGATCACCGTCGACGGCATCAGCCTCACCGCCTCGGCCGTGAGCGAGCCCGGCGCCGCCGAGCAGTGGTTCGAGGTGTCGCTGATCCCCGAGACGCTCGAATCCACGACCCTGGGATTCCGAGGTGTTGGCGACCGCGTCAACATCGAGACCGACATCGTCGCTCGGCACGTCGAGCGCATGCTGCAGCGAGAGGATGCCCGATGAGCATCACCACCATCACCGTCGCGCTCGAGGCGCTCCGAGCGGGCAAGCCGATCGTCGTCGTCGACGACGAGGGCCGCGAGAACGAGGGCGACCTCATCATGTCGGCGCAGCTGGCGACGACCGAGTGGATCGCGTTCATGGTGCGCCACACGTCCGGCTACCTGTGCGCGCCGATGACCGACGCGCGGGCCGACGAGCTCGAGCTGCCGCTGATGGTGCTCGAGAACGAGGACTCGCGGCAGACGGCCTACACGATCACCGTCGACGCGGCCGACCGCAGCAGCACGGGCATCTCGGCCGACGACCGCTCGCACACGCTGCGGGTGCTGGCCGACCCGGAGAGCACGCCCGCGAGCCTGCGCCGCCCCGGCCACATCATCCCGCTGCGCGCGGTGCAGGGCGGCGTGCGCAAGCGCTCCGGCCACACCGAGGCCGCCGTCGAGCTGCTGCAGCTCGCGGGCCTGGCGCCGGTCGGCGTCATCGGCGAGCTCGTCGAGGACGGCGGCGAGATGCGCCGGCTGCCGTCGCTGATCGCGTTCGGCGAGGAGCACGACCTGCCGGTGATCACGATCGAGGAGCTCATCGACTACCTGGACGCCGGCGGCATCCCGACTGCCTGCAAGGGCCGCGCCGACGAGTCCGCGCGCGTGTCGTTCGAGGTCGAGACCAACGTGCCGACCCGCTTCGGCACCTTCCGCATCGCCGCCTACCGCGACCGCCAGACAGGTGCCGACCACGTCGCGATCATCGCGGGCGAGCAGCTCACCGACGGCGCCGTGGTGCGCGTGCACTCCGAGTGCCTCACGGGCGAGGCGTTCCACTCGCTGAAGTGCGAGTGCGGTCCGCAGCTCGACGCCGCCATGCAGCAGGTGCAGGAGTCGGGCAACGGCATGGTGATCTACCTGCGCGGCCAGGAGGGGCGCGGCATCGGGCTGATCAACAAGCTGAAGGCCTACCGGCTGCAGGAGGACGGCCTCGATACGCTCGACGCCAACCTCGCCCTCGGCCTGCCCGCCGATGCCCGCGAGTACGGCGCCGCGGCCGGCATCCTGCGCCAGCAGGGCCTCAGCGCGATCCGCCTGCTGTCGAACAACCCGCTGAAGCAGCAGGCGCTCGAGCAGCACGGCATCGAGGTGCGCGAGCTCGTGCCGCTGCTGGTCGGCGTCGGCGAGTTCAACGAGCAGTATCTGTCGGCCAAGCGCGACCGCATGGGTCACGCGCTGCCGGCCGTGATCGCCCAGAACGACGAGCAGGGAGAGGGCTGACCATGGCCGGAGAAGGTCGTCCCACCGCGAGCACGCTGGATGCCAGCGGGCTCCGCATCGCCATCGTGCACGGCCGCTGGCACGAGCAGATCGCCACCGGCCTGCTCGAGGGCTCGCGCCGCGCGCTCGCCGAGATGGGCGCCGAGGTGGTCGAGCTGCCCGTGCCGGGCGCCTTCGAGCTGGCGGTCGTCGCGCAGGGCGCGCTCGAGGCCGGCTTCGACGGGGCGGTGGCGCTCGGCGTCATCATCCGCGGCGGCACCCCGCACTTCGAGTACATCTCGGCGTCGGCGACGCAGGGCCTCACCGACGTCGCGCTGCGCACCGGCAAGCCGATCGGCTTCGGCGTGCTGACCCTCGACGACGAGCAGCAGGGCATCGACCGCGCCGGCCTGCCGGGCTCGAAGGAGGACAAGGGCCGCGAGGCGGCCGAGGCGGTCGTCGAGGCCGCTCTCGCGCTGCGGTTCCTGCACGGCTGAGCCGACGCACCGCGACGCGACCCGACGCATCCGCCCGCCTGTCACGCCGACGGCGGGCGGATGCGTTCCACCGGCCCCGCACAGGACATGGCCGTAGGATGCTGCACCCGTTACAATGGACTGTCGTCCTCCGGGAGCCGATGCAGGCTCCGACACGGCCGGCCCGTCACGAGCGGACCGCTCCCACCCCGCGCGCTGCACACCCCGCACCACCGCGCGCGAACGCATCCCCAGGAAGCAGCATGTCCACCTCTGCCACCCAGGCGACCGCCGCGTCGCCCAAGCCCGCGAACTCGCGCGGCCGCGTCATCTTCGCCAGCCTCATCGGCACCACGATCGAGTTCTACGACTTCTACGTCTACGCGACCGCCGCCGTGCTGGTGTTCCCGCACCTCTTCTTCCCGACGGGCGACGACACGACGGCGCTGCTCGCGTCGTTCGCGGCGTTCGGCGCCGCCATGGTCGCCCGCCCCATCGGCTCGATCGTCTTCGGCCACCTCGGCGACAAGCACGGCCGCAAGATCACCCTGGTGGGCGCGCTGCTGACGATGGGCATCGCGACGTTCCTGATCGGCGCGCTGCCGACCTACGGCCAGATCGGCTGGTTCGCCGCGGCGCTGCTCGTGCTGATGCGCCTCGCGCAGGGGTTCGCGCTCGGCGGCGAATGGTCGGGTGCGGCGCTCGTCGCGACCGAGAACGCGCCGGCCGGCAAGCGCGCCTGGTACGGCACGTTCCCGCAGCTGGGCGCGCCGATCGGCTTCATCATCGCCAACGGCCTCTTCCTCGTCATCGCGGCGCTGCTGCCGAGCGACGACCCCTCGATGCCGTCGGAGGCGTTCCTCGAGTGGGGCTGGCGCATCCCGTTCCTGTTCTCGGCCGTGATGGTCATCGTGGGCCTGTGGGTGCGGCTCAAGCTCGTCGAGTCGACCTCGTTCGAGAAGGCGAAGTCGACCGGCTCGATCCAGCGCCTGCCGCTGGCCACTGTGTTCCGCGGCCACTGGAAGGAGCTCATCCTGGGCACCTTCTTCATGCTCGCCACCTACGTGCTCTTCTACCTGATGACCGCGTTCTCGCTCACCTACGGCCGCGCCCCGGTCGATGCCGCAGTGCCGGGCCTGGGCTACTCGTACAACACGTTCGTGCTCATGCTGATCGTGGGCGTGGTGTTCTTCGGCATCTTCACGCTCGTCTCGGGCCCCCTGGCCGACCGCTTCGGCCGTCGCAAGCTGCTGATCTGGGTGACGCTCGCGATCATCGCGTTCGGCCTGCTGTGGGTGCCGCTCACCGGCGGCGGCACGTTCGGCGTGATGCTGTGGCTGATCCTGGGCATGTCGCTGATGGGCTTCACCTTCGGCCCGATGGGCGCGCTGCTGCCCGAGCTCTTCCCGACCAACGTGCGCTACACGGGCTCGGGCGTGAGCTACAACGTCTCGTCGATCCTCGGCGCCGCGCTCGCCCCGTTCATCGCGGTGGCGCTGTGGACGGCCGGCGGCGGCAGCCCCTTCTGGGTCGGCGTGTACCTGTCGGGCGCGGGCGTGCTGACGCTCATCGCGCTGCTCATCTCGAAGGAGACGAAGGACATCGACATGGAGCGCTGACGCGCTGCACGACGGATGCGTTCGGCCCGCTGCCCCTCGGAGGTGGCGGGCCGAACGCGTCCGGCCGGGCGGGCGTCAGCCGGTGCGCTGGGCGATCGTCTTGACCGCGGGGATCGTCGCGTGCCCGGCGGCGAGCCGCTCCATGTCGGAGCCCGGCGCCTCCTCGGCGCGATGCTCGCGGATCGACAGCCGCACGTCGTCGCCGGCGATCTCGGTCATGGTGGTCTGCACGATGCCGAAGGGCGCGAGCGGCGCCTCGACGAGCTCGAGGCCCGCCGCGTCGGCGACGTTCGGCACGTTGAGGTTCAGCACGGTGCCGGCCGGCGCGCCGAGCAGCCTCGCCAGCGCCTGCCGCGCCAGCACCGCCGCGGTCTCCCAGTGCTCCGCGCTGCTCTCGACGAGCCCGACGTCGAGCGAGACCGCCAGCGCCCGCACACCGCCCTGCGCCGCGGTCAGCGCGGCGCCCACGGTGCCGGAGTGCATGATCGCGCCGCCGACGTTCGCGCCCCGGTTGATGCCGCTCAGGACGACGTCGGGGGTGCCGCCGAACGAGCCGTGGAGCGCGAGCAGCGTGATGAGCGCCGGCGCCGCGTGCACCGCGTAGGCCGTCTCGAAGCCGGGCAGGCTGCGGCGCTCGGAGCGCACGGTGCCCTTGCCGCCCGCCGCCGTCACCGAAGCGCCCTGCGTGGCGATGATGGATGCGCTGGCGCCCGAGTGCTCGTGCGCGGGCGCCGCGATCACCACCTCGAGCCCCGCGTCGGCGGCAGCGCGCGCGAGGGCGAGCAGGCCCGGTGAGTCGATCCCGTCGTCATTGGTGATCAGTGCGCGCATCAGCTGGCCTTCCCCTCGTCGCTTCCCTCGCCGATCTGCTGCAGGTCGACCTTCCTGGCGATCGCCCGGATCGCCTCGGCATCGCCGGTGCCGAGCCCTCGCCGGGTCGCGTTGACGGCCCCGGCGGCCGCGCCGGTGCGCACCGCTTCGGCATGGCTGCCGCCGGCCGCGAGCACCGATGCCAGCCCTGCCGTGTACGAGTCGCCCGCGCCACGCGGGTCGACCGGCTCGAGCTCGGGCGCGACGACGCGCCACGCGCCGCCGCCGCCGACCACGATCGAGCCCTCCGAGGCGCGGGTGACCGCGACGAGCGAGACGCCGTCGTCGACCAGGCTCTGAGCCGCGTCGAGCAGCTGCTGCTCGTCGTCGCCGTCGTCGTCGACGCGACCGTCGGCGACGAGCTCCTCGTGGCTGACCTTGAGCACGTCGACGCCGCCGGCCAGCGCCGCCTCCAGCCGGTTCCCGGCGAGGTCGACCAGCACGGTCAGGCCGAGCTCGCGCATGTCGCTCGCGAGCCGCCGGTAGACGTCGGCCTCGAGCATCGTCTCGCCGTCGGGGCCCGAGAGGATGACCAGGTCGGCCTCGGCCGCCTCGCGCAGCGTGGCGGAGTACAGCGCGTCGAGCGCGTGCCGCGACAGCGGCTCGCCCTGCGCCTCGACGATCGCGACCCGCTTGCCGCCGCGCCGGTCGTGCACGTAGGCCGGGCTCACGCCCTCGCGGTCGATCGTGACCACGCGGAATCCCTCGTCGTCCAGCAGGTGGCGCGTGATGGCACCCGCCTCGCCGGCGACCGTGCACACGAGCACGGCGTCGACACCCAGTGCGGTGAGCATGCGGGCCTGCCAGACCCCCTGTCCACCGACGTGGAAGTGCACATCGGGTTCGTCCCGGTGCTCCTCGATGGTCACGGTGAGGATCGGCGCGGGCGCGAACACGAGCACGGTCGGCATGGCCTCACGCTACGCCCGCAGACTCACCGCGCGCTGAGCACTGCCGGGCGACGGCGTTCCAAGTAATGGGAATATACGCCGTTGACCATTAGTTGTCTCTGAGGACGCGGTGCCGCCCGGGCGCCCATCGAAGGAGCAACATGAACCCCGTCCTCGAGATCGCAGACCGACAGCACGACGACCCCGCAGTGATGGGCGTCTTCGATGCGATCGAGCGCTCGCTCGGCGTGCTGCCGAACATGGTGCGCGCCATGGCCGTCAGCCCCGTGCTGCTGCAGACCTACGTCGGCATGTCCGGGCAGCTCGCGAAGGGCGTCATCGGCGCGCAGACCCGCGAGAAGCTCGCGATGCTGGTCGCCCAGGTCGACGGCTGCAGCTACTGCCTCTCCACCCACATGCACCTGGCGTCGAAGGCGGGCATCCCGCGCGAGCAGCTCGAGGCAGCGCGCTCCGCGCAGAGCGACGAGCCCAAGGAGGCCGCGATCCTCGCCTTCGCGCACGCCGTCATCGTCGAGCGCGGCCACGTCGGCGCCGCGGCCGTGGAGACCGCGCGCGAGGCCGGGCTCGACGACGCCGAGCTCGCCGAGATCATCGGGCACGTCAGCCTCAACTTCCTCACCAACACCTTCAACAGCGCCTTCGGCACGCCGATCGAGTTCCCGGTCATCGAGGCATGAGCGACGGCGCCCGGCGGCGGTGGGAGGATGGCGGCGTGCGCCAGCCCACCCTCTCGCCGCTGCTGGGCGCTCCCGCCCCCGTCGAGCTGATGAACACGCGGTGGATGCGCCGAGGAGAGCACCTCGACGCGATCGAGCACGCCGATGGCTTGCGCGACTGGTCGGTCGCGACCGGGCTCGTCGCCGACGATGCCGCCCTTCCGGACGTCGCAGAGCTGCGCGAGTGGCGAGCGCTGCGCGACGCGCTCCGCGCGATCGCGGCCGAGGCGACCGACGACCCGCGCACGCCCGTGGCGCCCATGCGGCTCGACGAGGCGGCGGAGATCCTCAATGCTTCGCTCGGCGTCCAGCGCGAGGTGCGCCGCTTCGGGTGGCGCGACGGCCGGCCCGCGCTCGAGCCGGCAGCGGGCGACTGCTGGGAGGCGGCTCGCGGCCGCATCGCGGTCGAGGCGCTCGAGATCCTCACCGACCCGGCCCACCGCATCCGCCCCTGCCTCGCCCCGAACTGCCCGCTCTACTTCGTGCAGTCGAGTGCGCGGCAGCGCTGGTGCTCGGATGCCTGCGGCAACCGGGTGCGCGTCGCTCGGCACGCCGCCAAGCAGCTCTAGCGGAGGAAGAGGGCGCGCAGCCGGGTCGTCGTGAACCAGAGCCCGACGACGATCATCACCGCGAAGTAGAGCAGGTGGAGCAGGATCGTCGGCTGCACGAGGCCGGTCGTCAGCTGCCGGATCATGTCGACGCCGTGCCACAGCGGCATCGCCTGGATCACCCACTGCACGCCCTGCGGGTAGACCTCGATCGGGAAGAACGTGGCCGACAGCAGGAACATGGGCATCATCACGAAGTAGACGTAGTCGAGGTGCTGGAACGTCTTCATGTAGCTCGTCACGGCCATGCCGAACGACGCGAAGCCGAAGGCGATCACCAGCGCCGCCGGGATCGCAAGCAGCGCCGTCCACGACAGGTTGAGGCCCATCATCGTCGTCACGAGCATGAAGCCGCAGGCGTAGAGCAGGCCGCGGAACAGCGCCAGCAGGATCTCGCCCAGCGCCACGTCGAGCGGACCCAGCGAGGTCGAGAGCATCTGCTGGTAGAGCTTCGCGAAGTTCATCTTGAAGAAGACGTTCATCGTCGAGTCGTAGACGGCGCCGTTCATCGCGCTGACGGCCATCAGCGCGGGCGCGATGTAGGCGGCGTACGGCACGTCGACGCCGTAGAACTCGACCGTGCCGATGAGCGCCCCGAGGCCGATGCCCATCGAGAGCAGGTAGAACACCGGCTCGAAGAAGCCCGTCAGCACGATCAGCCAGTTGTTCTTGGCGATCACCTGCAGGCCTCGAGCGACGACCGAGCGCGTGTTGCCGGCGTAGATGCCGCGCAGCGGCCCCCGCACCTTGGGCGCCGGCGCCTCGATCAGCAGCTCGCTCACTTGTCGAGCCGCTTCCGGAACGTGCGGATCGAGAGCAGGCAGGTCACCAGCGCCAGCAGCACCAGGAAGCCCACGTGCACCAGCAGCATGAACGGCGGCAGCGGGGCGCCGTACAGCGCGGCCCGGCCCAGCTCGGCGGCGTGCCAGAGCGGCGAGATCCAGCCGATCCACTGCAGCAGCGCCGGCAGCGTCTCGAGCGGGAAGTAGGTGCCCGAGAAGAGCGTCAGCGGCACGACCACGAAGCGCTCGATGAACGACAGCTGCCCGCGGTCCTCGGTCTGCGTCGCCACCCACGACATCACGGCGAAGCCGACCGCGGTCGCCATCAGCAGGCCGATGGGGATGAGCACCAGCGCGCCGAGCGGGTCGCCGATGCCGAAGAGCATCATCACCAGGCTGAACGCGACGAGTGCGACGACCACGCGCACGAGCACGGCGACCTGGAAGCCGACGACGATGTGCGCGGCGCCCAGCGGCGTGCCGTTCATCGCGAAGAACATCGGGAACCACTTGAAGCCGCCGAAGACGCCGTAGGTGTTCTCCTGCGACGCCGTCTGCATCGCGCCGGCCATCGACAGCGCCGGCGCCAGGAACACCAGGTACGGCACCCCGTCGACGCCCTCCGAGCCACGGTTCGCGTCGACCAGCAGGCCGAGGCCGACGCCCAGCCCGATGAGGAACAGGAACGGCGAGCCGATGCCGATGAGCACCGCCGAGGCGACGTAGGAGCGCATGGCGCGGATGCGGTGCTCGGCCACGAACCACCAGCCCCAGACGCGCGAGCGACGGGCGACGAGGGCGTGGTCGACGCTGCCGCTCGCCGCCAGGCCGCTGGCCTGCATGCTGATGCCGCTCATTCGATCAGCGACCTTCCCGTCAGGCGCAGGAACACGTCTTCCAGGCTCGAGCGGCGCACCAGGCTCGTGATCGGCGCGAGACCGCGCTCGTGCACGGCCGCCATCGCCGCCTCTCCGTCGTCGTCGTAGACGAGCACGCGGTCGGGCAGCACCTCGATGCGCGAGCCGATGCCGTCGATCGCCCGCGCCGCCTCCTCGTTGCGCGACGAGCCGAAGCGCACCTCGAGCACCTCGCGGGTGGAGTACTGCTTGATGAGGGCTGCCGGGCTGCCCTCCGCGACGATCCGGCCCTTGTCGACGACCACCAGCCGGTCGCAGAGCTGCTCCGCCTCGTCCATGTAGTGGGTGGTGAGCACGAGCGTCGTGCCCTCCTCCTTGAGCCGGAACAGCCGATCCCACAGCACGTGCCGCGCCTGCGGGTCGAGCCCGGTGGTCGGCTCGTCGAGCAGCATCGCCTTCGGCGCGTTGATCAGCCCACGGGCGATCGTGAGGCGCCGCTTCATGCCGCCCGAGAGGCCGTCGACGCGCGCCTTGCGCTTCTCGGTCAGCTGCGCGAACTCGAGCAGCTCCTCGGCTCGGCGGCGCACGTAGTCGAGCGGCAGCCCGAAGTAGCGGCCGTAGACGATGAGGTTGTCGATCACCCGCAGCTCCTCGTCGAGCTGGTCGGCCTGCGGCACGATGCCCAGCTGCGCGCGGATCTCGGGGCCGTGATCGGCGGGATCGAAGCCGAGCACGCTGAGGTCGCCCGAGGTGCGCGTGGAGGTCGCCGCGATCATGCGCATCGTGGTCGACTTGCCGGCGCCGTTGGGCCCGAGGAAGCCGAAGGCCTCCCCCGGCTCGATGGCGAAGTCGATGCCGTCGACTGCCGTGAAGTCGCCGTATCGCTTCGTCAGGCCCTTGGCCTCGATGACAGGTGCTGGCACGAGACCCGATGCTAGGCCCTGCCACCGACATCGGCACGCGCGGGAGGCGGGAGAATGGATGCGATGAGCGAGCGACGAGGAATGTTCGGCAGGCGGCGCAGCGCGGATGACGGGCCGCGCGCGAGCGTGCGCGACCTGCTGCCCTATCTGTTCCCGAAAAAGGGGCTGCTGGCTGGGGCGATCGTGCTCTCGGTGCTCGGCGCGGGCTTCGCGCTCGCGCAGCCCGCGCTCGCACAGGAGCTCATCGCGCGGGTCGAGCAGGAGCGGCCGCTCGCATGGCTGCCGGTGCTGCTGCTCGTGATCGTCGTGGTCGGCGCGGTGCTCGACGGCTTCCAGCACTTCCTGCTGCAGGTGCTGGGTGAGCACGTCGTGCTGCGCACGCGACGGACGCTCGTCGCGCGCATGCTGCGGCTCCCGATCGCGCAGTTCGACGAGCGGCGCATCGGCGACCTCGTCAGCCGCGTCGGCAGCGACACGACGCTGCTGCGCGCCGTGCTCACGCAGGGCCTCGTGGAGTCGATCGGCGGGGTGCTCACGCTCGTCGGCGCTGTCATCGCGATGCTCATCATCGATCCGCTGCTGCTCGGGCTGACCGTGCTCGTGCTCGCCGGCGCCATCGCCGTGATGCTCGCCGTCATGCCCATGCTCACGCGCGCGTCGCGGCAGGCGCAGGAGCAGGTCGGCCACCTCACGAGCGCGCTCGAGCGCGCGATCAGCGCCGTGCGCACCGTGCGGGCCGCCGGCGCGACCGCGCGGGAGGCCGCGGCCATCGACGAGCGCTCTGCCGGCGCCTTCGATGCGGGCGTGCGCGTGGCTCGGATCTCCGCGCTCGTCGTGCCGCTCTTCGGCGTCGCGCTCCAGCTGGCGTTCCTCGTCGTGCTCGGCGTCGGCGGGCTGCGCGTCGCGACCGGTGAGATCGGCATCGCGCAGCTCGTCGGCTTCCTGCTGTTCCTCTTCCTCATGATCATGCCGCTCGGGCAGCTCGCCGGCGCGATCTCGGCCGTGAGCGTCGCGCTCGGCGCGCTCGGACGCATCCAGGAGATCGTGCGGCTGCCGAGCGAGGCGGATGCGGACGCCGACGTCGCGCTGGCACCTCGGCCGGGTGCGCCCATGGTCGCGTTCGACGACGTCTCGTTCGCGTACCCCTCGGCCGAGGAGCCGCGCACGGTGCTCGAGCGCGTCTCGTTCGCCGTGCCGGCCGGCACGCGCACGGCGCTCGTCGGCCCCTCTGGCGCCGGGAAGTCGACGACGTTCGCGCTCGTCGAGCGCTTCTACGACGTCGATGCGGGGTCGGTGCGCATCGGCGGCGTCGACGTGCGCGAGGTCGACCGGGAGAGCCTGCGCTCACTGATCGGCTACGTCGAGCAGGATTCCCCGGTGCTCGCCGGAACCCTCCGCGACAACCTGCGCCTCGCCGCCCCCGATGCGCAGGACCGGCAGCTGCTCGAGGCGCTCGACGCGGTGAACCTCGGCGACCTGGTGCGGCGCGCGCCGCGGGGGCTCGACGCCGAGGTCGGCGAGGGCGGCGTGCTGCTCTCCGGCGGTGAGCGCCAGCGGCTGGCGATCGCCCGCGCGCTGCTGGCGGCGACGCCGATCCTGCTGCTCGACGAGTCGACCGCCAACCTCGACGCGCGCAACGAGGCGTCGCTGCGGGCTGCGCTCGAGGTGGCGAGCGAGGGCCGCACGACGCTCGTGATCGCGCACCGGCTGGCGACGGTCGTCGACGCCGACCAGATCGTCGTGCTCGACGGCGGCAGGGTGCTGGCGACCGGCACGCACGCCGAGCTGCTCGACACGTCGCCGCTCTACCGCGAGCTCGCCACCCACCAGCTGCTCGCGCCCGCGGACTGACAGGAACCCATCCGCCCCGCCCCTGCGTCTCGCCTCCAGCACAACGCAAGCCCGCGGGGACCGCTCTGCGGCTGCCGCACCCATCGGGGCTGCGGCGCCGCGGAATCAGCTCGGCGGGCTTGCGTTGTGCAGAACCCGGCCGGGCACTGGGCTCCGGCCGGGCCCTCGGAGATCAGGCGAAGGGGTTGGGCATCAGCGTGTACTTCGTCTCGAGGTACTCGTGGATGCCCTCGGCGCCGCCCTCGCGGCCGAGGCCCGACTGCTTGACGCCGCCGAAGGGGCCTGCGGCGTTCGAGACGACGCCCACGTTGAGGCCCATCATGCCGGTGTCGATCAGCTCGATCATGCGCTGGCCGCGCTTGGTGTCCTCGGTGAAGACGTAGCCGACCAGGCCGTACTCGCTGCCGTTCGCGAGCCGCACCGCCTCCTCCTCGGTGCGGAAGCGCTGGATCGCGACGACCGGGCCGAAGATCTCCTCGATCGAGACCGCCATGTCGGCGTTGACGCCGTCGAGCACGGTCGGCTCGAAGAACGAGCCGGGCCCGTCGATCGCCTTGCCGCCGGTGACGAGCGTCGCGCCGTCGGCGACCGCCGACTCGACGAGCCGCACGGCGTTCGCGACGGCCTTGTCCTCGACGAGCGGGCCGATCGTGACGCCCTCCTCGGTGCCGCGGCCGATCTTCATGGCCTTGACCGCGTCGCCGACGCGCTGCGCGAACTCGTCGGCCAGCGACTCGTGCACGATGAAGCGGTTGGCCGCGGTGCATGCCTGGCCGATGTTGCGGAACTTCGCCAGCAGCGCGCCCTCCACGGCCTTGTCGAGGTCCGCGTCGTCGAACACGACGAACGGGGCGTTGCCGCCGAGCTCCATCGAGGCCTTCAGCACGTTGTCGGCGGCCTGCTTCAGCAGGTTCACGCCGACGGGCGTCGAGCCGGTGAACGAGACCTTGCGCAGGCGCGGGTCGGCGAGCAGCTTCTCCGAGAGCGCACCGGTCGACTTCGTCGTGATGACGTTGACGACGCCCTTCGGCAGCCCGGCCTCCTCGAGCAGCGCGACGAGCGCGAGCGTGGTGAGCGGCGTGAGGGTCGCGGGCTTGACGACCGCGGTGCAGCCGGCGGCGAGCGCCGGGCCGAGCTTGCGGGTCGCCATCGCGAGCGGGAAGTTCCAGGGGGTGATGAGGAAGCACGGGCCGACGGGGCGGTGCGTGACGATCATCTGGCCGGTGCCCTCGGGGGTCATCATGTAGCGGCCGTCGATGCGCACGGCCTCCTCCGAGAACCAGCGCAGGAACTCGCCGCCGTAGGCGACCTCGCCGCGAGCCTCGGCCAGCGGCTTGCCCATCTCCAGGGTCATGAGGAGCGCGAACTCCTCCTTGCGCTCCTGCAGCAGGTCGAACGCCTTGCGCAGGATCTCGCCGCGCACGCGCGCGGGCGTGCGGCCCCAGGCCTCCTGCGCGTCGACGGCGGCGTCGAGGGCGCGCACGCCGTCCTCGACCGAGCCGTTGGCGATCTGCTTGATGACCTCGCCGGTGGCGGGGTCGCGCACGTCGATCGTGCCCTGCTCGCCGTCGATCCACTCGCCGCCGATGAACAGCTTGCCGTGGACGTCGTCGAGCACCTTGGTCTCGAGGGTCGCGGTCGTGGAGGACATGGAGGACTCCTTCGTCGGGGTGGCTTGATCGTATACGATCCGCACGGCCGGACGCTAGTGCGTCGCCGCGCCGATCGCGGGGTCTGCCCCCAGCCTACGACTCGACGCGCGCCGTCTCAGGCGTGCGCTCCTCCGCATCCGACCGCTCGCGTGCCAGCTTCGACGGCCACCACGTCTTCGGACCGATCTCGAGCGCGAGCGCCGGCACCAGCAGCGAGCGCACCAGCGTCGTGTCGATGAGCACGCCCAGCGCCACGATGATCGCCAGCTGCAGCAGGAACAGCACCGGGATCACCCCGAGCGCCGCGAAGGTCGCCGCCAGCACGACGCCCGCCGAGGTGATGACGCCCCCGGTCACGCGCAGCCCCTTCAGCACGCCCGCGCGATGGCCGAGCCGGCCGACCTCCTCGCGCACCCGCGTCATCAGGAAGATGTTGTAGTCGACGCCCAGCGCCACCAGGAAGACGAACGCGAACAGCGGCACCGAGGGGTCCATCGCCGGGATGCCGAGCCAGCCGAGCAGCACCGCGCCGACGCCGAGCGCCGTGTAGTACGACAGCACGGTCGTCGCCAGCAGCAGCACCGCCGCCACGATCGAGCGCAGCAGCAGCATCAGGATCAGCGAGATCACCGCGAGCACGATCGGGATGATCAGGCCGCGGTCACGGCTGGATGCGTCGTTCGTGTCGATCGCGGTCGCGGTCGCGCCGCCGACGGCTGCGTCGGGCGATGCCGCGTGGGCGCCGTCGCGCACCTCGCGCACTGCCTCCTGCGCCGCGTCGCTGTCCGGCGCGTCGGCAAGCGTCGCCTGCAGCAGGACGGTGCCGTCGACGACGGTGGGGGTCGCGGCGGCGAACGGGGATGCGGGGTCGACCGGCAGGGGGATCGTGCCGGAGGGGGAATCCTCGCTCACGACCGTGACGCTCTCGACGCCGTCGATGCCCGCCACCGCATCCGCCACCGAGTCCTGATCGGCCTCGGGCACGACGATCTGCGTGGGCGAGCCGGAGCCGCCCGGGAAGTGCGCCGAGAGCAGCGCCTGCCCGTCGCGGGCCTCGGACTCGCCGACGACGAACTCGCTCGAGGGCACGCCGTCGGCCTGCAGCTGCGTCACGCCGAGGGCGCCGATGCCGAGCACGACCGCGGTCGCGATCCAGACCGTGCGGGTGCGCCGGTCGACGAGCCGGGCGACGCCGCCCCAGAGGCCCTTGCCCGCGGGCTTCGTGCGCGGGCGCTCGGGCGTGGGCGCGAACGGCCAGAACGCGACGCGGCCGAAGGCGAGCAGCAGCGCCGGCAGCAGCGTCAGGCCGGCCAGGATCGAGGCCGCGATGCCGATCGCGGCGACCGGGCCGAGCTGCTGGTTCGAGACCAGGTCGCTCAGCAGCAGGCACAGCAGGCCCGCGATCACCGTGCCGCCCGAGGCGACGATCGGCTCGGCGGAGCCGCGCAGCGACCGCAGCGTGGCCTGCCAGCGCGAGCGGGTCTCGCCGAGCGCCTCGCGGAAGCGCGCGGTGTAGAGCAGCGCGTAGTCGGTGGCGGCACCCACCACCAGGATGAAGAGGATGCCCTGCGTCTGCCCGCTGAGCGTCAGCACGCCCGCCTGCGCGAGCCCGAACACCACCAGGATCGCCAGGCACAGCGCCGCGACCGAGGTGAGGAGCACGAGCACCGGCAGCAGCGGCGAGCGGTAGACGATCACCAGGATCACGAAGACCGCGCCGAGCGCCACCAGCAGCAGGATCCCGTCGATGCCCGCGAACGCCGCCCCGATGTCGGCGCTGAAGCCGGCCGGCCCGGTGACCGCGACCTCGACGCCCTCGCCGAGGCCCGCATCCGCCACCTCGGCGCGCAGCGCCTCGACGCTGTCGGTGAGCTGCTCGGAGGAGCCGCTCGCGTCGAGCAGCACGACGATCTGCGCCGCCTGCCCGTCGTCGCTGGGGATCACCGGCGACGACTCGACCACGCCCTCGATGTCGACGACCGCCTGCTGCAGCTCGTCGACGGCAGTGAGGGCGGATGCGTCGAGGTCGTCCTGCCCCGCCACCACGACGATCGCCGGGATCTCGTCGGCGCCGAGGAACTCGGTGAGCACGGCCTGCACCTCGGTCGATTCGGCGCTGGAGGGCAGGAAGCTCGTCTGGTCGTTCGAGACGACGCTCGAGAGGCGGCCGAACGTGGGGCCGCCGAGGCCCATCGCCGCGAGCCAGCCGAGGATCAGCACGGCCGGGATGAGCACCCGGAGCCAGACGGGCACGCCTCTGCGTGCGGTGCGGGCGTGCGACGGAGAGGAAGCCATGCAGGCAGACTACATGTTGTCGAACTACTTATGGATGGCTAAGCAAATATTCACGCCGTGGCGACGACCTCGACGCCTGCGTCGCGCAGCTCGTCGAGCGCCGTCGCGCGCGACTCCGGCGAGACGGCCGACGTCAGCCCGTCGATCACCCGCACCTTGAGGCCCGCGAGCGCCGCGTCGAGCGCGGATGCCTTGACGCAGTAGTCGGTGGCGATGCCGACGACGTCGAGCGCCTCGATGCCCTGCTCCTCGAGCACCTCGTCGAGCGTCTCGCCGTCGTCGGTCGTGCCCTCGAACGCCGAGTAGGCGGGCTTGCCCTGCCCCTTCTTGATGTGCACGTCGATCGCCAGCACGTCGAGCGCCGGGTGGTACTCGGCCCCTTCGGTGCCGGCGACGCAGTGCGCGGGCCAGGTGTCGACGAAGTCGGGCTCACCGCTCGCGAAGTGGCCGCCGTTGTCGTTCTCGCCGTCGTGCCAGTCGCGGCTGGCGGCGACGAGGTCGTAGGCGTGGGTGCGGAGGTGCTCGGTGATCGCGGCGGCGGCGGCGGCACCGCCCTGCGTGCCGAGGGCGCCGCCCTCGGTGAAGTCGTTCTGCACGTCGACGATGAGGAGTGCGCGGTTCATGCGCTCAGGCTAACGGCCGGGGCGGATTCTCGGCCTGGGCCCCTGTCGCGCGACGCTGCCGCGACCTATGCTGAGCGAACGTCGACGATCGAGGATGAGTCGTAGCCATGGAGATGGTCTTGGTGCTGATCGCATTCATCGTCGGCGGCACGGTCGCACTGCTGCTGATCGACGGCGTGAGCGACGTCGCGGCGCGCGCGCTGGTCGGCGCGTTCGGCAGGCTCCGGCGCGAGCGCCGAATGCAGGCGGACACCTCTACCGAACCAGCCCAGTAGCGGGTAGCGGCAGACACGACGAAGGCCCCGCTTCTGCGGGGCCCTGCGCGCTGGTGCCGCCTCGGAGAATCGAACTCCGGACCTATTCATTACGAGTGAATCGCTCTGCCGACTGAGCTAAGGCGGCGTGCCGAGGCACGATCAACGATCATAGCGCATGACACGGCCGACCGACGATCCCGCGCGACGAGCTCGGCCGAGTCCCGGGCCGGTTCCTTGACCGAGCGGATGCGCTCCACCAGGCTCGAAGGCA
Organism: Agrococcus beijingensis; assembly: GCF_030758955.1. Classification (NCBI taxonomy): domain Bacteria; kingdom Bacillati; phylum Actinomycetota; class Actinomycetes; order Micrococcales; family Microbacteriaceae; genus Agrococcus; species Agrococcus beijingensis. The sequence goes on along the minus strand of NZ_CP132360.1, from coordinate 34,838 downwards.
TGGCAACGTGGCAGCACCGGCAGTCCGCACCGACGGCGAACGACCTCGCGCAGGTCGACGCGTGGTGGCGGGCCGCGAACTACCTGAGCGTCGGGCAGATCTACCTGCTCGACAACCCGCTGCTGCGCGAGCCGCTCGCCCGCGAGCACCTGAAGTCGCGCCTGCTCGGCCACTGGGGCACCACGCCGGGGCTCACGTTCGTGCAGGCGCACCTGAACCGCGCGATCCGCGAGCGCGATCAGCGCGCGCTCTTCGTCACCGGCCCCGGGCACGGCGGCCCTGGCGTGGTCGCCGCCGCCTACCTCGACGGCGCCTACTCCGAGCGCTTCCCCGAGATCACGCGCGACGAGCGCGGCATGCAGCGCCTCTTCCGCCAGTTCTCGTTCCCCGGCGGCATCCCCAGCCACGCCGCGCCCGAGACGCCCGGCTCGATCAACGAGGGCGGCGAGCTCGGCTACTCGCTCGCGCACGCCTACGGCGCCGCCTTCGACGACCCCGACCTGCTCGTCGCCTGCGTCATCGGCGACGGCGAGGCCGAGACGGGGCCGCTGGCGGCCGCCTGGCACAGCAACAAATTCGCCAACCCCGAAGCCGACGGCGTCGTGCTGCCGATCCTGCACCTCAACGGCTACAAGATCGCGAACCCGACGGTGCTCGCGCGCATCCCCGAGGCCGAGCTGGTCGCGCTCATGCGCGGCTACGGCCACGAGCCCATCGTCGTCTCGGTCGGTGAGGGCGAGCCGACCGAGGAGTCGCACGCGCGCTTCGCCGCCGCGCTCGACGACGCGCTCGACCGCATCGCGACGATCAAGGCGGATGCGAAGGCGGATGCGGCTGCGGGGCGCCAGGGCGCCCGTCCCGCCTGGCCGATGATCGTGCTGCGCAGCCCGAAGGGCTGGACCGGGCCGGAGCGCGTGGACGGCGAGCAGGTCGAGGGCACCTGGCGCGCGCACCAGGTGCCGCTCTCGGGCGTGCGCGACGACGAGGGGCACCGGCGCCAGCTCGAGGAGTGGCTGCGCTCGTACCGCCCCGACGAGCTGTTCGACGAGCACGGCGCCCCGGCACCGATCGTCGCCACCCACGCGCCCGATGGCGACCTCCGCATGAGCGCCATCCCGGTCGCCAACGGCGGCCTCCTGCGCCGCGACCTCCGGCTGACCGACTTCCGCGATCACGCCTTCGAGGTCGACGTCGCGGCCCGCGGCGCCGACGACGAGGAGTCCACCGGCGTGCTCGGCGCCTGGCTCGCCGAGGTCATCCGCGACAACCCGGAGACGTTCCGGGTCTTCGGGCCCGATGAGACCGCATCCAATCGCCTGGCCCCCGGCGTCTACGCGGCGACCGAGAAGCAGTGGAACGGCGTCACGCTGCCGAGCGACGAGCACCTGGCGCCGACGGGGCGCGTGATGGAGGTGCTGAGCGAGCACCTCTGCCAGGGCTGGCTCGAGGGCTACCTGCTCACCGGCCGGCACGGCCTGCTCAACACCTACGAGGCGTTCGCGCACATCGTCGACTCGATGCTCAACCAGCACGCCAAGTGGCTCGAGGCCGCGCTGCACGTGCCGTGGCGCGAGCCCATCGCGAGCCTCAACTACCTGCTCTCGAGCCACGTGTGGCGGCAGGATCACAACGGCTTCAGCCACCAGGACCCGGGCTTCATCGACGTCGCCCTCAACAAGAGCGCCGACGTGATGCGCGTCTACCTGCCCTTCGACGCGAACACGCTGCTGTCGACCGCCGACCACTGCCTGCGCTCCACCGGCTACATCAACGTCGTCGTGGCCGGCAAGCACGCCGAGCCGCAGTGGCTGACGATGGAGGAGGCCGTCGAGCACTGCACGCGCGGCCTCGGCATCCTGCCGTGGGCCGGCAACGAGACGGCCGACCGGGCTCCGGATGCGGTGCTGGCGGCCGCCGGGGACGTGCCGACCCTCGAGGTGCTGGCCGCCGCCGCGCTGCTGCGCGAGCTCGTGCCCGACCTGACGGTGCGGGTGGTGAACGTCGTCGACCTGATGCGCCTGCAGACCGAGGAGCAGCATCCGCACGGCCTGCCGGACGCCGAGTTCGACCGCATCCTCCTGCGCGACAAGCCGATCGTGTTCGCGTACCACGGGTATCCGTGGCTCATCCACCGGCTCACCTACAGGCGAGCGGGGCACGACCAGCTGCACGTGCACGGCTACCTCGAGCGCGGCACGACGACCACACCGTTCGACATGGTCATGCTCAACGACCTCGACCGCTACCGGCTGGCGATGGACGTCATCGAGCGCGTGCCCGGCATGGCCGAGGCACATGCCGACGTGCTCGAGCATCTGGCGGATGCGCGTGCCCGGGCTCGGGCGCACACGCGCGAGCACGGCGTCGACATGCCGGAGGTCGCCGACTGGCGCTGGCCGAGCGACGTGGGCCGCGGCTGATCCCGCCCGCGCGGCTCAGCAGGTCAGGTCGGCCGTCGGCGCCACCCCGGTCAGGAAGTACTCGTTGACGGGCTCGTCGACGCAGCGGTTCCGGTTCACGCCGTTGTACTGGCTGTGCCCCTCGGCGTCGACCGAGATGAGCACGCCCGACTCGAGCATCGCGGCCAGCTCGACCGACTGCTGGTAGGGGGTCGCCGGGTCGTTCAGGCCGCCGATGACGATGATCGGATCGGCGCCCGGCGCGGTGATCGCGTGCGGCTCGCGGGTCGCCTCGAACGGCCAGGCGGCGCAGCTGCTGAGCCCGACGAAGTCGGGGCCGAGCGTGGGCGCGGCCGCCATGATCTCCTGCGCGTTGGCGCGCACCTGGTCGAAGTCGGTCACCGCCGGCGCGTCGAGGCAGTTCACGGCGATCAGGGCCTCGAGCGAGTTGTCGGCGAAGGTGCCGTCGGGTCGCACGCCGTAGTAGGCGTCGGCCTGGGCGAAGGCGCTCTCGCCGCGACCCGCCATGACGTCGGCCAGCACGGTGCGCAGCGTCGACCACTGGGCGTCGCTGTAGAGGTTCGCCGCGATGGCCACGAACAGCGCGCCGGAGCCGAGGCCGCGGCCGTCGGCGACCTCGATCGGGTCGTCGTCGAGCGCGTCGAGCAGGGCGGCCGTCTGCTGCATCGCCTCGTCGCGCGAGCCCGTGAACGGGCAGCCGCGCTGCTGCAGGCAGTCGTCGACGAAGTTGCCGTAGGCGAGCTCGAATCCCGAGGCCTGGAAGAGCGTGCCCTCGTCGTCGGTGGCATCGGGCGCGACCGCCGCGTCGAGCACCATGCGGCCGACGTTCTCGGGGAACAGGTCGGCGTAGGTCGAGCCGATGAGCGTGCCGTAGGAGACGCCCAGGTAGCCGAGCTTCTCCTCGCCGAGCAGCGCCCTGATGAGATCCATGTCGCTGGCGACCTGCTCGGTGCCGACGAACTCCAGGAACGGGCCGGTGTTCTCGAGGCACGAGTCGGCGAACCACTGGGCGTCCTCGAGCTGCAGCTGCAGGTCTTCGTCGCTGAGCGGCTCGGGAGCCGGGCTCGGCGGCAGCTCCCAGAGCCAGTCGTAGAGCTCCTTCGGGTCGTCGTAGCACGAGATCGGGGTCGAGCCGCCGACGCCGCGGGGGTCGAAGCCGACGAGGTCGTAGCGCTCGCGCACCTCGGGCGCGACCAGGAAGTCGGCGAACTGCTGCACGTAGTCGGCGCCGGATGCGCCCGGGCCGCCGGGGTTGTACAGGATCGCCCCGAGGCGGTCACCCGTCGCGGGCGCCACGACCACCGACACCTCGATGTCGTCGTCGACCGAGCCGTACCAGTCCATGGGGGCCGTGACCATGCCGCACCAGTTGCTGCCGCACCCCTGCCAGTCGACGCTCTGGCCGTAGTAGGGCGCCAGGTCGGCCGGCACGTCCTCCCCGGTCGGGCTCCATACCGGCGCCGACACGCTGCCGGGGCCGCTGGGCGAGCCGGAGGAGCCGGAGGAGCCGGAGGGCTGCCCGGGCGAGGGCAGCGCGGGCGGCAGCAGCACGCAGCCCGTCAGCAGGAGCAGGCTCGCCGAGGCGGCGACGAGTGCGGCGAAGCCGCGGCGGGAGCGGAGCATGCGGCCAGGATATTGCCACGGGCTATCCCTTGGCCCGGCCGGGCGGCCGTGCGGCGGCGGTCAGCGCCGCTGGGCGGCCCGGGCGGCACTCACGAGCATCGCCTCGAGCGCCAGCACCGGCGGCACGTTCGCCTCGATGCGCTCGCGCGCGAGCCGCAGCTGGTCGAGCACCTCGATCACCGCGGCGCGCGCGAGGTAGTCGGCGGCGGCCTGCACGGTCGGGCGCATCGCCTCGTTGACGAGCTCGCGGCCGGTGCCCAGCTGGGTCATGAGGATGTCGCGGTACAGCGAGAGCAGATCCACGAGGATGCGGTCGACACCGTCGCGCATGCCGCGCTTCGCGCGCTGCTTCTGGGCGTCCTCGAGCTCCTTGATCTGCTTCCGCAGCTGTGGCGGCACCGTGCCGCCGGGCTCGATGCCGAGCTGGTGCAGCGCCTGCGCCCGCTCGGCGCCGTCGCGCTCGGCCGAGAGCGCCTCGGCGTCGGCGGTCGCGATCTCGACGTAGCGCGCGGCAGCCAGCACCGCCGACGCCGAGGTCGACACGCGCATGGCGATCTGCAGCGTCTCGGCCCGGCGCGCCCGTGCCTCCTCGCTGGTGCCGAGCCGCCGTGCCATGCCGATGTGGCTCTGCGACTCGCGCGCCGCGCGCTCGGCGACCGCCGCATCCACCCCGTCGCGCTCCATGAGCAGCCGGGCCACGTCGGCGGTGTCGGGCACCTGCAGGTTGACCGTGCGCACCCGCGAGCGGATCGTCGGCAGCAGGTCGGCCTCGCTGGGGGCGCAGAGGATCCAGACCGTCTCGGGCGGCGGCTCCTCGAGCGCCTTCAGCAGCGCGTTCGAGGTGCGCTCGGCCATCCGGTCGGCGTCCTCGACGACCACGACCCGGTAGCGCGCGGTCGAGGGTGCGAGCGACGCCCGCTGCACGACGGTGCGGGCCTGCGCGATGGTGATGAGCACGCCCTCGGTCGAGAGGGTCACGAGATCCGGGTGCGTGCGCGCCTCGACGAGCGTCGCCACCTCGGGCTCGATGCCGGCCGGCGACGACAGCAGCGCGCTCGCGAACACGTAGGCGAGGTTCGAGCGGCCCGAGCCGGGCGGGCCGGTCAGCAGCCACGCGTGCGTCATGGTGCCGCGGGCATCCTCGCCCTCGACCGAGGCGGCGCGGCGCAGCTGCGCGACCGCGTCGGCCTGGCCGACGATCTCGCTCCAGTCGCTCATCGCTCCCCGTCGTCCTGTCGTTGCCGTGCGCGCCGCGCGTGTCAGCGCGCCTCGAGCATCGCACGCACGTGCGACACCACGCTCGCGTGCACCTCGTCGGGGGTGCCGGATGCGTCGACGACGGCGAAGCGCTCCGGCTCGGCCTGGGCGAGGCCCAGGTAGGCGGCGCGCACGCGCTCGGCGAAGTCGAGGCCCGTCTCCTCCAGCCGGTCGTAGACGGCGTCGGCGCGGGCGGCCATGCGCGCCCGCCCGGCCGCTGGCTCGATGTCGAGCAGCAGCGTCAGGTGCGGCAGCAGCCCGTCGGCGGCCCACAGCGACAGGTCGCGGATCTGCTGGCCGTCGAGCTCGCGACCGGCGCCCTGGTAGGCGACGGACGAGTCGAGGTAGCGGTCCTGCACGACCACCTCGCCCCGCTCGAGCGCGGGCCGCACGAGCGTCGCGACGTGGTGCGCGCGGTCGGCGGCGTAGAGCAGCGCCTCGGCGCGCGGCGCGACATGGCCCTCGGTGTGCTGCACGAGCCGGCGGATCTCGACGCCCAGCGCGGTGCCGCCGGGCTCGCGGGTGCGCACGACGGTGCGGCCCTGCGCCTCGAGCCAGTCGCCGAGCAGGGCGGCCTGCGTCGACTTGCCCGAGCCGTCACCGCCCTCGAGGGTGATGAAGGCGCCGGTCATGTCGTCTTCGGCGGCGTCTTCGCGGCGGGCTTGGCGGCCGGCTTCTTGGCCGCAGGCTTCTTCGCGGCGGGCTTCTTGGCCGCAGGCTTGGCGGCCGCCTTGCGCACCGGCTTCTTGGCGGGGCCCTTCTCGCGCTTGATCTGCAGCAGCTCGACGGCGCGCTCGAAGGTGACCGCCTCGACGTCCTCGCCGCGCGGGATCGTCGCGTTCGTCTCGCCGTCGGTCACGTACGGGCCGAAGCGGCCGTCGCGCAGCTTGATCGGCTTGCCCGAGACGGGGTCGGCGTCGAACTCCTTGAGCGCGCTCGAGGCCTTCCGGGCGCCGTACTTCGGCTGCGCGAACTTCTCGAGCGCCTGCTCGAGCGTGATCGAGAAGATCTGATCCTCCTCCTCGAGCGACCGGGTGTCGGTGCCCTTGGTGAGGAACGGCCCGTAGCGGCCCGGGCGCGCCGAGATCTCCTCGCCAGACTCCGGGTCGAGGCCGACGACGCGCGGCAGGCTCAGCAGCTTGAGCGCGGTCGGCAGGTCGACCGACTCGGGCTCCATGGACTTGAAGAGGGATGCGCGGCGCGGCTTGGGCGCGGCCTTCCCCTTCTTGGGCGCGACGGGCTTGCCCTCGTCGTCGAGCTCGACGGGCAGCGCCTCCTCGATGTAGGGGCCGAAGCGGCCGTTCTTCACGACCACGTCGAGGCCGGACTCGGGGTGCTGGCCGAGCACGCGATCCTGCGCGGGCTCCTCGGCGAACAGCTCTGCCGCCTTCTCGGGCGTGAGCTGGTCGGGCGTGAGGTCCTCGGGGATGTTGGCGCGCTTGACCTCGCCGTCGGGGCCGGTGCCCTCGAGGTAGGGGCCGTACTGGCCGACGCGCAGCATGACCCCGTCGGCGACCGGGATCGAGTTGACCGCGCGCGCGTCGATGTCGCCGAGGTTCTCGACGGTCGACTTGAGGCCCGGCCGCACGTCGCTGCCGAAGTAGAAGCGCTGCAGCCAGTCCTGCCGGTCGAGCTCGCCGTCGGCGATGCGGTCGAGGTCGGCGAGCATCTCGGCGGTGAAGTCGTAGTCGACGTAGTCGCCCAGGTTGTCCTCGAGCAGCTTGATGGTCGAGAACGCGATCCACTCGGGCACCAGCGCGCCGCCGCGCTGCGTGACGAAGCCGCGGCGCACGATCGTGTCGATGATCGACGCGTAGGTCGACGGCCGGCCGATCTCGAGCTCTTCGAGCGCCTTGACGAGGCTCGCCTCGGTGTAGCGCGGCGGGGGCGTGGTGACGTGGTCCTTGCGCTCGAGCTCGGCGAGGTCGACCCGGTCGTTCGCCTTCACGTCGGGCAGGGTCGAGTCGGACTCCGCGTCGTCGGCGTACCGCGACGCATCCTTGCCCTCTTCATACGCCTGCAGGAAGCCGGGCTCGGTGATGACGGTGCCGGAGGCGGTGAACTCGGCGACGCCGCGGCTGGTCTTCTCGCTCGCGATCGTGATCGTGGCGGTCTGGCCGGTGGCGTCGATCATCTGGCTGGCGACCGTGCGCTTCCAGATCAGCTCGTAGAGCCGGTGCTCGTTGGGCGTCAGCGACGACTTGACCTCGGCCGGCGTGCGGAACGCGTCGCCTGAAGGGCGGATCGCCTCGTGCGCCTCCTGCGCCGACTTCGACTTGCCCGAGTAGTGGCGGGCCGCCTGCGGAATGGAGCCCGGGCCGTAGAGCGCGGTCGCCTGGTCGCGGGCGGCCTTGATGGCCTGGCCCGACAGCGATGGCGAGTCGGTGCGCATATAGGTGATGTAGCCCTGCTCGTAGAGCGACTGGGCGACCGACATCGTCTGCTTCGCCGAGAGCTTGAGCTTGCGGCCCGCCTCCTGCTGCAGCGTCGACGTGGTGAACGGCGCCGAGGGGCGGCGGCGGTAGGGCTTCGACTCGACGCCGGCGACCGTGAAGGCTGCCTGCTCGAGCTCGGTCGCGAGCGCCTCGGCGGCGGGCGCGTCGAGGATCGTGCGCACGCCCTTGATCTGGCCGCGGTCGTCGAAGTCGCTGCCGGTGGCAACGCGCGCGCCGTCGAGGCGCACCAGGCGGGCGCCGAAGCGGGAGGCGTCGGCCTCGAACTGCGCGGTGAGGCTCCAGTAGGCGGCGGGCACGAAAGCCATGCGCTCGCGCTCGCGGTCGACGATCAGTCGCGCGGTGGGCGACTGCACGCGCCCGGCCGACAGGCCCTGGCGCACCTTGCGCCACAGCACGGGGCTGACCTCGTAGCCGTACAGGCGGTCGAGGATCCGCCGGGTCTCCTGCGCGTCGACGAGCGGCATGTTCAGCTCGCGCATCGAGTTGCGGGCCTCCTCGATGGCGTCCTTGGTGATCTCGTGGAACACCATCCGCTTCACCGGCACCTTGGGCTTCAGCACCTCGAGCAGGTGCCAGGCGATGGCCTCTCCCTCGCGGTCCTCATCCGTGGCGAGGATCAGCTCGTCGGCGTCCTTGAGCGCCCGCTTCAGCTCGGCGACGGTCTTCTTCTTCTCGTCGCTGACGACGTAATAAGGAGCGAAGCCGTTGTCGACGTCGACGGCGAACTTGCCGTACGAGCCCTTCTTCAGCTCGGCTGGCAGGTCGCGAGGGCTCACGAGGTCGCGGATGTGGCCGACCGATGCCAGCACCTGGTATCCCTCACCGAGGTACCGCTCGATCGTCTTGCCCTTCGCCGGGGACTCGACGATGACGAGCTTCTTGCCCATGCTCACGCTCACTGCTTCCTGGGGGTTGTCGTGGCAGAGAGGCCACGGATCGACACTGTACACACGCCGTCATGGCACGCTCCCTGTCGGCGGGCCCGCGATGGCGGTGCCGGATGCGTTCCACGGGCCCACCGGGACGGCCGTCGTCACGCTCGCCTCCAGCCCGCGCAGCGCGCAGCCCTCGAGCCGCGCGCCGCTGGCCGACGCGACCGCCTGGGCGAGCGCGCACGGCGCGCCGTCGGCGAATCCGGCGAGCGCGTCGGCCGCAGCCAGCGCCGCGGCATCGGTGGCGGCAGCAGCCCGCGCCTGCGCGATCGAGGCCGTGCCGGCACCGACGACCAGCAGCGCCAGCAGCAGCGCAGCGGTCGCGATCGCGAGCGCCAGCGCGGCCCCGGCGCCGCCCTCGCCGCGCCAGGCCCGCTCGCCGCTCGCGCGAGCTCGCATCATCGACCGCCGCCGTGCGCGCAGCTCCGGGCCCGCAGCGTCAGCGCCCCGCCCAGCGCCGGCCGCTCGAGCACCGCGCACACCAGCTCTCCCTGCGGCTCGACCCGCAGCGCCGCGCCGTCGGCGTAGAGCGCCGGATCGTCGCCGCGACCGGCTGCTCGCGCCGCAGCTCCGGCCGACTGCTCGAGCCCCACCTGGGCAGCGGTCGCAGCCACCGCCGCCACGGCGATGCCGATCGCGAGCACCGCCGCCGGCAGCGCCGCGGCGAGCTCGGCCGTGACCGCACCGAGCTCGCCGCGGAGGCCGTCCAGCGCCTTCCTGGACGGCCGCATCTACTGCACGGTCAGCGCGCGCTGCACCATGTCGGTGAGCACCGCGCGCACCTCATCGGAGCGCAGGATCACCACCAGCAGCCCGGCGAACCCCACGGCCGCGGCGGTGGGTGGGGTAGGGCACACTAAGTCCATGACCCCGACAAGCCCCGTCCGCGCCGCAATCTACGCCCGCCAATCCGTTGCCGAGCCCGACGGCATCGAGGTGCAGGTCTCGCGCTGTCAGAGCCTCGCCGCGGCGCGCGACTACGACGTCGTCGAGGTCTACCGCGACGACGCGACGAGCGGCTACCGCGAGCGCGGCACGGGGACGGCGTTCGACCGGATGCTCGAGGACGCGAAGGCTGGCCGCTTCGACGTGCTCGTCGTGCGCAAGGTCGACCGCCTCGGGCGCTCGCTCGCCGCGCTCGAGCGGCTCACCACGCTGCGCGTGCACATCATCACGGTCGACGGCGAGCTCGACCTCTCGACGACGAACGGGCGGCTCATGGCCAACCTCGTCACGTCGGTCGCCCGCGCCGAGAGCGAGACGAAGGCGGAGCGCCGCGTCAACGCGAACAAGGCGCGCCGTGAGGAGGACGGGATACCAACGTCGGGCCGCGTCCCTTACGGCTACAGATGGGTCACGAAGGCCGAGCGCGACAAGCGGGCGCAGCGGGGCGAAGCGAACGCGGGGCACGCCTACGAGCTGGACGGCGAGCGCGCGGACGACGTGCGGCGCCTGTACGCCGACTTCCTCGCGGGCGTGCCGCTGCGGTCGATCGCCGCCGAGTGGAACGAAGCGAAGAAGCGCACGCTGCCCGTCGTCGGCTCCGATCCCAGCAACCCGCGGCTGCCAGACGGCGCGCCCTTCCGCCCGACGACGCTGCGGCGCATGCTCATGTCGCCCTACTACGCCGCGCTGCTGCCGCTCGAGGCGCCGAAGCCGGGCGAGCGCTACGACCAGGCCGCGATCACGCGCGAGACGTGCCGGGCGGGCGCGTGGCCGGCGCTCGTGACCGTCGAGCAGTGGGAGGCGGCCAAGGCGCGGCTCGCGAACCCCGAGCGCACGACGTCGCCCGGCCCCGCGCGGAAGTGGCTGCTCTCGGGCATCGCGGTCTGCGGCGGGCACGGTCGGCGCGACGACGCCGCTATCGCGAAGGTGGCGCTCGCGCTCGACCAGGCGAGCGAGGCCGACGCCGCCGCGCTCACGCCGGACGAGCGCGCTGCCGTGGTCGCGGCGGTCGCGGCCCTCGCGCCGGAGGCCCGCGCGGCTGCTGCTGCGACCCTCGACCCGCAGCGGCGCACCGTGGTCGCGGCGGTCGCGGCCCTCACGCCGCAGCAGCTCGACGCCGCGCTCGCCGGCCTCGACCCGCAGGAGCGCGCCGCGGCGGCTCTCGCGCTCGCCGGGGAGCGGTGCGGCGAGCCCATCCGCGCAGGCGGCGGCGCCCGGAAGATTCACTCCTACCGATGCCGCAGCATGGCCCACTTCATGCGGCAGGGCGAGCCTCTCGACCGCTTCGTCGAGGCGCGCGTCGTGCAGTACATCGCCGCCCGCGGCGCCGACCTCCTCGTCAACCGCGAGCGCCCCGACGTCGACAAGCTGCGCCTCGAGCGGGAGCGGCTCGCGGCCAACGTGCGGCAGGCGGGCGACGACGAGCAGGACGGGCTGATCGACCGCGCCGAGCGCGTGCGCCTGACGAAGCGGGCGCGGGCGCGGATCGACGAGCTCGACGCCAAGCTCCGCGCCGGACTCGACGACGATGGCGCGCTCTCTGGCGTCGTCGCCGCGGAGGACGTGGCGGAGGCATGGCGCGGCCTGTCCCTCACCCGGCGCCGCGCCGCTCTCGAGGCGCTCGTCGACGTCGTCGTCCACAGCGTCGGGCAGGGCAACCGCCGCAGCATGAGCGACGCGGCGCTCGATCGCACCGTGTCGATCCGCTTCCGCCGCTGAGGCCGGCGCGCCTCCGGTACGCCCTAAGCGCGACGGCGGGCACCGTCGCGACTGAGGCGTGCCCGGCGATCGTCGCGTCTCGCTGGCCGCGTTCGCTCGGCGGGGAGGTAGAGGCACCCCGGCTCGAGTCTGGCGCGCCGATCCGGCCTCGACCTCGGCCGCCGTGGTCGGCGGCTCGAAGTGCGCGGCGGCGCTCCACTCCCCGCGTCGCGGCGCTATAACGCACCGGGAATGTAACTAACCCCCCGCTCTGCGACCAGCTGCGCCACTATTTCGACGATTCGGCGCGCACTATCGACTCTCGACGTTCCGGGAATGTAACTACCCCCCCTACCCCAGAGAAGAGACGTTGATCGACAACCACACCTCCTCCTACATTCCCGGAACGCTCTCGCTGTCAGATAACGCCGCCGCAGCCGCCTCGCCGACCCTCGCGCGACACGCCGAGGCGTATGGTACGCGGCGAGGCCACTTCCGCTACACTCGAGGCAGGTGGGACGCCCAAGCAATCCGCGCCAGGGATCACGTCTTGCCAATGCCCCGTAGACGGGGAGTTCTCAAAGCCACTGCGCGCGCGGGCGGTTGGGTGGAATCGTCCGCATCGCGGGCGACGATTGGTAGCACGCCGGCAACGGTGGTAGCCCGGACGAAGAGCCGGGGAAGAGTGCATCCGTCGGAAGTCATCTTCCGATTGGCATGCAATGCGCTCCACGACCGCAGCTCCTGACCCACTCCTCCAAGACCCTGACGGCATCCACGCCGCGGCCATCGCAGCCGCGCCTGAGCCGTCGCCCGCGCTCCGCGCCCGTCTCGGCGCGATCCTCAAGGCCGGTGCGCGATGACGTGCCCCGCCGACGACGAGACACGCGCCCGCATGGCGGCGATCGGCCGCAAGGGCGCGTGGGCTCTCAACGCCCGCCTCAGCCCCGAGGAGCGAAGCGCCTCGGCCAGCCGCGCCGTCGCCGCGCGCTGGGCGGCCGAGAACGCGCGCCGCGAGGCGCAAGGCCTTCCCGCGACGAAGAAGTGGCAGCCTGAGCTCGACGGCGACGACCTCGATGCGTGGCTCGAGGAGCTCGACTCCTCGATGCCCGAGGCTCGCCTCTGGCCTCACGAGAAGCGACGCCGGCAGGCCGTGCTCCTCATGAAGAAGGCGATCGCGGACGCCGCGGTCGACGCCTGGAAGCGGGCCGAACGATGAGCCGCCCGCTCGACGACCTCGCCGGCCGGCGCGCGCTGCTCATGCCCCGCGGTCTCGGCCCTTCGATCGAGGGCACGATCGTCGCGGCCACGCCGGCGGTGGTCATCTTCGATGAGGACGATGCCGACCGGCTCGTCGTCCCTTGGAAGAGCATCGTCGCCCTCTCGCTGCGAGGCGTCCGGTGAGCGGCATCTACGGCAAGAGCGCGAAGGCCTACCGGAAGACGGGCCTCTGGCCGATCCCGGTGCAGGGCAAGGTCAACCCGCCCAAGGGCTCGACCGGCCACGTCGGCACCGTCACGCCCGACAAGGTGAAGGCCTGGCGCCGCGACCGCGGCGGAGACAACATCGCGATCCGTCACGACGGCACGGTCGCGATCGACGTGGATGACGGCTACGGCGGCAAGCAGGGCGCGAAGACCCTCGCGCAGCTCGAGGCGAAGGCGGGCGAGCCTCTGCCGCCGACGTTCACGAGCACGGCGCGCGGCAAGTCGAGTCCGAGCCGCCAGCACCTCTACCGCATCCCTGAGGGCGTGATGCTCGCGACCAACCCCGGCGCCGACGTCGAGGTCTGCCAACGGCATCACCGCTACAGCGTCGTCGCGCCGAGCGTGCACCCCGACACCGGCAAGCCCTACCGCTGGTACGGCCCCGACGGCGAGCGCCTCGACGGGCCGCCGCAGCTCGAGGACGTCCCGTTCCTGCCCGACGCCTGGCGCGAGGTGCTCGCATCCGGGCCGGTCAAGGTCGATCCCGACGCCGACCTCGACGAGATTCTCGCGGCGGCCCGCGCCGGCGATCCGTCGCCCGCGGTCGAGGAGCTCGTCGAGAAGATGCACGGCCTCGAGCACGTCGGCCACAACGACTTCCTGGGACTGTCGTATCAGGCCATCCGGCTCGCGCTCGAGGGGCATCCCGGCGTCCCCGACGCACTCGACGAGCTGCAACGGCTGCACCGGGAGTACCTCATCGGCTCCAAGGGCGTGACGGGTCGGAAGGCGAACGGCGAGATTGCACGGATGCTGCGCACCGGGGCCGAGCGCGCGGCTGGCGAGCCGGTGGAGCAGACCTACGGCGGCACGCCGATCGACCTCGCGCCCGCGAAGGCGCAGCCGATCACGCTCGAGGCCGCGCACGAGGCCTTCCGCGAGTGGCTCGGACTCGAGTACGACATGGACGCGCTCGACTTCTCGCTCTCCGCCTACGCGGTGCAGCTCATGACCGGCGACCCGGTGTGGGGGCTCATCGTCAGCGGGCCAGGCAACGCCAAGACCGAAACTGTGCACGCCCTCGCGGGTGCCGGCGCCCGGATCGTCTCGTCGATCGCCAGCGAGGGCGCGCTGCTCTCGGCGACGAGCAAGGGCGAGCGCACGAACGAAGCGACGGGCGGGCTCCTCCGCGAGCTCGGCGACCGCGGCGTGCTCGTCCTCAAGGACTTCACGACGATTCTCGCCATGCCGAGCGTGATCCGCGGGCAGATGTTCGCGGCCTTCCGGGAGATCTACGACGGCAAGTGGGGGCGCCAGGTCGGCACCGACGGCGGTCGCGTCATCAACTGGACGGGCCGCATCACGATCGTGGGCGCCGTTACGTCGGCGATCGACAGCGCGCACGGCTTCGTCTCGGAGATGGGCGATCGCTTCGTGCTGCTGCGCGTCGACTCCTCCCGCGGCCGGATCAGCGCGGGCCGCAAGGCCTTGAGCAACACCGGCAGCGAAGTGAGGATGCGGGAGGAGCTCGCCGCCGCGGCGGGCGGCGTCATCGCCGGCGCCGACCTGACGCCGACCGAGCTGGACGACGGAGAGGCCACGGCGATCCTTGCCGCGGCCGACCTCGTGACCCGAGCGCGGACGCACGTCCAGACCGACTTCAAGGGCGAGATGGTCGACGCGCACGCCCCGGAGGCTCCGACGAGGTTCGCGAAGCAGATCGGGCAGGTGCTGCGCGGCGCGGTCGCGATCGGGCACAGCCGCGAGGCCGCGCTCCGGCTCGCGCTCCGCGTCGCCCGCGACTCGGTGCCGCCGATGCGGCTCGCCGTGCTCGAGGACGTCGCCGCGCATCCCGGCTCGCCGACAAGAGAGGTCGCGAAGCGCTTGCAGAAGCCGCGCACGACCGTCGACCGGCAGCTCCAGGCGCTGCACCTCCTCGGGCTCCTCGAGGTCGCGGACACGACCAACAGCAGCCTGTGGGTCTACCGGCTCGCGCCGGACGTCAACATGACCGCGATTCTGCCCAACCCCTTCCACTGAACCGACCACCGAAAGGCACTCCCATGATCGACATCCGAAACCACGAGTCTCGCCGGCGAATCGTGCTGCCGCAGCTCGAGGCCATCCCCATCAAGGCCGTCCGCACCGAGGTCGAGACGGCGATCGAGCGCTACGGCGCGCTCACCGACGCCAGGCGCGCCGTGCAGGCCGCGGACAACGCGCTCAGCGCCGCGAAGGCCGCGGCGGAGACCGGCGCCCGCGCCGCGGCCTCGACGGGCAGCGCGGTGCCCGCGAAGGATCTGCGCCGCGCGATCCGCGACGCGGAGGACGACCTCGAGGAGTCGCGCCTGACCCACCGTGCGTGCGCCACCGCGTTCGACCACGCGCAGGCCGCCGTCGCCGAGGCCGTCGGGGTGCATCGCGAGCGTTGGGCCGTGGCCGCGGAACGCGACGCCGAGAAGGCGATCGCCGGCCTCGCGACCGCACGGGCGAAGCTCCTGAAGGCGAAGGCCGAAGCGCTCGCGGCGTTCGGAGTGCTCGGCATGCTCGACACGTACGACACGCAGCCCACGCCCATCCTGCGCGCGCCCGGCGTCGGCTCCCCGCTCGCGGTCGCGGTCAACGCGACGGCCGACGCGATCGCCGCGGCATCGCAGGCCGTGGAGGCGATCAGCGCGCGGCGCAAGGCGCGGATCGCCGCAGCGCCCGCGCTCGCGGCGGCTGCTGCTGAGGCGGCTGCGCTCGAGGCCGCCGCCGCGGAGGCCGCAGCTGCCGAGGCCGCGGCCAAGGTCATCGACATCGAGGTCGAGCCCGACGACGAGGACGACGACGAGGACGACGAGGACGACGACGAGGACGACGACGATGCCGACGAGTGAGCTCATTACGCGCCGCGACGACGCCACCGTCGAGGCCGCGGTCCGCGCGGTCGTCATGCGCCGCGAGGGTCACTCTTGGGGCGATATCGCCGCGCGCATCGGCGTCACCACGCTCGAGGCGGAGGAACTCGGCCGGGTCGCCTACGCGCGGCTCGGCGCGCAGACGGCTGACGAGCTGCGCGTCGAGGTCGAGGACCGCATCGACGACGTGATCCGGAAAGCGCATCGCGACCTCGCGCTGACGACGAGCCAGGGCGAGCGCACGGCGCTGTACCGCGTCATCCTCGCGGCCGAGGCGCAGCGCTCGCGACTGCTCGGGCTCAACCTCCGAGGAGGCGACGATGCCACTGAAGCGTGAGGTCAGGGCGAAGGAGCAATCCGGCTCCTCCGAAGCGACGCTCGAGCATGTGGCAGAGACGCTGGCGCAGATCGTCGATGACGATGCGGCGTCTCGCGACGTGCTGCGCCTCACCGCAGCGCGCAAGCTCGGCGAGCTCGATCGGCTCTATCTCGCGGCGCTCCGCCGCCGCGCGGCCGGAGAGCTCATGCCGCGTGACCCCGGCGACGCCGCCCCATTGCAGGGGCGCCGGCTGATCACCCTCACTGAGCTCCTCGAGGCGATCGTTCGCCTCATGAGCGACGACGAGGCCGACCGAGAGCGGCGGCGCCTGAGGGCCGCCGCGGAGCTCAACCAGAGCGACAGCCTCTACCTCGCGGCCCTCCGCGGGCGGCACAGCCGCAGGAAGCATCTACGAAAGGAAGCACACCGTGACCACTGAGCAGCAGCGCCTCGAGCGCAAGATCGCCCGACTCACGAAGGCGATCGACAAGAAGACCATGACCCCGAGCCAGCGGCAGGCCGCGAGGCTCGGCGTGCGGCCGGCGGAGGCCGACGACCGCGACGCCAGCGAGCAGCAGGCCGCCCGGCTCGGCATCGAGGGCGACCGATGAGCGACGACCCGATCACCGAGGAGTTGCGCCGCATCCTGCGCGAGCGCCGCCGGTAGAGAGAATCCCGCGGGCGTACTTCCTGCCGCCCGCGGGTAGGCCGGTCGACGAGCCGGCCGCAGAGCGCCCGCTGGGAGTGGAACCCCGCGGGCGCTCTGTCGTGCATCATGGGCGCATGGACGACGACCCGCTCGACAGCATCGGCACGCCGAAGTGCCCCCGCTGCCTCGTGCTCATGGAGTTGACCGGCTCCGGCCGCGGCGTCTGGCGCTGCCGCGAGTGCGGGCTCGCGAGCCTGTGATCGAGGCAATGGGCGCCTGGCTGGCGGGGGTCAGCTGGCCCGACGCCTTGGTGGGCGTCGTGGGCTCTGGCGTCGTCGGCGGAGCCGTGTGGCTAGCAAGGCTGCCCTTTCGGCGGCGTCGCGAGCGCGCGGACGCGCTCGCTGAATGGATACCCGCGGCGCGTCAGCTCGAGCTCGCGATCTTCGCTCGAGACGCCACCTCCGCAAGCGTCCACCGAGCGTGGATCGGCTACCCCATTGACCGCTGGCGCGCGATCCTCGGCCCGGACATGGGATTCCGTCAGTTCGACGCAGCCAAGGGCGCGCTGCAGACGGTCGAGATGCTCTACGAGCGCGGCAGGCTGACGGAGGCCGCGCTCGAAGAGCATCGCCTGGCGCGGTCGGCGTTCGCGAACCGCATTCGCGGGCTCTCGAGCGAAGCGAACGCCGCCAACGTGCGCCGAGAGCAGCGCGCGAGTCTGCGACGGGACTGCCTGAAGCGCCCGCTTGCGACCTGGCGACGCGAACGCCACAACGCGCGTATGCGCCGGGCGCGCGAGGGATCTAAAGCGCTCTAACCTCGCGACGGTTGCCATCGTCGCGATGACGTACTCGGCCGTCGCGGCACCGTCCTCTTCCTGCACCAGTCTGTCGAGCATCCGCATGCCCTTCTCCTTCCCTCGGGGAGCCCCAAGGGTGCGGGATGCGGCGAGGTTCGCGTGCCGTGTTCGGCGGCGCCTGTGGATGGCGGCCACTCGGGCTCGGCCACGGCCGCGGCGAAGGTCGGGAATATAGTTCAACTTTGAACAGTTGGTCCTGATGCATCACCCGAAAGGGGTGACGACCCACGAGGGAACGGCGCTGGCTGCTCCTGCGTGGCTCCGCTGAGGAAGGACACACCATGGCAAGCATCCAGGAACTCATCTCGCTCGCGGGCAAGACCGCGATCATCACCGGCGCCTCGCAGGGCATTGGCGAGGCCATCGCCCGCCGCTACCACGAGGCCGGCGCCAACGTCGTCATCGCAGACCTGAAGATCGAGGCGTCGTCGGCGATCGCGGAGTCGCTGAACGCGGATCGACCCGGTTCGGCGCTCGCCGTGGGCGTCGACGTCACCGACGCCGACCAGGCAGCCCAGCTCGTGCAGTCGGTCGTCGAGCAGTTCGGCGGCGTCGACGTGCTTGCCGCCAATGCCGGCATCTTCCCGTTCGCACCCGTCGCCGACCTCGGCGCCGACCAGCTCCGCAAGGTGTTCGACGTGAACGTCGTCGGCGTGCACAACTTCCTGCGACCGGTCGCGCAGCACATGGTCGAGACGGGCCGTCAGGGCAAGATCGTCGTGACGCTGTCGATCGACGCCATGCACCCGTCAGGCGAGGGGCTCGGGGCCTACGACGCCTCGAAGCACGCCCTGCTCGGCTACATGCGCGTGGCGGCCCTCGAGTACGCGAAGCACGGCATCCGCATCAACGGGTTCGCCCCGGGCGGCATCCTGACGCCCGGTGTGACCGGCGGTGCCGACACGACCGAGCTCATCAACAACGCAACCGCGCCCGTCGGCCGCTGGGGCGAGGCCGACGACATGGCTCTGGTCGCGCTCTTCCTGGGCAGCGACCTCAACTCCTACGCCACGGGCTCGGTGATGGTCTCTGACGGCGGCACCCTGCTGAAGTAGGCGCACGCGAGAGGGCCGGCATCCGCAGTGGCGGCGGGATGCCGGCCCTCTGCCGTGCGCTGCGGCCGGGATGGGCGACTCGCCACGCGAACAGCAGCGCCGCGCAGCGTCAGCGGCGGCGGCGCTTGGGCTTGCGCGGCACGTCGGTGGCGACGATCGGGTGCGGTCCGCCGTTGGCGCCGAAGAGCGCGGCGATCCCGTTGACGATGGCGCTGAAGAGGTTCCGCATGCCCCGAGCGTACGTCGGCGACCTAGGACTCTTCCGGCGCATGCACTCCGGTCGGGCGGCACAAGACCACCGGAGGCGCCACTCAGGTGAGGGAAGCGCCACTCAGGTGCGGGAGACGCCACTCAGGTGCGGGAGACGCCACTCACCTGCGGGAAGCGCCACTCAAGTGCGCGCGGCGCCACTCAGGTGCGCGAGGCGCCACCCACCTGCGGGAAGCGCCACTCAGGTGCGCGCGGCGCCACTCACCTGCGGGAGGCGCCAGTCAGGTGCGCGAGGCGCCAGTCAGGTGCGGGAAGCGCCAGTGGGGGTCCGGGCCGGGCCGGCGGGCGGCTACGACAGCGGCGCGAGCGCCCCCTCGAGCATCGAGACGACCAGCGGCACGATCACGAGCAGCGAGAACGCCGGCAGCACGCAGGCGCCGAGCGGCAGCGACAGCTGCACGGCGGCCCGCTGGGCGCGCGCCTCGCCGTCGAGCCGGGCGCGCGTGCGCGCGGCGGTCGCCTCGGCGAGTAGCAGCCCGCGCACCGGCACCCCGGCTCGCGCGGCGAGGTCGAGGGCGGCGTCGACCGCGTCCCAGCCCGACGCCGAGACGCCGGCCTCCGC